>CAYGRY010000052.1:0-21852 GCA_964352405.1 uncultured Halobacteriovorax sp.
GATGTAAAGTTGTCAGTCTTATAACCGGGCGATATAACGATAATGTTTAAATTTGTTTTCAGGGGAACAGTATGTGGTATTTCAGCGAAGAAGAGAAACAACTTCAAAAGACCTGTCAGGACTTTGCTAGAAAAGAGCTAGCTCCTGTTGCTGAAAAACACGATAACGAAGAATCCTTTAACATTGAGGCCTTCAAAAAGATGGGGGAACTCGGTGTTCTTGGCATCACCGCTGACCCAGAATACGGCGGAGCCGGCATGGGCGCTCTTGCAGCGACTCTTGTAATGGAAGAATTTGGAAAGGCCTGTGCCTCTTCAACCCTTTCCTACCTTGCTCACTCAATTCTCTGTGTAAACAATATTGAGTCTAACGCTTCTAAAGAGCAAAAAGAAAAATACCTGCCAAAGCTAATTACTGGTGAGCATATCGGCTGCATGGGCATGAGTGAACCGGAATATGGATCAGACGCGGTTGGTATCCAAACCAAAGCGGAAAACAAAGGTGATCATTATCTTATTAATGGCACCAAAATGTGGATTACAAACGCTCAGTACTCAGACATCGCTTATGTTTACACGAGAACTGGAAGTGAAAGAAAGAATCTCTCAACTTTTATTCTCGAAAAAGATGCTGGTCACTACCGCGCAGGAAAGCCAATTCATAAAATGGGCATGAGAGCTTCACCTACGGGTGAGCTGATCATGGAAAATACTAAAGTTCCAACATCTCAGCTTGTCGGTAAAGAGGGTGACTCGATTTACCATATGATGAAGAATCTCGACGTCGAAAGAATTACCATTTCAGGTATTTCACTTGGTATTGCCCAGGCCTGTGTGGATCAGTCGATTAAATACGCCAACGAGAGAAAGCAGTTCGGAAAAACTCTTGTGAACTATCAGCTCATGCAAAAAATGTTAGCTGAAATGGTCACTGAAACCAATATGATGAGAGCGTTTCTTTACGATATGGCCAAGCGTTATGACATGGGTGAAAAAGGTCCTACCCTTGCTGCCCAAGCGAAGCTCGCTCTTCCAAAGATGGCGACTAAGATTGCACTAGATGCGATTCAACTTCACGGTGGCTACGGTTATAGCCGCGAGTTTCCAGTTGAGCGTATGATGAGAGACAATAAGCTTAATGAGATTGGTGCTGGAACGAATGAAGTCATGATTATGATTATAGCCAAATCTTTGATTCAAGATCATTAACAAAGATGTGTGAAATTGTCTGAGCATATTGAGTCCAAGAAATTACTCAGCTTTTTTTTCTTAGCTTATCTTTTTTGCAGCAACGTAAATGCTTATAGTCCAAAGCTAGAATCGATCTCTGCGACAGTGCTCCATTTATCTAGTGATAGTGTATTAAAGGACCTAGACAGTAACCCTGTCTTAACCTTTGCGCCCAATGTCTCAAGCGGTATAGGCTTCGCACTAGAATTCGAAAAGATTACTCTTGGTTATGTTTTTACCAGTCACGAAGAAACAGTTGAAGGCTTTAAGGCTAGTCAGTTCAATGACTTTAGGTTGAATTTTGCCATTGGAAGCTTCGATATCAGGCTGAACTACCAACGTTACAAAGGTGCCATCGTCGATGGTAATAATTTAAAATTCTTTTACTCTGACTATGAAGTCAAAGCAAAAAATATTAGAGTTCATTATTACTTTGATAAGAATCATCTGAAATATATAAGAGAAGGTAAAAGTCTTACCACGCTTGCGTATGAGACCAGCACTAGCCTCACCATGGGAACTTGGATTATTGGCCTCAATATCGATAAAAGAGAGATCAAGCTTCCTTCCCAGTTAGAGTCACAACACCAAAGCCTCGTTGATCAAAGAAATATAGACTACCGATTAAATTTAAATGCGATAACTATTGGTCCAATCGCTGGCTATGATTATTATTATTTTTTCCATGGCTATTTTTTACGAGCTAAGGGTGGGATTGGACCAGGCTTTCAGCTTGATGGTGGAATCAATCCGCATTACGAACTAGCATTCAGCCTTGGCGCTGCTTTCAATAAGCACAACTCATTAATGATCAATGTTGATTCTTATTTAATGAACTTTGAAAAAGATAATAAAGGCTTAGAAAATAATAATATCCAAGGCGGAATTATTTATACTCTGACATTATAAAAAAAGCCCTCGTGAGAGGGCCTTTAAATTATAATGATATTTGAAATCGATGAACTTGATTCGTTTCACTATCAACAAACAAGAAATCTAAAAGCAAACCATCTCTCCATGAATAACCACTAGAGCCAAGAGCCGTATAAATAACTGAAGCATTTTGAGCCTCTAATACTTTATAGAAATCATTCAAAGTACTTTTGATCTTTAAAAAATCCTCCACTTCTACGCCGTTAAAATAATAGTTCTTTAAAAGTAGTAGTTTTGTATCAATATTAGAGCGAACCATTTCTAGAGCATCTTTTTTTTCAATTTTATTTTTCATTGAAGTACTCAAATATTGAAAAAGTTTTTCAATTTCAACTTGAGTTACTTCTTTTTTAAATTGAAAAGCCTGAGCATTAAAGCATTTGATAATGAGATTTTGTTGAAACCCCTTACAATCATTTATTAGAGTTGTTAAATCAGAGCTTACATTGATTGGGTTGAAGCTTGGGATTTGTCCTTGGAAAGTACCTTTAAAAATAAATTCAAAAGTTTCGCTCCACTCCTTCCAATAATCATCATAATCCATATTGTCACAATCAACTTCATCGCAATCAATGTCTTCAGAAATATCACGATAAAAATTCAAGGTAACGACGGCATAAGGAGTAAGTTTACCATCAATCTCTTTAAATTTAATTTGTCCGTCTAGATCACTAACCCCGCTGCATCCTGGGTCCTCACATTCAGAAACAGATTCTTCATAAAAACTTAAATCTTTATCTAGAAACACTTCAATACCCATTTCTTCAAAAACTACAACGGCTTCTGAGTCTGGAGTAATCATGACTTGGAAAAAACTAAAGCCTTCGGCATCATAAGAGTCTGAAGTTCTAGCATCAGAGCTTTCATATTCTCCAAGAGCTTGACCAATATTTTGCGGAAGTTGTGAAGCATAAGTCGCAGATGTAATGATCATGAAAAGAAGTGTAAGTAGTTTCATCTATAAGTCCTCATTGAAGTGATGTGGATTTATAGTCAGTGCGGCAAAGAACATCAATTATATTGATTGAATATATTCAGTATAATAATTAGATAGAAAGGGGAATTGCCTTTAGGAGAGGTTCTTCTTTGCCTAAATGCTTAAGATCATTAGGTAATATTGATTTGGGTATATTATTAGCACCCCAGTATTTCTCAAGAATCTTAACCAGTTCACCGTTCTTAGTAATCAGCTCATAGCCTTTTGTAATAAGTTGGACAATTTTTTTTCGTTTTTTACTAGTTTTTAGAATCGCTGGACCAGAAGGCAAAACATCAAACGTGAAGTAATCAAACTTTTCTACCATTTCATTTTGTCGAATGTAGTTTATTCCGGTTAGAAAAGTCGACTCAAAGGCAGAAACTCTGTTTAGTAGAACCATTTTTAATAAAGTTTGAGGATCTTTTAGATAGTTTAGTTGAATTCCATTTTTCTTATAGAGCATTTCATAAGGAGTATTATGAATGACGCCACAAGTAAAACCACTAAGTGATTTTAAATCTTCAAAATTTCCTTTTGTTTTTAAATAAAAGAAAGAAGATCTAAATTTGAAAATATTTAATCGCTCTACCAATTTTAAATTTTCGCTTTCAATAAGTACATGCGAAGAAAAAAAATCAATGTCGCCTTTTAGAAAATTCGATTCACTTCGTCTAATTGGCAAATATTTAAACTCGACTTCATAATCAACTGCTTTAAAAATTGCATTGTAGAGGTCATTGAGAAATCCACCTTTTTCACTGTGATAAGGCGGATAAGGAAAAGTTCCTATCGTAATAACATCTTTGGCATAGCCAGATGAAATATGAAGAAAAATAGATATAATAATAACGAACCTAAAATACATTCATTATTTTACAAATTTAAAGACAAAACCTCTATCTCTTTCTACACAAATTAATGATGTTCTATGAGCTTTTTCACTAGTCAGTATCACTGGGTTTAATGCCTTACAGTTGGGAGGCAGAAGGACGCTTTGCTCCATTGGGGCAGAAATATGATTTTTATTAATTTCAATAATATGGATACTGTTCGTATGGATACTTGAAGTGTCTACATACAGACTTGGTATAAGCTCACCTGCATCATTTGTTCTAGCGATAGGCCAAAATAATTCATTAAAAACTTGGCCAGGTAAGAAATCAAAGCGCTCAAGTGGTCTTTCTAGAACAGTTTGCTTGCCCTCTGCCTGTTGAACAAGAACTAACTTACTAGAAGTGGAGTAAATACTCGTTATTTGATTTTGTGATAAAAAACTCCCAATATGACCTGAGAAATTATCGAACTCATCGCTTATTTTATAAGTTTGATTAATAACTTCATTCTCAAGAACACTTGTTCTAGCTCGCTTACCGTCATAGAAGCCAACAAAACCTGTACGTTCATGTCTTGAAAAACGGTCTTGATCAATCTCACTTATTCTAACTGCTTCTTGATTTTCAAAACGTATCCCATTGGTTGACGTTTTTTCGATTGAGAATTCACTGATGGAATGAATCGTTAAAATAGCATCAACTCTTCTAGACGCATGACCGCCTGAAAGAAGTACTCTAACCGTTTTATTTTTATGTTCAGCTAATGTTGGAGCAAGAAGATTGACGATCTCAAGCTTATCACTCCAGCGCAGTCCCAAAGACTCTTTCCAAGATTCAATATTTTTTTGAGTATCTATCGCAAGAGTATCTAGCAATACTTTATTATCGTCTGAAATCTTAGGCGAAAGAACATAGATTCTTTTTCTTGTCGATTCATCACGACGATCAAAAAATCCTGTTGGTTGTTGTGCCTCAGGTAAAGCTCCTTGGGCCACAAAGATAGGAGCAGGTGCATTCTCAATATCACCAAGCTTAGTTGAAATATAAGCCAGTGAATCATTAGCAACAGCCACGTCTGGAGTAAGTGACCAATCTGAATATTCACCAAATAAAGGCTCGCCTTGCTTATTTCTAAAGGAATAGACGATAGCATCTTCAACATCTTCTGAATTAATTCGAGTTGATCTCACTAGGCGATCGTCTACACCGTCATTATTAAAATCTAGACTATTAATACTTAAAATTCTTTTAGCATTATTTAGACTGAAACCTTTCGTTTCTCTTATATTTTGTTCATCAAGACTAAAGAAGCTAAACTCAACTCCTTTTTCAAGATTTCTTCTTAGAAACCATTCTGGCTCAGAAGTTCCATAGAAAGACTCTAAGGTCGTCACCAGTGGCAATACCTCGCCTTCTTGAACTAATGCCAGTGGCTTTGGCTTATCTAAAAAGGCAACAGTTCGTTCTTCGACATTTGGATCATCAATGAGCAGTCTTACAAAATTAACAGTATGATAAAATGTTCTAGTTTTATCTGCCTCAATAATCTCGACTTTTAACTGAACAGAACGATCTGCTTTTATATCAACAATTCTACCATCGACTGGAATTGTTTTACTTTTAGCATTCTCAATCTCATTGATTGGAAACTCAGATCTCAACAATTCGATTCCATCATTATTCGTTGAAATCTTAACGACGATATTCTGTGCATCTTTCCAATAGTTAACTATTGGAAGAGGAAATCTAAACTTCTTATCTTTTAAAGTATAAGAAATTTCATCCAAACTCTTAAAGACAGGAACGACAGCCGTTTGTTCCTTAACTGAAATTAACTTTTCCATATCAAGGCGACCAGCAGAGCCAAGATCAGGCTGATCTTTTAAGATATCGTTATTAGAACTCAACAGTATGCGTGCTTGAACTTCTGAAAGTTTGATCTCTTCTTTAGCGGCAATAAGCTGAGCGACAGCACCTGAAACATAAGGAGCAGCTTGAGATGTTCCGCTTTGAATTTCATAACCGTGTACTGAAAAGTCTAAAGGTACAATTGTTACAGGCCATGTCGATAGAATACTTTCACCTGGAGCGAAAACATCAACATTTCCACCCCGATTAGAGAAATCAGCAATCTTACCTTCAATAGTCGTAGCTCCAACACAGATCACACCAGGATAAGAGCAAGGATAAAGTCTAGCGTTACTTGAGTTATTTCCAGCAGCAGCAATAACTGGAATACCTCTAGCTAAAGCAGCATTAACGGCTTCTCGTAAATATTTAGTATCTGACTGTCTAAGCCATCCAAGCGACAAGTTGATAACATCAACGTCACGCTTAATGGCATATAAAATTCCTCTGGCCACTCTATCAGTAAAAGCTATTTGCTTGGCTTCTTCACTTCCTTCATCAGAGTGAAGAACTTTAATTGGTACAATTTTAATATTATTACCAAGTCCAGCAACACCGAAATTATTTTGTATTTCTGCAGCAATAATCCCGGCCACATGGGTACCATGACCAGCATCATCCATTGGAAGCTTTGCGCGTGGATCATTTTTATGCACAGTAAAGTTCCAACCAAGGCAATCACCTGGAACACCATTGTCATCCAAGTCATCTCTTGATTCGTAATTCGTTCCACCGTCGGCGTTACATTCAGATAAGTTCTTTGCCACCATATTCTTAAGATCAGGGTGACCAAAATCAATACCAGAATCAATCACGGCAACCTTAACTTCTTTTAAATTGGAAGGATTCGCCTTTTTAAAACCTACAAAGTTGATATCAGCAAAAGCTTTTGTTGGTTTTTGCCCAGCCATAAGATTGGCAAGTACTTCGGCCGGAAGATTAGCCGCCTGATCACCAAGCAGAGTCAGCCAATCTGGAGTTGAAGACTGTAACGCTTCGTCTTTAATAAGGACATAATTGATATCATCTTTATCTTTTCTTACACTTTGGCCTTGGCTGACTAATCCCCATTGATAAGCAAAAAGTTGGTCTTCAATTTGAAAACGCTTTTGCTCGTTAGCTGGATTAATTGATAGTGCTTCGATTTTATCAATCGTTTCAATACCAACCACTTCAGTCGTTTGACTTAGAAGTGAAAGTAACTTGTCTTGATCTAAATGTGATCGAACTTGATAAGCTCTTTTAAAGTAGTCTGAGTTAAAATTATCAAAACGCTCTATCGTTAGATTCTTTTGAAGTTTCTTAAGAATTTTCACACTTGGAGCTTGCTTAAATTCAACAACATAATCACTTGCAAAGACAGTTGATGAAAGCAGACAAAGAAGTAGGGTGCTTAATTTACTCATAGCACTCTCCTTAGTATCCAAGAGATCAAAAACTCGCCTTCAGTCATATTAGTTTTTTCTCTAATAGCATTAATCGGTCCTTCCATCCCTTCACGACCAAACTCACCTAAAGAGTGTGAGACAACTGGTTGGTCTCCATTTTCATCGCCTTCTCTAAAGCCATCAAGTCTGGCAAAGCTATAAAAGTTCGCTTCGCCACCAAAAACTTCTTTCAATCCATAAATATTGAGCTCTTCCTCAGCTTCAGAGATCGCTTTCAAAATGAGATCTGAATACTCTTCAACGTCACCGTCAGCTTTGGCCTCTTTTGCTTTTTTAATATATTTTCTAAATTTGCGCTCTTTAGATGTAATAGCGCGATCCTCTTGTCTAAGCCTTGAAGCATTATTTCTAATCCCTCTTTTATAACTTCTAAAGATTTTACTGATTTTATCGCGCTCTAGTAGCTCCATATAGGCAATACCATCTGGATGAATCAAGAAATTCACATTGATATTATATAAGAACAGACGATCTGTTTGCGATAGGACCTGTCTTGGGAAAAATCCAAAGAGGTAACGTTCCTTAATATCTTCAAGAATCTTTAAGGCCTTATTTTTCTTTAAAGACCAGCCATTCCAAATTCTTGAGAATTTAACGAACGGTCTTGAGAAAAATCCTTTGTCGTCCTTAACGGATTCAAAGCTCATGATCTTATTTTTGGCTTTTCCAAGGAATGAGTAACCAGGGTTACCGCCGCCGCCGCCACTAAAGTTAACATTGGTTTTAAGAAGTTTTGAAGCAAGTGCTTTAACCACATCAAAAGCATAACCAGCGTAATCATTTCCTGAATACGCTCCATCATATCTTCTAAACATTTCTTTAATTTCACCAGTCGGTGTTTCAAGCTTTACGTAATTTGAAGATTTCGTTTTATTCATACGAATCCAAAAGATTCCAACGCGACCTTCAGATTCTTTAAATTTATGTTCTAATTTAAATGGCTTAACCACTGCACTTAGAGCTTCGGCCGAGTTTTTAAGTAGGGCGTCTCTAAAACCAGCAAGTGCGACTTTTGTTTTAGCACCAAGATTTTTTAGATTAAGATCGAAAAACTTCGTTTTAGCACTACCTTGGCTATAACGTTTTGAAGCAGTAATAACAGGAATCCCCGCACCTGAAAGAGTGAGTGTCACCATGACTGACTTAATATTTCCAAGGTCTTTATAAACTTGAAAGGTATCTTCATCTTTTCTATAGATATGAAGTCTTGAAATGATCGCAGCACTTGGAGTGACTCCAGCATCAATTCGAACTAATTGGTTATAGAGATTAACTCCAGCAAAAACTGACAGTCCGGCACCAACCGAGTCCGTGATAAGAAATGATTCACCGACTTCTAAGTTATCTTTTAAAGAAGCAATAACCTCTTCAAGTTTTTGATCGCCTTCATCACCATCTGGTATCTCTTCGACGCCATCAAGAATATGACCAATTTTTCTTTTAAGCATTGGCACAAGCATATTTTTAAATGGATATTTAAGTGCTTGTGAAATTCCATAAAGTGGTCTGATATGAGAGTAACTTCTTGTGTAATAAGCATTGGGTTGAGCACCAACACTTACAGGTGATAGTCCAGCAACACCAACAAAAGCACCAACGCGTACGTTTACACCGATATTATCAACTAACTGAATAAGATTATCTGTACCAAGGTAATTACCGGCGACAATATTTCGAGATAATTGAAGTCCACCTTGAAACGTTGGAAAAATCCATGTTGATAGTGGAAGTTCACTGACTGTTTCACCTGACTCAAGGCTCTGCGCCGTTGCCTCTTCAATCAAGTTGTTTATTTCTTGCTCATTTTTGCCAGCGATATCAGTACCTAAGAATGGCAGAGAGTTAATACCAGACACAGCAGCATCAATAGCGCTTGAAAGTCCTACCGATAGAATGTAATTAGAAAGTTCTGATGACGATAACGGTGACTCTGGGTCGCCATAACTAAAACGTCTGGCGTACCCTTCAAAGATCTCTTGTGTAATACGTCCATCTTCAAGTCCAGCGGCATTGCTAGGATTTGCATCAACAGCTATTTCTCTGTAATCAACTTTTAATGAGTCACCTAAAGAATTACGTCTAGCAATGAGTTTTTCTAAAAGAATCGATTTAACAGATGGAGGTAAACCTGAATCGTCTACGATATTGGCCCAGTCTTGTCTCGTCAGTTTTTCCATGCGACGAAAGATCCAAAGAGCGTCTTCGTATGAACAATTAAAGTCAGTCGATTTATCAAGTTCGACTAAAACGTGATTAGAAACAATCCTGGCCGCAGACCAATTAAGTAAGTTCACGCTCTCAGGGATATTTAAGACTGAATAAGGAAGAACTAAAGAGTTAATAACTCGACGACCTAAACCGATGGCGGCAAGATCATTTCCCAAGGCTAAATTATAAAGTTCGTCTTCTGCACCCATGACAATAAGATCTTGCATCACGACAGTTGAAGAATCCTCTTGCTCATAAGAGATCCAGCGATCTGTATCGCCAAGTAATCCTTCGTTTAGTGCATCTTTAAAACGATTCTTTGAAGCTATATCAGGAAAATTAACTTTAACTTTAGAAAGATGTTTAATCGCCGGGACATTATATCCAAGCTTAAGTAGTAGAGATCTTCTAAGTAAAACGTTATGAACTGTTTTACTGGCCATTAACGTCACTGTTTCACCAGTTGGTGCAGCAACACTAAAACGAAAGTTTTTACCCAGACGGCTAGGAATACTTGATAAGTAATCCACTTGGTCCATATAGTTTACAGGTAATTTTGCCTGTGCATTTGGATAAAGATCTTTATCTTGCCAAAGATTAGATTCAGCAGGATTAAGTCTTGAAAGATCGAATTGTCCGCCTGAGCTTGCGACCAGATCAATGGCATCTTCAGGAAATAGCAATTGACCTTGATACATAAGATCAACAGCGGGCTCACTTCCACGTTCTAAAGGAATCATTCCAGGTAGTAAGCCTTGGGCGTGCGTATTCACCGTTAAGATAACGGTGATGGCGATGAACCAAATGGTACTTAAAAAACGGTGCACGTGCTCTCCTGTTTGATAAATCATTGTAAACAGAATTGACGCCTTTTTCGACCCATCGTGTCATATTTACACGATAGCTAAGTCCTCGTATTAAAACAAAAAAGCCCCTCTTTGAGGGGCTGATTTCAGAGTATTTGAGACTTAAGCCTAAAAGAAGATATGAGCAACGATACCTGAGATTTTTTCAGGAGTTGTATCGTTAACCTCAGCCGCCTTAGCAACTAATTCCTCTAACTTAGAGATATTTCCAATCTGACTTTGTTTAAGAGCTTTTTCTAAATCTAGAACGTTTGAACCCAAAAGCTTTGTTGAAAACTGTTCAACATCTTTTTGAGTTAATTCTCTTGAACTTGATAAATTTGTCCAATGAGATGAAAGTTTAGCAACCTGCATAGAGCGATCATGCGAAAGTCCAAATTTTGTTTGAATCTGGGCAGAAATTTGACGAACTTTATTTAGCTCAACCATGGCCTGCATTTTCTCAAGGTCTCTTGAAGATCCGGCTGCTGAAAGAGCAGCAGAACTCTTAAGTTTGATTGGCTTAATTTTTGAGAAATCAACTAAGTCATTAATGAAAGTCTGAGTTAGTTTCACTGAGCTAGAAGATTTTGATAACCAACCAGCATCATAATAGCCATCATCATAACCGTCATAGTAGCCATCGCCGTAACCGATATCATAACCATCATCTAGACCGACATAATATCCATCATCGAATCCTGCATCATATCCATCGCTAAAGCCATCCCAGTCACCATCAGAGTATCCGTCATTATAACCAGAGTTATAACCATCTTCATCTCCATCATAATAACCTAAAGTATAACCATCATCAGCTCCGTCGTCGTAACCAAGATAATAACCTTCAACGAAGCCATCATCTGAGCCATCTTCATAACCATGATTATAACCAGTGTTATAGGCACCGTTATCAGCTAAACCATCTAGATATCCGTCGGCAAATCCGTTAGCATCACCATCAATGAAGCCGTCTTCATATCCATTTCCATAACCAACAACTTCACCATCAGTGAAGCCTGCAGCGTAGCCTTGGTTATAAATTTCCGTTTCTGCTTCGTTATAACCTTGGTTATAACCAGCATTAAATCCTGTATTAAAACCCTGAGTCTCTCCAGCAGAAAACCCTGTGGCATAACCTGCAACTTGTCCGTCATTAAAACCGTTAGCGTAATCTTCAGTTTGAAAAAGAAGTCTTGCTTCTTCATAACCATCAGCATGACCTACGCCATAACCTTGATCATATCCGATTTCAATTCCGTCTTCGACGCCATTGTCATAAGAGACGTCTAGATCTTCTTGAGTATATTTCTTTTTACAGCCAGTCAGCATGAGCATGATAAAAAGAGGTGCCATTATTAATTTTTTCATTTCTTAATCCATTCATTTGCAAAAAAAAAGAACTCCCGTTTGGGAGTTCTTAGTTTTATTTTTTTAGAAGAACATCGACATTACAATTCCAGAAATCTTCTCTGGGCTTGTAGCATTTACTTCAGCAGCTTTTGATACTAATTCATCAAGCTTTGAAACGTTCCCTTTCATTGATTCTTTAACAGCGCTTTCGATTTCAAGCATGTTTGAACCCATTAATCTTTTAGAGAAAGCATCTACATCTTCTTTAGTAAGTTCTTTTGAAGAAGAAAGCTTATTCCATTGGGCAGAAAGCTTAGCAACTTGCATTGAACGATCGTGAGAAAGACCAAATTTTGCAGAGATTTGTCCTGAGATTTGACGAACTTTATTCATTTCAACCATGGCCTGCATTTTCTCTAAGTCTCTTGAAGAACCAGCAGCTGATAGAGCAGCAGAATTCTTAAGCTTGATTGGCTTAATTTTTGAAAAATCAACCAAGTCATTAATGAAAGTGTTAGCAACTAAGACACTTTTATTTGAATTAGAAAGTCCACCGCCATCATAATAACCATCATCATAACCGTCGCCGTAACCGTCGCCATAACCAAGGTCATAACCGTCATCTACACCGATAGCATATCCATCATCAAAGCCAGTGTTATAACCATCTGTGTATCCAGCAAGGTCACCGTCTTCATAACCGTCGCCGTAACCTAATGTATAACCATCAGACTCGCCATCAGAATAACCTAAAACATAGCCATCAGCGTCTCCGTCTGAATAACCAAGATTGTATCCTTCAGTGAATCCATCATCATTACCGTCAGTATAACCATCAGCATAACCTTGGTCATAGGCAGCTTCAGTATCAGCTAAACCATCAAGGTAACCATCGGCATATCCGTTAGCATCACCATCTACGAAGCCGTCATCATAACCTTGACCGTATCCTGAAGATTCACCAGCCGTGAAGCCTGCAGCATAACCTTGGTTGTAGGCTGTTGTTTCAGCAGCATCGTAACCCTCTTGATAACCTTGAGTGTGACCAGCGCTAAAGCCTGTATTGTAGCCTTGAGTCTGACCAGCGCTAAAGCCTGTATTGTAGCCTTGAGTCTGACCAGCGTTGAATCCAGTTGTGTAGTCAGCTGTTTGGAAAAAGTCTTTCGCCTCTTGATAACCATCAGCGTGACCAGCATCATAACCTTGGTCGTAACCAATATCGATACCGTCTTCAACCCCGTTATCATATGAGTTATCCAGATCTGATTGAGTATATTTCTTTTTACACCCAGTAAGACCAATTGTTAGTCCGATGACTATGATTGGTAATAATTTACGATAACTCTGCTTCATGATCTGCCCCCCCATGAAATACTCAAACGGTTTTTGAAATAGCCGAGAAAATGTCCTACACCCTCGATTTGTTAATTTCTTTTACGTATTTCCAAAACACACCGTCAAAGTGATTTTACTTACATTGTATTTTCTACAATTTACATTTTGCTGGGGTCAGAGTGACCCTTTTACTACCGAGTAGTTTTTTCTTGTGGCCTGCCAACCAATAACCTATAACTTATGGTGAATAACCAAGAATATTTTGGTGTCAAAAAGGAACCGCTATGCGCTTGATATTGCTTTTTTTAATTTTTTTATCACCAAGAATATTTGCAAGTAGCATGCATGCATGTGCCGGTGACGTTCAAAAATTTTGTCAAGGCGTAGAAAAAACCCGTTTCGCACTCGATCAATGTTTGAATAAACATGCCGATGATCTTGGCCCTTCATGCAAAGCCGTTCGCGCCGAATTTGCAAAAAAAGTGAAAGAAACCAACAAGTGCTACGGCGATATACAAAAATTCTGCTCAGATAAATCAAGCTCCAAGGACATCAACGAATGCTTAAAGAGTAATGAGAAGAAACTCTCTAAAGAGTGCTTGGCGCAAAAAGACAAAAGAACAAAAGAGATGAAGCCATGTTTGGAGGATCAAGAAAAGTTTTGTTCTAAAGAAAAGCTTGGAAAAAATAGTTTAGCCAAATGTATGCTTGAAAATAGTTCGAAATTTTCTAAAGCTTGTTCTGAGGCAAGATCAAAATTTGAAGCTAAAGTGATGAAGAAGCAGCCATGCTTTAAAGATGCCATCCTCCTATGCGATGACGTCAAGAAAGATGGGAAAAAACTAGAGGTTTGTCTGGGTAGTAATCAAGATAAACTCACTAAAGAGTGTAAGGACCATCGTCAAAAAATTGATGATAAGATTTCGGCTAGAAATCCATGTTACCTTGATGCAAAAAAACTGTGTGATAAGGAACGTTTTCGCCCCGACCTGTTAAATGCTTGTCTTGAAAAGAATGAGTCAAAACTCTCTAAGCTTTGCCAGGAGACAAGAACGTTAGCAACACGTCAGCAAAAAAATATCAAAGATTCATGCGCTGCAGATGAGAAAAAATATTGCTCAAGTATTCCTAAAAAAGGCGCTGCCGTGGTGACTTGCTTAAAAAGTAATCTTGGAAGAATTTCTTTTCAGTGCAAAAAAGCCCTAACCGACTAGAATTAAAGAGAAGTTTTGTCACTTCCCCTAAAATAGCCTTATTTACCTGTCAGAGTGCGTCTCCACACTTAAGTTTAACTGGTTAAAATAAAGACTTATTTGGGAGATATCATGTTCACCACTACTATTGATGACATGCTAAATTTAAGAGTCTGTCGTAACAACCACGAGATTAGCGATACAATCAATGCGATGTATGCCGACTCATCCCCTGTTATGATTTGGCAAAATCAAAACGGCAAACGAATTGTTACCTACGCTACTATTGAGAAAATAGACTTTAAAAATAACCGCATCTTATTACAGTCTAAAGAAAAGAATCGTTTTGAAAGTTTCTCTAAGAATTATACGATTTATATTCGCGGTGAAGAGCGAAGTATTTTATTTAAACAGCAAGACTGTAAACTTAATGCCAATAAAATTGCTGTCACTATTCCGTCAGAAGTTCGACTATTTGAGCAACGACTAGTCCCTCGCTTTGATACTCCGGAAAAAGTCAATGTTGATGCTTACTTTGATAAAAGAATCGGAGCTGGCGTTGGTAGTGAAAGAAATTTCAGTGCCCGTGTTATTAATATTTCCAAAGACGGAATGTGTTTAGAATTTATTCAAAATCTAGGTAAGTACTTCTATGATGGCGATATACTTTTTCTAAGCAATATTGATCGAGCCAGCTTCAATCCAAAGCTAGAAGCTAAAATTGTTTATATCAATAAACCTGCAGCCGGAACTGATCGCATGAGGATGGGCCTTCGATTTATGCAGCCCTTAACGCAAGAACAACTGCACATGCTAGTTAAATCTTATTTTCTAAGATAAATCACACTTAATGACGCCTTGCAAATATGCAAATATAGGGTCAATCGCTAGACTCTTTTTCCATGAACGAAACACAAAAAGAGATCCAAAAAGTCTTAGAAAGATTTCGCTTAGAGCAAATCGAACCCCATGCCGAACATGATGATCGTGACGAAAAATTTCGCCTAGAAATTTATCAGTCATTAGGTCAATTAGGTTTTGGCGGAATGACGTTACCAGCTCAATACGGTGGCGCTGAAATGTCTTATGAAGACGCTTGTGTTGCTTATGAAGAATTAGCGAAAAGCTCTGTCGCCTACGCTGTCACTCTTTCTGTTTCATCTATGGTTCAATCCATCATTAATAACTTTGGAACAACTGAACAAAAACAAAAATATCTTCCTGCCTTAACTTCTGGCCAAGAGATTGGTGCATTTGCTCTTTCAGAAAGTTCTGCTGGATCTGATGCCTCTTCATTAAAAACTACCGCAAAGAAGACTGATGGCGGCTATATTCTTAACGGCTCAAAATGTTGGATCAGTTCAGCTGGTGTGGCTAAAACTTATATTGTTATGGCCAGAACGGGTGGTGAAGGCTCAAAAGGCGTTTCAGCTTTCATCGTTGAAGATGGAATGAAAGGCTTTGAGTACGGCAAAAAAGAAAAGAAGATGGGCTGGAGAGCTTCTCCAACTAGAGAACTTCTGTTTCAAAACTGCTTTGTACCAGCAGAAAATCTCTTAAAAGAAGAAGGCTTTGGCTTTAAAGTTGCCATGAGCGCTCTAGATGCTGGTCGTTTTACGATTGGAGCGATTGCTGTTGGCTTATCTCAACGCGCTCTGGATGAAGCGGTTAAGTATTCACTTACTAGAGAGCAATTCAAGCAACCTATTTTTGAATTTCAAGGCCTGCAATTTATGATGGCCGATATGGCGACAGAAATTAGTGCCTCAAGACTTCTTGTACGTCAGTCAGCAATCAACTTTGACAACGGTTCAAGTGATGGAACTCTTGCGGCAATGGCCAAGCTTAAATCAACAGATACTGCTATGAAAGTCACAACTGACGCAGTTCAGATTCTTGGTGGAGTTGGTTATACACAAGAATATCCTCTTGAAAGATTCATGAGAGATGCCAAGGTCTTACAAATCGTTGAAGGGACAAACCAAATTCAACGAGTTGTTATCGCCAGAAATCTTAAGAAAATTTACGAATCGTAGAAAGAAGTGACTGAGTCGTTTTATCTAAAGATTTAGAGTCGTTCCACGATTCTAGAATCCCTTTAGCTAAAATTTTTCCAAGCTCCACTCCCCACTGATCAAAACTTGGCACGTTCCAAAGAAATCCTTGCGCCATCACCCTATGCTCAAAAGTTGCTAAGAGTTGCCCAATTCTAAATGGGGTTGGCTTATCACTTAGTAGAGTTAAATTTGTTCTACCACCCTCAAAGTTTTTAAATTTATTTTTCTTATCTTCATGACCTTCATAGAAGGCTTTTGCTTGTGCCAACATATTGGCCAAAAGAATTTGATGAGATGATTGATCTTTGTAGTGAGTTTGAGCAAAGCCAATAAATTCACATGGAGTTATCGTGGTCCCCTGATGAAGTAGTTGATAAAAAGCATGCTGTCCGTTAGTTCCGACTTCGCCCCAGTAGGTTGGGCAAGTTTGATAGTCTACTCGTTGTCCACTTCGATCAACACTTTTACCGTTACTTTCCATCGCTAGCTGTTGAAACCACCTGGCAAAGCTTTCTAGGTTGTGCTCGTAAGGCAAAATCGCACAACTATCATATTGCTTAATATTAACATTCCAAAGATCCCATAAGGCCAAAAGGACAGGAAGATTTTCTTCAAGAGGTTTAGTTAAAAAATCTTTATCAGCTTGGTGAGCTCCAGCTAACACTTGTTTAAAATGATCTGCTCCAAAAGCAATCATTGAACTTAAACCAACAGTACTCCAAAGCGAGTAGCGTCCTCCAACCCAATCACCAAAAGTGAAGATAGATTTTTGATCAATGCCAAACTCTATCGCTTTCTCATGATTTGTCGTAACAGCACAAAAAGTCGCAAGCTTGCCTCCCCACTTTTTTGCAATCGATGCATTAGTCATCGTTTCTTGAGTGGTAAATGTTTTAGAGACGATGATGAAAAGGGTATTTTCGGGCTTTAATAAACTCAGTGTTTCACTAATATGAGCCGGATCAACATTAGAGACATAATGAACCTTTGGTCCACTAAGGTATGGCCTTAAACTTTCGCTTAAAAGCTTTGGTCCAAGATCTGATCCACCAATGCCAATATTAACCACGTCTGTAATTTTTGATTGTCGAGTGGTTGTGGCAAATTCTAGCGCCAGTTGCAGTTGCTCACGAGCAAAGTCGACGTGCTCTTTTGAAGTTAGCAAGTCATTTGGATCATCGCGCAAACTCATATGGAGAACGGATCGATTTTCAGTGAAATTAATTTTATCGCCTTGAAAAGCTAATTTAATTTGAGATTGAATTTGGCACTGCGAAGCAGCCTCTAGCATCAATTTAAGCGCATCAGACTTGATACCTGAACGCGACATGTCCAAAACCCAGCCATCAAAATCCTTGACCATTGCACTATCAAGATCTTCAATATTGCCATTATTTTGAGTACTTACTAGCTTTTGCCAAGCCTGGGTCTCGAATATTGCGTGATTCACTGCCATACAGGCTCCCAAAATATGTTTAAGACTTAAAATCTACAAAAGCATATCACTGCTATATCGTCATTTTAAGTGTTTGCGAGGCACAAAATACTCTAAGTTTTTTTTAGACAATAGACCAATGAAATTGTCTATCCTATTGAATTCAAGAGGGGATGGGTTTAAAATCTGGAGATTAAAAAACTTAATCAAGTTCAATTTCTAAAGGTCATTAATGAGTAGCGAAGACTCAACCATTCTCATCACAGATATCAGAGCCGCCCTTCAGTCGGCCGAAAAAGAAGCTGGCGAAAAACCGGCAGCGCTTTTGGTTGTTGGTGGAGATTTAAACGGAACCATTTTTGATCTTGGTGAAGTCACTACGGCTGGTAGAAATCCAGATAATACAATTCCATTAGAGTTCAATGGAATTAGTCGTTACCATTTTAAAATAAGCTCAGTTGGCGAAGGTCAATTTGAAATTGAAGACACTGGCTCAAAAAATGGAACCTTCGTTAATAATAAAAAAATTGAAGGACGTGTTCCTTTAAATAAAGCAGATATGGTTAAGCTTGGCTCGATTGCCATGAAGTATCTTCCTAAGGGAGATCCTGAAAGATTAACTTACGACAAACTTCAACTTGAAGCTAATACCGACAGACATACTGGTTGTTATAATAAAGTTTATTTTAACAATGCTATTGATCTGGAAGTGAAGAAATCTAAACTCACTGGCTCCCCTCTTTCACTTATTCTTTTTGATCTAGATCATTTCAAGAAGCTTAATGATAACTTCGGTCACGATGCTGGAGATTATGTTTTAAAAGAAGGCGCAGGTGTTATTCGCTCTAACGGTGTTCGTGAAAATGATATTTTTGCTCGTTATGGCGGTGAAGAATTCGTTATTCTTTTACCAAAAACGAATTTGAAACAAGCTTTTGAAATTGCTGAACGTTTACGTCGTCTGCTTGAGCAACACGACTTTATGTATGAAGGCAAAAAGCTTCCAGTTGCTGCTTCAATCGGCGTAGCCGATTATCGCCCAGGTGTTGCTACAGGCACTGACTTGTTTAAACGTGCAGACTCTGCCGTTTATAAAGCAAAAGAAGGCGGCAGAAACCAAGTTCAGTTCTATAGAGAGTAAATGTTTCAAAACTCCTCCATCAGGTTATTGCCCGAGCATCTGATTGATCAGATTAAAGCTGGTGAAGTCGTTGAGCGTCCTTCCGCTCTTGTAAAAGAGATTCTAGAAAATAGTCTTGATGCAAAATCAAAACATATTGAACTGACCATTATTGATAATGGCTTAGAACTAGTCGCTCTTGAAGACGATGGGCAAGGTATGTCCTTTGAAGATCTACCTTTTGCCTTTGCAAGGCATGCGACTTCTAAAATTAAAGACTACGCCGATCTTTTTAAACTTCTATCCTATGGTTTTAGAGGCGAAGCACTAGCTTCGATTGCCAGTGTTTCCCGTGTGACTTGCACCAGTGCTAAAAGTGATGGCAAAGGTGGAAAAATCGAAATCCAAGGCGGACAGCAAACGGCTTATCTTCCAATCGATTCAGCCAGACCTGGAACCTCTTTATATATTCGAGATCTTTTTTATAACACTCCAGCACGGCTTAACTTTATTAAGTCTAAATCAACTGAAAAAAATGCGATTAAAAGAATCGTCGACTCCTTTCTTTTAACGGCGAAGAAAACAACGTTTACGATTCGCTACGATGATCAAGATAAAAAAATTTTTGAGCGCTGTCAGAATCAAAAAGATTTTATTAACCGTATGGAGAAACTCTTTTTCAAAAGAAAAGAAATCAGCACACATACTAGCTTGATGTATGAATCAAGAAGAGAGTTTGAAGGTCATAAACTTGAACTTCATCTTTCAACTATGTCCTTTGCAGGCAATTCTGGAAAAAATCATTATCTCTTTGCTAACGATCGACTTTTTAATGAAAAAAGAATTCATCAAACTATTATTCGATCCTTACCAAATTTATGGGGCTCAAATACTGGACATTACGCTTGCTTCCTAACTATACCGCCTGAAAAAATCGACGTTAATGTTCATCCTAATAAGACTGAAGTAAAGTTTTCAAGAGAAGACATCATCTATGCCATGCTTAAAGACGCGCTTAAAGATCTTGATGACTTGGCCCAACCGATGTCTGCGACAAACTCTCCCAGCTCTTTTGAGAATTCATCAACACCACATAATGAAACTTGGCAAAAGTTTGATCAAAATCACTCAGCACCAAAGTCGTCGACCGATTCCACAGAAAATATTATTTCATCTTCAAAAATCGAAGTCGATCATTTGCCCACAGGATATCGCTGGCTTGCCAATCATCCACACTGTATTTTAGATGAATCAGCGCTTATTAGGTTATGTTGTGAGCTTAAGCACGACTCATACTCAATGTCTTTAACGCCACTTTTAATTAACGAACCAATTCATTGTAAGAACTCTGATCTCGATCTTGAAAAACTGAGCCAGATTGGTTTTGACTGTGAATGGATAGATAAGGACCTTCTTGCTTTAAGAGCGGTGGCCGCTTGGCTTAGACCTCTTCCCTATTTAACTTTATGTCACCACGCTATCAACCATATCGACGCATCAATTAAAAATATTTTTAAAGACTTGAAACTTAAAACAAAGCTCTCAGAGTCTGTTTTTCTTCGTAGTTTTTCTCAATTTAATTTTTCTGTTTTAAAAGAAAATAGAGTGATCATCAGTCTAGATGAAAACACCCTCGCTAGGTTATTTCACCAATGAGTTCCAAGAAGCTGCCACTGCTAATTATTTCTGGAGCAACAGCGACAGGAAAAACATCTACTAGCCTTCATATAGCTAAGAAATACCAATATCTAAATCCAGTCATAATCAATGTTGATTCCCTACTGTTTTACCGTGAACTTAATATTGGCACAGCAAAACCAAGCCAACTTGAAAGGGAAGAAATTGAACATCGACTCATTGATAATCGATCCATCAATAACCCTTTAAATGCCGCCGACTTTACGTCATTAGCTTTAAAAGAACTTGAACAATGTTTTAATACACAACGCTTCCCCATTTTAGTTGGTGGTAGCGGCTTCTATTTGCGTGCACTCGTCAAAGGCATGTACGACAGTATTGATGTATCAACACAGATTAAAAACGATGCCGAAGAACTCTTTGAACGTGAAGGTATCAAGCCTTTTATTGATTTTTTAAATCTTAACGATCCGACTAGAATGAAGTCCCTTCATGAAAATGATCACTACCGCATTAGGCGTGCCTTTGAGCATTTTAAAATGACAGGTAAACCTATTTCACAAGGTGGTGATCAGTTTGCAGGTGGAGATCCTTATGATTTTAACCTACATCGTTTGGATAACTGGAATATTCTTCAGCTGTATATGGAATTACCAAGAGATGAGCATGCCCAAATAATAAAGGATAGGACCGAGCAAATGCTTGCCGGTGGCTTTGTAGAAGAAACTAAAAATCTACTAACCAATGGCTTCACAGGTCAGGAAAAGCCAATGCAATCGATTGGCTACAAAGAAATTTTAATGATGCTTAATGGCGAACTAGATCAAAAGGATTTACAGGAGAGAATTGAAGGCTCCACACGTAAATTGGCCAAGCAACAACGCACTTTCTTTGCTAAAATTAGACCAAAGCATAGCCTTCATCCTTTAAAGGATAAGGCCAAGATCGACCAATTAGTATCCGATTGGATGAGTGAAGGTGATCAATGACACAAAAAATGAAGATTATTATTATTTCAGATGGTACTGGTGAAACAGCGACCGCTATTTCACGCGCCATTATGACTCAATTTAAAGATCGTGAAGTCTTTTTTACTCGTTATAAAAATGTCAGATCAACAGAACAGGTTGATGCTATTTTTCAAGAAGCCGCCATTCACCATGATCTTGTGATCTATACAATTGTGTCCCATGAACTACGAGAATATGTGTCAGAAGTTTCAAAACAAAAGCATGTCAGAGCAATCGATCTTATCGGCCCTGCTTTAATTGCCTTTGGAAATTACTTTCAACAAGAGCCCAATGCTGAACCAGGTCTTCTTCACCAAGTGAATGATGC
>CAYGRY010000053.1:0-461 GCA_964352405.1 uncultured Halobacteriovorax sp.
AATACCTTTGAAGGTGTTGGCGAAGAAGGTCTAAAGTGGATGGCCCGTGCCAAAGAAGAAACAGGTCTATTAACGACGACTGAAGTTGCAACTGCGGCCCATGCAGAACTTGCTCTTAAATATGGTATTGATATCCTTTGGATCGGTGCTCGTACCACGGCCAATCCTTTTTCAGTTCAAGAAATTGCCGACGTTTTAAAAGGTACTAATATTCCAGTATTAGTTAAAAACCCAATTAACGCTGACCTTGCTTTATGGCTTGGTGCTATTGAGCGTATCGCTGGTGCCGGTATTAAAAAGATTGGTGCTATTCACCGTGGATTTTCAAGCTATGAAAAAACCATGTACAGAAATAACCCAATTTGGAAAATCCCTATTGAATTAAAAAGAATGCTTCCTGATCTTCCAATGATTTGAGATCCAAGTCATATCGCCGGTGTTCGTGATCTGGTTGGCAGTAT
>CAYGRY010000053.1:471-21414 GCA_964352405.1 uncultured Halobacteriovorax sp.
TATATGGAAGGCCTTATGATTGATAAGCATATGAGTCCAAATTATGCATGGTCTGATGCCGCTCAACAAGTAACGCCAGATTCATTAAAAGAAATATTAACTTCTCTAAGTCTTAGAACTGAATTTTCTGCTGACAGAAACTTTGAAGCTCAGCTTGATGAACTTCGAGCAAAGATTGATCGTATCGATCAAGAGCTTATTGACGCTCTTTCAATGAGAAAAAATATCGTCACTGAAATTGGAAAAGCAAAAGCTGAAAACAACGTGACTCCACTTCAAATGCAGCGCATGGGTGCCTTAATGGAAAAACGTTTGTCTCAAGGACAAAGCGCTGGCCTTCAAGCCGATTATGTAAAAGAATTGTTTGATACAATTCACGAAGAATCGTTACGAATTCAAACTGAACTCATGAATGGGAGCGATGAATGAATAAAGTCATTTTCCTATCGCTTATTTTAAGCGCTGGTCTTTATGCTCAAGAAAGCAAAACGTTAAATATTAAAATAACTCGAGTCGAACCTGAATGTTCGCTTTTTCCAGATGTTAGCGAGGAAAATCTCAAAAGTACCATTAATGAAAAAGGTGCAAAATTAACAATTCTTTCAGGAACATATAAAAAAGCAAATGCTCGCAGAGCAGGTTTGAACAAAATGGCCAACATAGACCTCACACTTGGAAATTTTATGGGAGGTATTCCACTTGAGTACAACTCAAGCTCAAGAGTTTATCAATATAAACGAGGGAATGGAGAAATTGTTGATAAAGATATGAATTTTACTCGTGATTGGGGCAGCTATAGAGAGTACGACCTTGACCTGATTCATAATACCATCACTCTTGCTCAGATAAACTTTGATGATTCCAGGAAAGAAGCAAGGATTGGGCTTTGCAAGCTACATTTCATTGAAGAAACGGCAGAAGATGCTTATTATTTAAAGAAAGTTGCGATATATCACAGACTACACAGCAAGGAATAACATGCTTTCCCAAAGAATCCTAAATGTTGAAGGCTCAAAATCGGTGGGCCTTGCCTCCGTTTTAATGAAACTCAAAAAAGAAGGTAAAGATATCATAGCTCTCAATGTTGGAGAGCCTGACCTTGCGACTCCTGATGTGGTTAAAGAAGCGACCTATAAGGCAATGCTTGAAAACCAAACACGCTACTCTCTCGTTGAGGGTATTCCAGAACTTCGTGAAAGAATTGCTACAAGATTTCATAAACAGACAGGACGCAAAATTGATGCCTCTCAAGTCTTAGTTTCAAACGGTTCAAAACAAACACTCTATAACCTATTTCAAACTCTGCTTAATCCAGGCGACGAAGTTATCATTCCACGTCCATATTGGGTCAGTTTTCCAGAAGCAGTAAAGCTTGCCGGCGGTGTTCCGGTTTTCATTGATGCCCCAGATCTTCAACTGCCTATTGAAGGCATTAAAGCCGCTGTTACTCATAAGACCAAACTCATTATCGTTAACTCCCCCAACAACCCATCAGGAGTTGTTTATAAAAAAGAAGATATGATTGCTATTGCTAATTTAGCAGTAGAAAAAAACCTTCATATCGTTAGTGATGAAGCCTACGATGCTCTAGTCTATGATGATCAAGAAAAGTTTAGTTTTGCTTCTTTATCAGATGAAGTATTCAATCATGTCATTTTTGTTCAAAGCTTTTCAAAGACATTTATGATGACCGGCTTTCGAATTGGCTACAGTATTGCCTCGCCTGAAATCACTAAAAACCTCAATAAACTTCAAAGCCATTTAACAGGTAATAACTGTACTTTTGCACAGTGGGGAGCAGTAGCCGCCATTGATCATGAAGAGGAAATTGTACCTCCTATGGTTGCGCTCATGAAAAAAAGAAGAGACTTGTGCTTGGAACTTTCAAAAGGACTTTTTGAAGTCGAGACTCCAGGAGGAGCTTTTTATCTCTTTCCTAAAGTGACACAGTATTTTGATAAATTTAAAGATTCAGCAGAGATGGCGACTTATATTTTAGAAAAAACTGGTGTCGCAGGACTTGGCGGCTCGGCCTTTGGAATGGAAGGACATCTTCGTTTTGCTTTCACGGCCAGCGAAGCTGATTTAAAGGAAGCCTTTCGTCGTATGAGAGAGGTACTACTTTGAAAGTTGGTATTATTGGCTTTGGCCGTCTAGGAAAACTGATTGCTCGTTATCTTAAAGAAGATGCTGATGTCATTGTCTGTGATTTATCTGATGTCTCAAAAGAAGCCAAAGAAATGGGTGTTCAAACAGGTACTCTTGAGGATGTCTGTCAGTGCCCCATCGTTATTCCTTTCGTCCCTATTAGTGAATTCGAAAATCTCATGATTCAAATTAAAGATAAGCTAAACCCAAAGAGCTTACTTGTTGATGTGTGTTCAGTTAAAGAGTTACCCGTCAATGCCATGCTTAAACATTTACCTGAAAATATCCAAATTCTAGCCACTCACCCAATGTTTGGACCAGACTCTGCCAGAGAAACAGTCTTTGGTCATAAGATTGTTTTATGTCCAGTTAGAATCGAAGACAAACTTTTAAACGATATCAAACGATACCTTAATGGCCATGGCTTAAAAGTAATTGAGACGACGGCTGAAGAACATGATCGCCAAATCAGTCACTCTCTTGTTCTTGCTCACTTCATTGGTAGAACGCTAATGGATACAGGAGCTGAAAGGCAAGAAATTGAGACTTTAGGCTATAAGCGTTTGATGAAAATTTTAGGCGTTGTTCAAAATGATAGCTGGCAGCTTTTTGTTGATATGAATAAATATAATCGTTTTGCTGATCAAGCTCGTGCCAGATTTATTGGCTCACTTACGGCCATTGATCAAAAACTAAGACTTGGTGAAGAGTGAAGAAAGTTGGTTTTCAAGGCGAACGTGGAGCCTATTCAGAACTAGCTCTTCAAGGTTTTTTCGGGCAACAAGCCAAACCATTTGGCTTTGCCTTATCTGAACAAGTCGTTGAAGCACTTTTAGCAAAAGAAGTCGACTTCGCTATTCTTCCTGTCGAAAATTCAATTGTAGGAAACGTTACAGTTAACCTCGATCTTTTATATTCTGAGAACGTCGAAGTATGGGGAGAACATTTTCAACCCATCAAACATTGCTTAATGGCTCTACCCGGAACAGCTCTTGAGGAAATTACCGAGGCAGCCTCTCATCCGATCGCTTTGTCACAATGCCGTGATTTTTTAAGTCGCCATAATATTCGTGCTCACGCCGAATACGATACTGCGGGTGCGGCTAAGCTTCTTCGTGAAAACGCAAAGCACTCAAAAGGTAAAGCCATTGTTGCGAGTGAACTTTGTGCGAAATACTATGATCTTGAAATTCTTAGTGATCAAATTCAAAATAATGATACGAATCTCACACGTTTTTTAGTTTTATCCAGACTCGGAGAAAACCCTAATACACTTACAAAAAATAAAACAAGCTTAGCCTTTGTGACTGATCACAAACCAGGCGCTCTACTTGAATGTTTGCAATGCTTTTCTTCTCATAAGTTAAATATGACTAAAATTGAGTCGCGCCCTGATCCATTAAATCCATTTCAATATGTTTTCTTCATCGATTTTCTTGGAGACCAAAAAAATCCAGAAGTTGCGGCTTGTCTTCTAGAGCTTAAAAAAATAACTAAAACTTTCAAGATACTGGGCAGTTACAACAGTGCCCCTATACCTTAATATAAAGAATTACACACTCTATTGTCATTACCTCCAGAAATGCTAAAAAATAAACATAATTTGATTTGGGGAAAGCATGAAAATTTTAATTTTAACTAGTCTATTATTAAGTTCTTATTCTTTATATGCATCGACTTTTAAAAAGTGTGATGTCTCAGTTAAAATCGAACAACAAAAGAAATCATTTTTATCAAAAAATTGGAAAACAAAAAATATTCAAAATCGTAATCCTTGTTGGATAGGTTTTATGGACCTAATTCTTAGAGATGAAGTTGGACAACCTTCTAGTTCTTCATGTGGAACTTATATTGATGGGATAGAATATAGTGTTGATGTTCAGAGCAAAAAAAATGAAGATGGACAGTTTGAGATAAAACTTCTAATCGGCGATAATGATTTTGGTACGGATCTTACGTCAAATGCTATTACGCTTGATCAAAGAACGATCGATTCATCAGATGTCTATAACGTTTCTGCGCAATCAAATTTTATTATTCAACAAGAAAAACGTAAAAGACTCGTCATTACAAATGTCGCAGTTAACTGTATTAACGACTGAGATCAATCTAAGCCGTTATGTCTGACCCAACGGCGCATATAGACCACTTCAACACCAAGAAAGATAGCACTACAGATATAGAACCCAGCCGTTCTAAAAAAGAGCCAGTAGTCAGTCGAGGCTTTAACCGCCACCCCTGCCATAAATAATCCATAAGAGAACATGAAGATGCCCATATGAAACTCTATTCGTTTTGTGAGCTTGGCCGGAATAGAGACCTTTTGTGGAAATTCTTTTTGCATATCTGCGATAATACTTTGACCTTTATATCGTTGATAAAAAAGAAAGCTTCCGACACCGACACCAGTGAAACAAGGTTGAAGTTTAAACCAAATGCCTTCATCGCCTAATAAAGACATTGCGCCTAAGAACATTAAAATAATAAAGTTGAATTTTGAAATTTTGTGAACATGACCGAGCATCAACCGTTCAACAATGACTTCGAGAACTGCCATCCCAAGGCCTGCAGCAAGTGCAATGCGAAGAGGATAGTTTTCTTCAAGCCACCAAAAAACAATGGCCGGAAGAAAAGATAAAAGAATAAAACCCTTAGATTTATTCACCTAATTAGGAAGCCTTTTTGAATTCACTCATTTTATGTAACCACTCATTATATCCAGTTGCAACATGAGTTGGATCCATAATTTGTACACGATCCCCTAGATCATGTAACCAAGCATAGAAATCATCACAGAGTTCAACCGAGGCCGCCCAAATGACATCACCCTCGGAGTTCGTCGTAATATAAGGATTCGCTAAGAAATGATATGGAGGATTAAGGTCCACATCATTGGCTGTTTTTAACTTTAGAACAAGTCTCTCTTCATTACCTGATACAACTCGAAGTGCTAAAATAAAGTCATCAACTTCAATCGGTGAAAAATTTGGTTGATAATTTTTAGTCACATCAAAGCGAATTGAACTGATCTCGTTGACTGAAAATGAAACAAGACAGCGATCGCCCGCATCCTCACCTACTAAAGAAAGCTCACCTTCTAGGTAAACAAGTTTATGCGGATAAACGCTTGTGACTTTTGATTGTCCCCAATGAACTTGAACAACAAGTCCACGCGATAAACCATCTTCAATTTTCTTAACCATCTCAACTGCCTGTTCACCAAGACGCCCAAGAATTCCTTCTTTTGCCTCTTCTTCTTCAAGCAGTTTATACATATCGTATTCAGGGTAATGAGCTTCCAGATCCTCGAGCTTATCTGCCACAAGTGCATAATGAGGCTTGGACTCTTCTTTACCGATCACAGGAAACATTGCCTGTAGGGCCAGCCATTCACATAGACTCATTTCAAAATGAATCCCAGGTGAATGCGACGGTGGTACCAGAATATCTTGTCCATGATGATCATCAATCACCAATGGATAATTTAGCTTTTGCATAACGCTGACCACTTCACAAACCAAACGTGGCTTAACTTCATGGGCATCGGCGAAAGAACTCAATGAGGTTGGATTCTCAAGTGATTCTAATGACTTGAGTAGGTTCCAGAATTCTTTTCTTGGTAGTAGATCTTTAAAAGTCACCCTAGGTGCCCCTGTATGGTGAGGATGGTTCCTCAATTCCGTACAATTCCTATCGGGTATTATTCCTGCATCCTTGAGTGCTTTTTTCAGTAAAAACATGGATAATAAGGCCATGCTATTGAAATCTTTGATGAAAAATCCCATTTTGGTTGTCGGTATTTTAATGATGTCGATCTTTCTTATGACCCTTGGTCGAAAAGAAGGATTATTTAATCGTAGTGCCTTAATCCCAACGTCTTGTCGTGCCGTTATCGTTAAGCTTGATCGACGCATTCCTGCCAATTGGTCGACTTCATGTGATGGAAACAGTTTAACGATCACGATGAATTTTGCAGAACCAAAAGATAAACCTATCCCCGAATCTGATCTTAGAAAAACACTTTTTAGAACTTTGGCGAATAACTTAAAGTCGGTTGCTTTGAATTCACCAAGTGATAACTTAGAAAGAACAGATGTTGTTGCAGTTAAATTGATTCACCCAAGACTAACAATCAATGCAGTTAGTGAGGGTAAGTATGTTGTAAAATTAGCGACCATGAATGATCCCGCTATGATCGCCGAGCATCTCAAGGTCACTGTCCAAGTCCAAGAAGTCGCTGCCAAACCCTAGGTCTACATCTTTAGCATTGATCAAGTTTTCAATTTTATATTGATAGGCATGAAGAAATAATCGCTCTGCTTCTTTTCCGTTATAGAATTTATCGCCACGAATAGGTGTACCAAGCATAGCAAAATGAGATCTAATTTGATGACGATGACCATGGGCCAAATCAACAGCGATAACCACTCCCCTTGCATCCACTCGAATAGTTCTTACAAACATGCTCCCTTCAATCCATTGGGCCTTATGAACCTCAGAAGCTTTCACTTTTTTTCCAGTTAAATCAAACCATGCATTTAACAAACCCTCTTTGACTGGCTTGTCATCAAGAACGACTATGTAACGCTTTAAGTGAGCCACCTGATGAAAGCGCGCTCGAAGATCATTCCATAGTTCCTCTTTTTTAACATAAAGAAGAACTCCAGAAGTGGCCTGATCGAGTCTATAAAGAAGACCTCGTTCATGTTGGGCAAGGGCTACATTTAAATATTTACCGTAACCAATTGATCTCAGCCAACAAAGAATATTATCTTGTTCAAGATAATTAAGCGCATGACCATGAATATTTTCAGGTTTATGAATGATAATAAAGTCATCATTTTCATCGATAATTTTAGGCTGCTGACTTGAGTATTTAGGAGAGATTAAACCTGGATTTAAAACATCAAGAGAGAAGTCTAACTCTGCTTTTGCACGTAGTGATTTTTTTAATTGAGCAGAGCTTAAATGCTTTTTTAAATGAGATCTAGAAATCCCTAGGGCTTTTAAAAAGTCTAGTGCTTGATCCCAGTCTTCAAGTGGGCATAGACCAGCTTGCATATAATCCTTAATTTGATTTGCTACCAGGAGTATTGAGATCAGCTTTTCTGATCATAAACTCGACTCTTCTCGATAGTTCATCATTTTCGCTTTGTGAGCGATTAGGCAAAGTGATTGTTCGCGTATCGCCATAAAATACAGTCGTAACTTTACTTGCTCTAACCCCGCGCCTGATAAGAGACTTGGAGACTGCTGCAGCTCTTTGTGCCGATAATTCAAACGCATCTTTACCATCGGTTGATCTTTCACCTACGGCCGCATGACCTTGAACAAAAACGACCCAGTCTTTAGAACTTAGCATTTTAACTAGATCATCATAAACTTTAACGACAATCTTTGATGGTGTGACACTACCTTGATTAAAGAAAATCTTATCTTTAACAACAACTTTAATCCCTTCCGTCATTTCATAAACTGTAACGTTTTCTGAAAGACCATACTCTTGAAGATCACTCTTCATAGTATTAAGATCTTCTGTACTTTCACGATTAATCTCATGTTTATCGAGAAATCCATCCGTTGTTAAAAATTCAATTGGGAAAGGTTGAACTGGGTCCTGACTTTCCATCATTGTTGGTGAGTCATCAGGAGACTTACCTTTTTGAATCACTTCGCCTTGTTTAAGCACGTTACCACCAAAGGCATTTCGAATCGAACCCATCGCGGCTTCATATTTAGCGGACTCGGTTTTTGCAAACGAAAGAAGCAAAACGAAAAACGTTAGAAGTAGCGTCACCATATCTGAAAACGTCGCCATCCACGCTGGAAGACCAGGTGCACATGGAGGACATTTTACAGGAGCATCGCCTGCGCCTTCATCATCTGAGACTGGAGAATTTACTGCTTCTTCTGCCACAATTTATCCTATTCGCCTTTTTCCGCATCATCACCTTGGTCTCTTTCACCTGGTGGTAAGAATGCATTTAATTTTTCTTTGATAAGTCTTGGGTTTTCACCAGCAACAATACCAAGAGTTCCAGCAATAATAATCGTCATACGAGATTGTTCAGTCGCTGATCGGTAGCCAAGTTTAACTTTAATTGGGTTGGCCACAATGTTAGCTAGACAAGAACCATAAAAAGTCGTCAAAAGTGCAACGGCCATGGCCGGACCAATCGCCGCTTGATCCGAAAGGTTTCCAAGCATGATCACCAGACCAATAAGAGTTCCAATCATACCAAAGGCTGGGCCATCATCTGCAATCCCTTGCATGACGTCTTGTCCAGTTTTGTGTCGATCACCCATTGAATCGATTTCAAGTTGTAAAATTGAAGCGATCACTTCTGGAGGTCTGTTATCAGCGGCAAGTGTCATCGCTTTCTTCATGAATGGATCATCAATTTGAACTTTCTCAAGGGCGAAAACCGATTCACGTCTTGCTGTATCAGCAAGTTTTCCAATTTCTTCAATTGTTGATTTAATATCAGTCGGTGCATAAAACACAGACTTCATAATAATACCGACAACACCCTTCACAATTTCTAAAGGCCACTTAATAAAGGTTGATCCTAATACCCCTAGTCCCACCACGATAACCGATGGTACGTCGACGAAGGCTAAGAGATCACCACCAGCGAAAATTGAGCCGATCACCGCACCGATACAAAGTACGAGACCGATAATTGTAGCTAAATCCATATGGACAATCCTGTTACTTTCAAATTTCTATGGTTAAGTATCGGAAATCTTGAAAAGGATTTGAGGAAAATCGACGTAGGTAGTTGGATTGTGGAAATTTTGCCTGTAAAACAGAAATAGTCAGAATTTGGAAACTTAAAAAGTTAGTATTCATCGGTGTTTTAAAATCCGAGTTAAAAGGTTGCCCAATGATGTTTTTATCTCGTCTTCAAAAAAATAAACTGCCAATAAAACGAAAAAGTATCGATACTTTGCAAATAAATCTTGGAAAATTATGTAATCAAGCTTGTAGGCACTGTCATGTCGAAGCCGGCCCTACACGCACAGAGAACATGACCAAAGATATTTTTGATCGCCTACTTAGCTTAATTGATCAATCTCAAGTTAAGACGATTGATATGACGGGTGGAGCACCTGAACTTAATGCTCACTTTAGATGGTTTGTAAAAGAAGTTTCTAAAAGAAATATTACAATGATTGATCGCTGCAACCTCACAGTACTCTTTGAGCCAGGACAAGAAGACTTAGCAGAATTTTTAGCTGAACATAAAGTTCAAGTGGTTGCTTCCTTGCCGTGCTATTCAAAAGAGAATGTCGATAAGCAACGAGGTCAAGGTGTTTTCGAAAAATCAATTCGTGGTCTTAGGAATTTAAATCAACTTGGTTATGCTAGAGAGTCAGGTCTAACTTTAGACTTAGTCTACAATCCCCTTTCAGCTACACTTCCGCCCTCTCAAGAAAAACTTGAAAAAGATTATAAGGCAAATCTTAAAGAATGGTTTGATATTGAGTTTAATAATCTTTACACCATTACTAATATGCCGATTAAAAGATTTCTCGAAGATCTTGAAAGAAGTGGAAAGTATGAAGAGTATCAACAAACTCTGATCGATGCATTTAATCCCTCAGCTGCTGCCAATATGATGTGCTTTAACCTCATCTCAATCGGTTATGACGGCCAAATTTATGATTGTGACTTTAATCAAATGCTTGAATTGAATTCTAAGAACAAGCCTACGATTTGGGATATTGAAAATTTTGATCAAATTAAAAATGAAGAAATTATATGGGGACAACACTGTTATGGCTGTAGCGCCGGCGCAGGCTCTTCATGTGGAGGTAGTTTAGTATGAGTATTAAAGATGATGTGAAAACTTATTACGGTGACACCCTACAAACAAGTGCAGACTTAAAAACAGATGCGTGCTGTACAGATGAGTCCCTAGCTCCCTACGTGAAAAAATCCCTATCACTTTTATCTGATGAAGTTCATCAAAAATACTATGGTTGCGGTATCGTCATTCCAGAAAAGATGGAAGGAACACGAGTTCTTGACTTAGGTAGTGGAGCTGGTCGCGATGTTTTCGCCATCTCTCATATCGTTGGTAAAAATGGTAGCGTTGTAGGCGTGGATATGACTCCAAATCAACTTGAAGTCGCAAATAAAAATATTCCATTTCACGCTGAAAAATTTGGCTTTAATAACGTCCAATTCCTTTTAGGCGATATTGAAAAGTTAGATCAACTCGATCTCGCTCTAGGCTCTTTTGATATCATCGTATCAAATTGTGTGATCAATCTAATTGAAGATAAACAGAAAGTGTTAACTGATGCCTTCAATCTTTTAAAAGATGGTGGAGAACTTTTCTTTAGCGACGTTTATACTGACAGACGTCTTTCAAAAGAGTTGCAAGAAGATCCAATTGTTCGAGGTGAATGTCTTGGCGGTGCTCTATACTGGAATGACTTTCACCGCTTTAGCAAAGCCTCAGGCTTTAGTGACCCAAGAATTGTCTCTTCGAGGCAACTTGTTATAGGTGATGAAAAAATTCAGCAAATGATCGCACCTGCGAAGTTTTACTCTGTCTCTTATCGTTTGTTTAAAATCACCGAACTTGAAGACGCCTGTGAAGACTTTGGCCAAGTTGTTAAGTATAAAGGTTCACTTGATACATCCCCAAATGGCTTTTTACTTGATGGTCATCATTATTTTGAAAGTGGTAAATGGGAATCTGTTTGCGGAAATACCTACTTAATGCTGAATAAGTCACGCTTTGCTGAGCACTTTGAATTTGCTGGTGACTTTTCTAAGCACTTTGGAATTTTTAAAGGTTGCGGTATGGATGTTCCTTACCTAGACGAAAACGCCGTTCAAGCTGATGGAAGTAGCTGCTGTTAACGATCATTCTTCCTACATTTAATGAGCTCAAGCGACCATTAACCATAAAGGTTCTTGATTCCTTAATGGGTTTAGATGTCATCGTCGTGGATACACCCAGCGATGATGGCATGGAAGCCGAGTGTAAAAAGCGAAACTTCACTTATCTTAAAAGTGCTGCTCTAAACAGAGCTTCTAGATTAAATGAAGGAATTAAAGCTGCAAAAGGACCTTGGCTTGTCTTTCATCACCCTAGAAGTATCTTATCTCAAGGTTTTAAACAAGAGCTTCTATCACTAGATAAGCCTTCGTGGGGAGCTTTTACTCATCAATTTGATAAGCATCATCTGCTGTTAAACTTTACGTCATTTTGGTCAAATCGAATCCGTGGTGATTTATCTAAGATTTATTATCTCGATCATTGTCTGTTTGCACATCAAGATCTATTAAATGATATTGATAGCCCTTTTGGCACTGATGATATTTTTGAGGATACGATTTTTTGTGAACGACTTCAAAAAGTAGCAAAGCCCGTAAGACTTCAATCATCATCGACAACTTCATCTATTCGCTTTGAACAAAATGGCTTGTACAAACAAGCCATGATGAATCAGTTTCTAAAAATTGGTTATAAAATAAAAATGGATCGAAAGCTCATGAACAAAATTTATGAAAAAGGCTTAAATCTTAATCAAAGATATAAAAGCTAAAACACTTTAAAAGCAAAAAGAGCTTCAACAGTAGTAAACTCTTTTTCTAAAACGTAGCTGCCAAGCCTTGCATTACCTAGAAGTTTTGATTGGTAAATACGAAGAGTTGGCCAAAAGTGCTCAATTGCTTTTGGACTCGTCACAGATAATCCATACTCGTAGTAAGTCATCTCAGACTTATTTGAACCTAGACCATAGAGATAACGATTATGTTTTTTATCGCCATAGCCTGAGGCTATATAGAGACCTATATCGAAGAGTTCAGCATATTTTCCTTTTACGAATGGATCAAATAGACTCACTCTAGCTAAAGCATCAACAAAAAAACCTTTCGCCTCGGCAATATCTTTAGATACATTAAATCGTAAGTAGCTATGGTTTGAAAAAATGTACTCAGCGTAAAAATCAATTTCCGTCGTCTGCTCTCTTTTAACTCTTTTATTTTTAGCTTCAGATGTTTCATAAAGTGGATCATCGTTTGTCGCGTCAAAGTTAACCCTCGTTCTAAAGACAAGATTAGAATTATATTGATACTTATAATAAAGAGCTGAACCGGCCAACATCAAATTGGGATTGAACAAGTTCACGGCATAAATAGGAAAAGCTTGAAATGATCCGTATGTAATGATGCCTCGTTTGTTTAAGCTTGAAGTTGCTTGAGCTCCTAAGGCGGCACTAAAATCAATTGTTTTAAAAAAATCTTCTGCCCAACTATTATTAATTAAAAGTAATACCGTTAAGAATAATTTTAACATCAAATTCTCCCTAGCTTAAAATTGCGACAAGCATCCCTGTGGTCCAGGTAGCAATATTACCAATTAACAAAGAAACCATACAAAGCGAGCTCAGCTCTTTGATTCGAGAAGGAACAAGTCTAGACAGTCCTCCAACAATTATTCCTACAGAGCCAAGATTGGCAAAACCACACATTGAGTAAAGCAAAATAAGCTGAGACTTCGTCGACAGGCTTACAGTTTGAGCCATGTTCAAATAGGCTACAAATTCGTTAACAATGACTTTGGTCGCAAAGAGTTCAGCAGCAACAGCACTATCACTCCACTCAATTCCTCCTAGCCAAAGAAATGGTCTTAAAGGGTAGGCGATGATTCCAACCAGACTTAATTGACGATCTTCACCAAAAATAGTCAAAAGAGACATATCAACGAGCTTAACCAACGCAATAACCACTAATAATGTTGCAACGATACCTAGAACCATTTGAAGACCATCTTGAATACCAACCGTAAGTGCTTCAAGAGAACTCGATTTTTTAAAGCTATGATTATCAGGAATTTCAGTATTAATCTCACTTTCAGATTCTTCACCAAACCATGCAAAAGAAAAAATAATAGCGAGGGGCACGCTTGCAAGTGATGCTACGACCATATGTCCAAGAGAATCAGGTATGACTGAAGATAAGACACTCGAGTATAAGACCATGACAGTACCGGCAATGGTCGCCATGGAGGCTGAGATCAATGCTAACAGTTCACGTTTAGTCATATTTTTTAAAAGCGGTGCTATCACGAGTGGCGTTTCAATCGTTCCTAAAAATATACTAGAACTAGCACCAAAAGCCAGCGTTCCTGAAATTCCAAGTGGACGGACAATAAACTTTGCAATCCATCTTATTATTGTCGGTAAGATTCCCCAGTGAAATAAAACAGAAGAAATTGCACCAATCACGATAATCAGAGGGAAAACGGCAAAAGCAATTGGCGTAAGGTTATTAGGTTGAGTAATTTCAAACGGGGCAGGTCCACCAGCAAGATAACCAAAGAGAAATCCAGTGGCGTGATTAGTGGCCGTTGATAAAGCTGACACTAGCCAATTTAGGGCAAAGTAAAGCTTTTGAATGCCAGGGAGATAAAGTCCTAAAACAACGAACAAAAAAGCGAAAGTCCAAGCAAAGAAAACCGTTTTCTTAGATTTTTTAAGGCGAAAGATTGTCCATGTAAATAAGATAACGAGAGGTATTAATGCCTGCATGATTTATTGCCTTTTAAAAATATTATAAGCGTAAATAATTCGCGACAAAATAGTGATAGCTAAAACTAAAATCCAAATAATAACTAAAGTCCCAAGATAATCAGGAAAAACAGCAAATAAAGAATAAGCAATTCCAGTCTCTGTCGCTTCAGCTAATCCCATCGCTAACGATAAACTTCTATTATCTTTTTGGTGAACAACTTGTGTATTTATTTGGGCCAAAGAAAGTGCCGTGGTGACGCAGCCAATATAACCCGTCAAAACTAATAACCAAAGATGATTAAGACTAGGAAATGAAAAACTAAACCCAATAATCACGGCGCTATAAGCGAGCATATCAAGAGTGATATCAAGAAAGCCGCCAAATAATGAGGCTGAGTTTGTATACCTCGCCAAAACACCGTCGAGCCCATCAAGTAATCTTGATAACCACCAAACTAAGATTCCTGTTCTCAAATCACCTTGTGAAAAATAATAAGCCGATAATATTGAAACTAAAAAAGAGACGACAGTGACTTGATTCGCAGTAACACCTAGTTTAGATAAAAACTTGGCCAGAGGTTGGCCAATGGGATGCATGATTTTTTGTCTAAACTGTTGATCGAACATCTAGCTTCGACGCCATTGATGAAAACGTTTAAGATATTGTAAAAGTTTCTCCGGTTTGGTTGAATTCTTCCAAATTCCAGCAAGATATTTATTCGCTTCACCAAGACTTGGATAAGGATGAATTGTTCCTAGAATCTTGTTAAGACCAAAGCCTTGCTTCATCGCCTGAACAAATTCAAGGATACTGACACTCGCTTCTGCCCCAACAATAGTTGCACCAATAACCTTATCAGTTCCAGGTGAAACTAAAACCTTCACAAAACCATCTGTTTCTCCGTCCGCTATCGCTCGATCAAGATCATCAAGTTGATATTTATAAACTTCATATTCTTGTCCTGCAGCTTTAGCGCTGTCCTCTGTATGACCAACGGTAGCAACTTCTGGATCAGTGTAAGTGGCCCAAGGAACGACAGAATAATCAACTTTAAACTTCTTAAGAAAGCCAAAGATTCCATTCACAGCGCAGTACCATGCCTGGTGAGAAGCCATATGAGTTAACTGATAAGGACCAGTGACATCACCGCAAGCAAAGATATTAGGAAAGTTCGTTCTTAAGTATTCGTCAGTTTCGATAGTCCCATTCGCTCTAAGCTTTACTCCAAGATCTTCGAGACCAAAACCTTTAACTCTCGCCTTTCTACCAACAGCAACAAGAATTTTTTCAAATGTAATAGTCAGCTCTTTGCTATCATGTTCGACAACTAATTGATTAGAAGCAGAGAATCTCAAAGCTTTATGAGACGTTAAAACTGTAACTCCCTCTTCTTTTAAACGCTTCTCAATAACATTAGCGACATCAGCATCTTCCTTACTCATGAGACGATGGTGTATTTCAACGATAGTCACTTTTGAGCCTAGACGGCTAAAAGCCTGGGCCATTTCAAGACCGATAGGGCCACCACCTAAAATAACCATGTCTTTTGGAAGTTCTGTTATATTCCATAAGTTTTCAGACACTAGAATATCAACTTGATCAATTCCAGGAATAGGAGGAACAAACGGAGCCGCCCCAGTTGCAATCGTAATACTTCTGGTCGTTAGCCTTTTGCCATTTAGCTCAACTTCCCATGGTGAAACAATTTTGGCATGGCCTTCTAAACAGTCTACTCCAAGACCTGTGTATCGCTCTCTAGAGTCATGGGGTTCAATCGCCTTAATAACTTCATGAACACGCTTCATCACTTTTGAAAAATCAATATCGATACCAGTGACTTTCACCCCAAATTGATCGAGATGTTTAGCGTGATAAACATGCTTGGCTGCTTTAAGAATAGCTTTTGAGGGCACACAACCAGTGTTGAGACAATCTCCACCCATTTTATCTTTTTCGATAAGAGCAACCTTAGCTTTAACAGCAGCACTAATATATGCCGTTACTAATCCTGCAGCTCCGCCTCCGATGGCGATCATATCGTATTCAAATTTCTTTGGTTTTTTAAAACCTTTATAAACTTTTTTGGCCTTCAAATAGCCAAGGAATTTTTTCGCAATTAAAGGAAAGATTCCAAGTAAAACAAAAGAGCCTAAAACCTCTGGTGATAAAATACCTGACGCACTTTTAAGGCTTGAAAGTTGAGAGCCAGCATTAACATAGACAAAGGTGCCTGGAAGCATCCCTAACTGAGAAACCCACATATAAGTGAAGACTCTCATCTTGGTTAGTCCCATTCCTAAATTGATCAAGAAAAATGGAACAACTGGAACAAGTCTTAAAGTGAGAAGATAAAATGCACCTTCATTTTCAACACCACGATTTATAGCTTCAATTTTTTTACCAAACTTTTTATTAACCCACTCTTGTAAAAAGAGTCTCGCCATAATCATGGCCAGAGTTGCCCCTAATGTACTGGCGATAGAGACATAAAATGTTCCGATAATGGATCCAAATAAAGCGCCACCAGCTAAGGTTAAAATGGTTGCCCCTGGAAGACTTAAGCCCGTGGCGAGAACATAAATACCAATATAAATGAGAATAGACCAAGGTTTATGATCTCGAACCATTTGTTGAAGATGGACTTGATTTTCCTTGAGATAGGCAAAGGTTAACGTCTCATTTAGTCCAAAATAGAAATAGCTTGCGACAACTAGTGCTAGAACGAGAAGTATTATTAGTTTTTTTATCATTAGTTGCTCTCAAAAGAATTAGCGGCCCAATCATAATCGAGATAATCAATTTTTGAATCTTCTTTAAATTTATCGTTTCGCCATTGATTGAGAACGATTAAGATATTTTTTTCTTCTTTGATAAAATCATCACCGTACCATTCAAATATCTTTGAAAGGTAAGCTTTTCCATTTTTGATTGTATTTTTTGATTTATCATTAAGAAACATTTTTGCTTGCTCTTCGAGTTGTGAGTCTAACTTAGAGGCGATAAAAGCCTCTTGTCTAAGCGTTGGACAACCAATGGAAGCACAGTTAACGGCAAAATGGATTCTTGGTTCGTTAAATTCTTTTCTAATCACTTCATGTTCAATCCAATCAAGATGTCTTTCTTGACCAAGGAGCTTAAAGAATTCTTTTTTCCATGGGTTTGTAAAAATGGAGCCAAGATCTCTAATTGATTTTACTGGCCAGGCATCACGCATAAGCTTCAACGTAAAAGCGTTATAAGCATTAATCATGAAAGCTAGTTTTTGATCTTCACTAAAACTATCATATTCAGACTTTTTAAGATTTGAAAGTGTTTCAAGATAAGCGTCGAGTTGTCTCGGTGTTTTCTTTAGTTGTTTATAATTAACGACTGACTGAGCACCTTCAACTTTTAAAGCCTCGCTTAAAATTTTACTTAAAACCGTATGATCATGGTCAAAAGCAAAAGATCTAAATGATAATAGAAGGAGCAATATTGAAAGAATTGATGTCATGACAGGCCTCGTTAAGAATCTATAGGAGTGAGTGCCTATAATCGTGAGTATATTACAAAAAAAAACCCAAGGGTGAACCCTTGGGCTTTAAATATTGATTCGACTCAGGAGTCCTACTGACAATCGAGAGGAATCAACCTTGTAACATTTCCGAATTCGATTCTAAGTAACTTAGCATCGAGCGACGTAACTCCGCCAAAGATAGCTGATCTTCTTCTAGAAGCAGCTCCTTTTTGATGAAGTCGACCGGAAAACCCGTTAACGATGAAAGAGAATCTAAAGGGATCTTCTGTTCCTCTGTTAGGTTCCCAAGCTCCACCTGGTTAGCATCTTGCTGCGGCATTCCACACTCCTTTGCAGTTCACTCAGCGCCCCTAAAACATCGTAGTTTTAAAGACATATCCATGCCGAGAAATCATTTTTATGAATGACAACCCAAGCATATCGGGCCATTTTCATCACTGTCAATCAAAGCTATTCTCTGATGAGTGCATGTAAGATTTTATTAGAACTTAGGATTATTTCAATATAACCTATTGATCTTCAAGGTTTCTATAGAACCACGTCTAAGAGGCGTTAGGAGTTAGATTATGAAAAAACTACTGAACGGAATATTGGATTTTAGAAAAACTAAAAGAAAAGAATACGCTCAACTTTTTTCTGATCTTTCTGCTTTTCAAAGCCCCGATACACTACTTGTCGCTTGCTCTGATAGTCGTGTGGTTCCAAATCTCTTCGCTTCAACAGATCCAGGCGATATGTTCGTTCTAAGAAATGTTGGCAATATTGTTCCAGAGTACGGAACTTTTCGTGGAAGCGTCGGTGCGGCCGTTGAGTTCGCTGTTAATCAGCTTCAAGTTAAAGATGTGATTGTTTGCGGCCATTCGAATTGCGGTGCTGTGGCAGCGATTATGGATGATATGAAGTTTGAAGGTGATCTTGCAGCTTGGCTTGGTATTGGCGCTGAGATGAAACAAATCAAACCACCTAAAGGCGAATGGAGCAGACTTGATCTTGCCTCTCAAGCCAATGCTATTTTACAAATAAGACGCCTTTCTAGCTATCCAGCCATAGCCAATGCAATTAAAGAGCGTGGTCTAAGACTCCATGCTTGGTGGTTTAATATCACTGAAGCAGAAGTTGTTCGTTATGATGATGATAAAGGGCAATTCATTGTTTTAGATGAGGAAGAAATACCAAAACTTTTAGCTAAATTGTAGTCAGTACGTTTTGAAAACTTTTTAATTTCGAAAGCATTTCATTCCATTCACTTTCACAATCACTGTGGACGGTCACACCTCCACCAGCGTGAAGAGTCGCACTTTGTTTGGACCAATCAATCACTCCGCTTCGAATATTAATCGAAGCGCTCAATCCTGAGCCATCCCAAAACAACGTTGATCCACAATAAAAACCACGAGGCTTTTCTTCGATTTCATCAATCAGTTCACATACTCTTTTTTTAGGTGCACCAGTAATACTTCCACCAGGAAATAAGCTTCTCATTAATTTACCAACACTGGTACTGCCCGGAACTTCAGTCGAAACTTCACTGTACTGATGGACAAGACCTGGCACATCGAGACGCTCTTTCAAACGATCAACAACGGCATTTCCACCTGATAAAAAATTAAGATCATTTTTAACCAAGTCAGTAATCATCAAGAGCTCGGCCTGATCTTTTTTAGAATCTCTAAGTTTTTCCCACTCACCTACATTCGCAGTGCCTTTAATTGGTTTAGAAGAAACTCGCCACTGACCATTTTTTTTGAGTCTAGCTGTAAAAAGAGTTTCTGGAGAATTTGAGAGAAAGGTTATGTTTTGCTTAGGCCAATAAATACTTTGAGCGAAGCTTGCAGCCTTGGAGTTTCCCATAAATGTATTATAAGAGCTTGGGTCAACCGTCGTTTTCAAATCAAAATCAAAAGGAAATGTTAAATTGATTTGATAAGCATTACCTTCATGAAGATGAAACTGTACTTTTTCATAACTTTTTTCATATTCATCAAAGGATGGATGATTTTTAGCAGATAATTCTAAGGTTTGATGGCTTATTGATGCTGTTTGAACTGATTCAAATTCAGTATCAACAGCGTAATACTTTTGCTCTCGTACTTTATTATCCAATAAAAAAGCACCGGTTTCATACAGAAAATGAATGAGTCTCGGTTTTCTAGGTTTAAAATCGATAGCCTGCTGATCAAAGCTTGAAAACCAATCAGCAAATTCATCTTTAGAAATAAAGCGAGAGACTCCATCTTTAAGATGAAGAGTTCGATCCTCTCGCCTAATAAAAGCTTGGATATTAGCTTCTTTCATCTCTCTCAAAAGCTAGATTTTCAAAGCTGGTGTAAGCTCCAACCCAAGCAAGCTTCGCCGTTCCAGTTTCGCCGGCACGGTTTTTACCAATGATAACTTCGGCCACACCAGGCTCTTTGGTTGTATCTGGATTGTAGTATTCGTCTCTATAAACGAACATCACGATATCGGCATCCTGCTCGATCGCACCAGATTCACGAAGGTCAGACATATTCGGGCGTTTATTTGGGCGGGATTCAACCGAGCGGTTAAGCTGGGAAAGTGCAATTACAGGACACTCAAGCTCTTTTGCAATCGCCTTAAGACCACGAGACATTTCAGAAATCTGTTGTTCACGCGGAAGGCGTTTATCAGTTGGACTCATCAGTTGGAGGTAGTCGATCACAATAAGACCAATTCCCTGCTCAGCTTTAATTTTTCGACACTGACTTTGAATATCGAGAATCGTCGTACCGCCAGAATCGTTAATATAAATTGGAAATGATGAAAGCTCTTGAACAGCGTTACCGATGGCACGCAAGTCTGTGGCTAAGAATTCTTTTTTACGAACGCGTTTACTATCAACTTTCGCTCTTGAAGTTAAAAGACGCATTGATAGTTCGTTGGCTAACATTTCTAGCGAGAAGACAGCAACAGGAAGACCTGTTTGAGCACAAGAATTGGCGGCAATATTTAACGCTAAAGATGTTTTACCCATGGCCGGACGAGCAGCAAGAATGATGAGCTGACCTGGCTGCATTCCAAGAAGAAGACCATCAAGCTTATGATAGCCTGTGGGAATGCCTTGGATCTCCCCTGCTTGTCTTGAAGTGTCTTCAAGTTCAAGTAGATTATTTTTTAAGAAGGCATTAAGTTTTCCCATGCCTCCTGATTTTGCTTCATTTGTTAATTGGAAAAACTTACCTTCAACTTCTTGCAGGTACTCACCGACGTCACCAGTGTGACTCATGCCTTGTTCGTAAACTTGCATCGCAGTCTTGAGAATTCGTCTTAACGAACTTTTTTCACGAACTGTTTTCCCGTAATGATAAATATTGGCCGATGATGCCATATCTTCAAGAATACCTGTAACGAACTGCTGTCCACCAACAGGTTCTAAAAATCCTTTTTCTGTAAGACGTGAACAAACCGTGACGTAATCGACAGGCTTGTTACTTGAGGCTAAATCGGCAATGGCATCAAAAACCATTCCGTAGCGACTATCGTAGAAATCTTCGCGTGTAATTTTAAGATCTGAAATTTCATCAAAGGCAGTTCCTTCAATGATGAGACATCCAACAAGAGATTTTTCAGCTAATAGGTCATGGGGAAATTCTTTTTGCACGAAGACTCCAGGCAGGTAAAAAAGAGGGGGCTATTAAAGCCCCCCACTCTTTAAAATCTATGCTTGTATTATAGACTTAGCTTCTAAGAATCGCATTAGCCTGAGCAGCAAGTCTTTGAT
>CAYGRY010000054.1:0-21260 GCA_964352405.1 uncultured Halobacteriovorax sp.
GATATATTATCTGCCCCTACAAAAGGCAAGTAAAAAGATTAATTATTTTTATTGATCTGTTAAAAGATTAACGCAAGAAATCCAGTAAACTCTGGTTTAACATAGCCTGCGAGGCCTTATAGGACGTTTGAAGAACGTTTTGATGCTTTGTTATGTCGGAAAATAATTCAGCAACATCAGCGTCTACAAGTTTGCTTCGGCGCTCCGCGTTGTTAACATTATCAGATTCTAATATGTTTTTTGAACGATCTATTGAATTCATCACAGAGCCGATACGTGTGCGTAGCGTTACAAGCCGATCGATATCCTCATCGAAACTTTCAAGAATATTTTGAATAGCAGTAGCGTCATTGTTTTCAAGACCAACAATCAAGGTATCGATATGATTGAAAATATTACTCGATTTTTCGAATCCATCATTTTTCGCAGTGTCCGAAGCTGGAACACGCATCTTTCCATTAAAAAGATTCTCATCAATTGGCTCAGGAGCCTCAGTTTTTGTTTCAGTGTGATTCTTAACTTCTTCAATTGGATCAGGTTGCTTAAATATTTTACTACCATTGGCAAAAAAGATTTCAGCGCCATGTAAGTTAACTGGAATAAAAAAATCTTTTGAAATCTCAAGAGTTGAACGGCCTTTGTCGCCGTTATAATTTCCAGATTCGTCAAAGGGTTTGGTTAAAGTTTTGAATCCACCAAAAATATATTTCTGACCAACACGCTTATTAGCAAGTGACATTGCCATATTCTTTAACTGAATAACTTCATTAGAAACAGCTTTTCTCGTATTTTCATCGTAGTAGTCAGAAGATTGAGCAATTGCAATTTCTTTTGCTTTAACTAGAATATCCGTCAATTCTTCAATTGATTTTTCTGCCACACTCAAATGTAATTGAGCGTAGTCAGCATTTTTAATATATTGACCGTTATCTGATGTTCGTGAAGAAATAGTAAGTGATTCAACATTACCAATAGGATCATCTGAAGGACGCGTCGTCTTCTTAAGGGTGGAACCCTTTAATTGCAAATCCTCAAGCTTCTCTTTGGTTTTATTCAAAGCGAACTTGATAGATGCAGAAGAACTGTTTTCAGAAACTCTACTCACTCAATTACCTTTTAATGTTGAGAACAGTGTCGAACATTTGTTGCGCCGTTTGCATGACTTTGGCCGAAGCCTGATAGGCATGCTGAAAGCGAACCATGTTAGCCGTTTCTTCATCTAAATTTACACCAGCAATTCTCTCTCTAATATTATTCGCTTGTACAAGAATGCCTTCAGATTGCTCACGATCTAATTTGGCTTTTCCAGTTTCAAGACCTATGCGACCAATCGTTTGGAGATAAGACTCTTCTAAAGTAGAAGTTCCTTCATCCATAATTCTTTCATGTTGAAGTTTTGAAATGGCCAAAGCAATACGGTTATCACCAGGGCTGTTTTCTAAAAGAGCAGTTGAGATATTGGAAAGATCATCTTTTACAAGCTCAGATAGATCCATATTTAAAGCCGCATTTTCTTTAGCCGATGGAACTTTGAAGAAATCAATGCCAGTTACTGGGCCTTTGCTATCGGCGAGTGCGCCAGGTGTAACTTCACGGTTAGCAAAACCTCGGCGGTGAATAGCATTAACGCTATTAACAAGATTGTAAGCAATATCATCAATCTTTTCTTGTTGAACTTTAATGTCTTCGTTTCTGACCTTTGTCATGGCGGTCAAACGTCCACCTTTAAACTTGTCAGTCATTGAAGCGGCAGGGCGATGCTTGAAAAAGACTTCCACTGAACCAGACATATTGTTCGAGCTATCATCTTTTGAAGTTCCGCGAACAGCGAGCTCTTGAACTTGTGTTCCAGAAACAATTGTTCCAACGTTCTTCGCCATAACTATAAAATTGTTCTTCTCATCCATGTATGAATGAATGGCGAAACTTTCTGATAATCTTTTAATAATAAGATCGCGTTGATCTCTAAGGTCACCAGTTTCACCGCCCAGGCCTTCAATCACTGCAATTTTCTTATTAAGACCAGCAATATTATGTGAGGCTTGATTAATCTCTTCGACTTCTTGCTCAAGTCTTTTGTCGACTTGTCTTGCTAGCCCATCAAGACTGCCGCGAATACGCTTAAAGTCTTGAGATACAAGTTGTGCACTGTCGCGAACAACGGAGCGAATAGTTTCATTTTCAGGTTGATTGGCAAGCTCTCTAAAAGAGTTATAAAACTTATTTAAAACTTTATTAAGGCCGTCACCATCAATCTCATTAAAGATATTTTCAACTTGTTCAAGTTGCTCTGCGCGCTCTTTAAAAAAGTTATGCTCAGTTGTAGCTTGTCCAAGTCTTTTTTCAACGAAACTATCGTGACTTCGACTAATACCGGTAACACGGGCACCGGTACCTTGGATGAGACCACCCTTATCAACTGGAATATTTGTTGTTTGTATGACTTTTTGGCGCGAGTATCCCTCAGTATTGACGTTTGCAATATTGTGCGAAGTCGTCTCTAAAGATTTCTTAGAGGCGGTCAGTCCTGTGTTACCGATATTTAATAAATCGGGCAAACTCGCGTTCCTTTGCGCTTAGGCGCTACGTCCAGGAGCCGAAGCGCCTTTAGCATTATAGGTTGAATAATTTTTCTTTCCCACGGCATCTTCACGAATTTCACGAAGCGACATTAGGGCTTTATTAATAAACAATTGGTTCTTTTTATTTTGAGCTTGAATCTTTTCAATAATATCAATCAAAAGAGCGTTAAAGCGTCTTAAGTGATGTTGATCTTTCTTAGATTCATAATCCTTCATTGTAATGATAAGATCTGCAACATTTTGAATTTGTTTCGCACCATTACTTTTAAGATCTTTATTTAGAAGGGTGATAGCTTCTTTTCTTTCATTATCAAGTTTAGCAATGAAAGCAATAAGCTCATTTTTATCTTCAATCTTTTCTTCTAGCTCTTCGATTTGGCTACCAAGAAGAAGTGAATATTCGTCGAAGGTAAGTTCAAGAAGTTGTTGATGTGCTTCACACAACTTCTTCCATAGATCCGTGACGCGGAAATAATGAATTGAGTATACCTGGTCCATCCTAGACTCCGTTACTGCTTTGCCTTTTAAAACTCAGCTGCCAACATCTTGTCAGCAAGTGCGTCGTAATCAACCTGGTAAGTACCAGCTTGAATTTGGGCCTTTAGTTTTGCGATCTTGTCGCTATTATCAACTTCAGGAGCTGCATCAACAGCTTTTTTAATCATTGAAAAGTCTCTAACAGCATCATTAATATCAACTTTAGCGTCATTGCTCGTCGTATCTTTGAGTTGCTGAGCTCTATAAGGATCGTTTCTTTTTAAAGAAGCCTTGTTCGCTTGGTTTGCTCTATCAGCTGCAGTTTTGCTGTTAGGGAAAAAACCAGAACGATTGGTATCGATACTACTCATTTGAGCCTCCGTTACTGACTTTGTCAGAAACATTATTTGTGGTCGGTTGACCAATAGTCGGCGATTGCTTTTTAATTGCCGGTTTTGAGTTTAAAAATCTTTGGTAAGCAAATTGATTTCTCATTCTCTCTGGGTAGATTTGATCAAGAATTGTTTTTTGCAAACCAAGTTCACTATTTTTTGCCATGACGTCAGCACGTTGTTCACGCATAACTGAATCATAGTAGTCTGTTGCTGAGTTAGAATCATCTGCACGATCAACACTGTTGTCCATTTGCTCAAGCATGTACTCGGCAAATTGTTTCTCCATGCCTTCGGCAACATTTTTGTAAGGTTCTGGGATGAAATGCCGATCCTTAACTTGTGAACGATCAGCGCGTTTAGCGACTTGATCTAAAGGTAGAGTTGAAATTTGATCAGAAATTTTGGCCATATTCTCCTCATCCTTAAGTTATTCAGCCATTCAGGTCGTTGGGGTTAATCATCCTGAAACCCCCATTATCAATCATTCTAGCACGTTTTCAGGGTGCTAATCCAGACACCATAATGGCACCAGGCAAAAGTTGCTGCTAAATGAGTTCAATCTCGCCAATTAGCGCTCCATTTTGCTTAAGTGCTTGAAAAATCGATATCAAATCATCAGGGCTAGCACCGTAGGAATTCAAACTCTTGACCAAATCGTTCAAGGTTGTTTGCTTTTCCATGAAGTAAACTGATTGTCCTTGGCCTTTGCCCGACTTTTGCCCTTCACCAATTTGAATAGATAGATCGCCGTGACTAATAGCTACCGGTTTTAAAACAACCTCTCCGCCTGCCACGATAGTGCCAGATCTTTCATTAATAACGATGCGAGCTTTTTGATCAGAAACAACTTTAAAGTTCTCAATGATAGCTAATAATTCAACAATCTTTCTTTGATAGTTTACAGGAACAATTAAATCAACAGTTGTTGAATCCTTAGCAGAGGCATACTTGCCACCAAGTTCTTGATTGATTGTCTTTTCAATTCGAGCAGCTGTTGTAAAGTCAGAGCGATTTAAACTTAGGCGAATTGAATTCTTCTTATCAAAATCACTTTCAACTTCGCGCTCAACAATACCACCTGATGGAATTGTTCCTGTCGTGGCGAACTTAGCTCCGTTCTTTAAACCACCAATTGATAAAGCCCCACTGGCGATAGCATAAACATTACCGTCGCCCGCCTTAAGAGGAGTGACTAGAAGTGTTCCTCCTGCAAGTGATGAAGCATCACCAACTGATGAAACTGTAATATCAAGATTTTGTCCGACACGGGCAAAAGCTGGAAGCTTTGCCGTAACGATTACGCTAGCAACATTCTTCGAAGCAATTTCACGCTTTGGATTAAGTCCTAACTTATCAAACATTCTTCTAAGCGCTGTATCTGTGATTTCACCACCACCGTCACCAGTACCATTTAAACCAATAACAATACCGTAACCAATAATAGGGTTGTCTCTCACACCTTTAACGGTAACAAGATCTTTAAGACGAGAAGAATCTGCACCAAAACAAGGAACGATAAAGGCAGAACAAAGGGCGAGTGCTGTTAAAAACTTCATGAATTACCTCAATACCGTGATTGTTTGTTCAAGGATGCTGTCAGAATTAACTGTATTATTATCATTCAAGTCACGACGTGGAATAAGCGCCTGAATTTCGACTAATCTTTTACGATTCTTATAAAGAACGTCTTTTCTTCCTCTTAACAGTAGATGCTGGTCATCAATTTGTTCGATCACAACACTGGAAATTCTGTCATATACACGATTTGCGCCAGTGACGCCTTCATCAAAGTTATCATCTCCTGCGCTAGTTTGTGCCGCTTGTGATGTTTTAACTGCATCTGTTGCTGGCGCGGCAGCTGCGTTTGGATCTTTATTGTCCTTAGGATCTTTTTGGGCTGCAAGTGGCTCTGGAAAAGCTCTTTTGAGTTCAAGTGTAATTTCATTTTTAAGTTTATTGTAAACATTGATTAGAACGATATCACCATTGCTAACATTTTTTGTGTTGGTGAAGAGCTGAGTCGACTTACCGTCTGCGCCGGCCCATAGACTGCCTGAGGAACTATTATCTCTTAAGTCGTCAGCATTAACTCTTCTTCTGCCTGCAGTCTCTGCATTGTATTGCCTTTGTACTGCTGGCATCATTTGAGGTTGTTGAGTTGATGATAAGCCTTGACGAGTGGTCAGGGCAGATGTTGGTGGGCGAGAGTTGGTTTGAAACTGAGGGTTTCCACGATAAAGATCAAAGTTGCCTTTGCTTGGCTTTTGAGGAGAAGAGTAGCCATCTTCTTGGTCAAAATCACTATACATTTGATTTACCATACCGGCACAAGATTGCAGGAGTAAGCAAAGAAATAAATTCAAGACGATACTTTTCATAATTCCACCACAACACTGTTGTTATCAATAACTTTGCCCCAAAAAATCTTTGAGGTTTTAGAATTTTTTAATTTAATTGTTTGATCATAGATGCCATAGCTTAGAGGCTCGGCAAAACCGTTAATGGTAATTGAGCCGTCTTTGATTAAAACTCTCGCTTGAGTTCCGGGACGGACAAGTTGCATTGAAGAGATATGATCTTTTTGCAAAACTTCACCAGAATTAATTGTTTTAGAAAACTTAAAAAATTGAACTGGAGTATTTGGGCGAACTAGATTTTCTGGGTTCGATGAAATGATTGTTTTGATCGTCAATAGAGACGGATCAATCGCTTTAAATGTTGGTGTTTGTGTCGAGTTTGAAACGAGGGCTTTTACTGGAACACCAACTTCAGCCTTAACCCACTCTGTGGATAGGTATTGACCTAGATTGTCACGAATAGAAATCTTAATATTATGAAAGCCAGTTGTCGGGCAAGAGCGACACTCAAGTTCTAAGCGCTGATCGCTTTCTAGACCAATTAAAGAGGCACGGTTTAATTTAGCAGCACTTATGAGTGAAGCTTCATTTGGAAGAAGTGATTTATTTTCTAATGCTTCTTGAAGTGAAAAAAACTCGATTGTATTTGGTGAAAATGTAATCTCTGGAAAAAGTTTAGCTAAAAGCGCAGGCTTAATTTGGCCTCTGGCATTTCGTGCAAAACTGACAAAGCTTGAAACAGACTTATCATTGCAATCAGTATTCTTGATTAGTCTGGAGAAATCACCATCGTTAGATAAAATTAAAATCTTAGCGTGCGTCGACAGAGTGCAGTCATTTGAAAACACATTCGAGCTAAATATTAATAGAATGGAAAAAATAAAACGCACTTATACCTCAGCGAATATTGTTAACAGTTTGAAGCATTTGATCGGCGACACCCATGACTTTCGAATTCATTTCATAAGCTCTTTGAGCACGAATAAGTTCCGTCATTTCAGTCATAATGCTGACGTTACTAGCTTCTAGAGCTCCTTGCATGATGACACCAGCATTGCTTTCTCCTGCAACTTGCTGGATTGGCTGGCCAGAGCTTTGAGATTGCCCGTATAGATTTGCACCCATGGCCCTAAGACCTACTGGATTGATGAAGGTAAATACTGGGATTTGACCAACATTGAGTGGCTCAACTTGATTTTGAATGAATGCCTCAACTACGCCAGACTCTGAAATAGTTAGTGATACAGTAGCGGGGGGAAGTGTGATTCCAGGAACAACCTTATATCCATTTTTTGAAACTAATGTGCCAGTACTATCAACATTAAAGGCACCATCTCTCGTGTAGCGGATTTGGCCATTAGGCAGCTCAATTCCAAAAAAGCCGTCTCCGTTAACCATGAGATCATAAGGATTCTTGGTCATTTGCGGATCGCCCTGAGTTAGCTCTTTTCTAACGGCAACAATTCTTGAACCACTTCCTACTTGGAGGCCTACGTTATATCTGCTGTCATCACTTGAACGGGCACCAGCCTCAATTACAGTTTCATAGAGAAGGTCTTCAGATTCTGCACGTTGCTTTTTATATCCAACAGTATTTACGTTGGCGATATTGTGAGAAATTGTATTGACGTGAACTTCCTGCGCCGCCATACCGGAAGCAGCTGTATTTAGCGCCTTTAGCATTGCAAATGCACTTGGAGTGCTGAGAAGAAATAGACATGAAGCCGTTACAATATTAATTTTTATCATTTAAAACTTCCCAATTTCATTTACACCACGAGATGAAATATCGTCGTAGGCTTTAATTGCTTTTTGTATACTTTCAAAATGGCGATGCGCCTTAATTAATTCAGACATTTCAGAAACAGTATTAACGTTTGATTGTTCAACAAAACCCTGGTTAACAGAGGTTTTAGTTGTTTCAGCTAAGCGGTTGTCTGGATGTGGATTGATATATAAAGAGTGACCCTCTTTTCTAAGAGCATGAATATCTTTAAATTCTGCAACCGATATAACTGAGAGCGGAGCTCCGTCGATAAAAACTTGTCCACCAAGATTGATTGATAAATTCTTGGCACCAGTTAATGGAAGCTGAATGGAGCGATCTTCTGCAGCAGCAGGTGTAGCACCCTCTGGCTTAGATAGAATTTTATAACCTTGATCGGTAACAAGAAAACCTTGAGCATCAAGGCCAAGTGTTCCTCTACGTGTATATCTAATTCCACCAGGAGCTAGGACTTCAATAAAACCAGGTCCATTAAGACCTAAGTCTAAAGGATTTCCAGTTGAGGCTAATTGTCCTTGTTCAAAGTCTGTATAAGATCCGTCGACACGTACCATGGCATTTTCTGATCCATAGCTGCGATAGAAATCTTCAGGCGACCATTCTTTATTAGGTAAATCAATGTCCTGATGCCCTTTATCAAGCGCCGTAATATATTCACGAAACGTTACACCATCTTTTTTGAAGCCCGCAGTATTAGCGTTAGCCACGTTATTGGCGATGGTATCGACCTTCTTTTGTTGGGCAATGGCACCAGAAACTGGGACCCAAAGGTTTTTCAACTTTTCACCCTCCTGGTGAATGCGCGAACCATCCTGGTCCTACACTTCAACATCATACCAATTAGGGAGACAATTCTTCCACTGCGGCAAATTTCTCCCGCTAATAAGTACATGCAAGAATGGGAGTTATTAAGTATAACTAATTAAAATTGCAACGATGGTTCAAAAGTAAAACGCTCAAGTATAGTCAAACAGATGACACCTAGCGCCTGAAAAAGAGAAGGACATCAAGATGGCAAAGAAAAAAGAAGACAAAAAAGAGATCACTTTTGAAGAAGATCTCAAAAAACTAGAAGACCTAGTCTATCAACTAGAGTCGGGAGAACTACCGCTTGAGCAGAGTTTAGAACTTTTTGAAGAAGGTGTTAGTTTATATAAAAACTGTAAAAAGAGAATGGGAGCGATTGAAGTTAAAATTTCAAAGCTAACAGATTCATTAAAAGAAGAGGCAATTGATTAGTGCTAACTTTTAAAAAACTAAGCTATTTATTGATATGCTTAACACTAATCAGCAGCTGTAGTTTTGTAAGCCAAAACACAGTCAAAGAAAAGAACTCCGCCATGTCGGTCGGATCAATCTTGAATAAAAAAAGAGATAAAACCAAACTGGAACTAGAAGAATCAGCACCCACAAATGATTTAGGGCCACTTCCTCAAAATGCAGATAAAGATTTCACAAAAAACAAAAACAATGAACCAGCAATAGGTGTCTTGCTAATTGATGATGAACAAATTATTTCAAGAGCACTATCAACCTCGCGCCTGCTTAGTAAAAATGGCGTTAATCCAAGAATATATGCTGGCGTTGGTTTCGGTGCAATTGTTGCCACTGCATTAGCATTTAATATGAGTGCTGATGAAATTGAATGGGAACTCTTTGCACTAGAAAGAAAAGGCATTACTGATCGAAATGAAAAAGCGAAACAATTGTTAAAAAAAATCTGGGAAAAAGACTTAAGCCAATCCTTTCACGTCTTAATTATGCCAAGCCAAAAAGGACTATGGGTTTCAAGAGGTTCTGTAAAAGACTTTATCCTTTTTCATCTAGAAAGTTCAGGTAAAAGAAAATGGCCAACAGGTGAAATTAAAAACAAAATAGGTGCAGATATTGTTGTTGAAATTAATCCAACAAAACCAGCACTTGAAATAGTTTCTCTAAAAGAGAATATTGAAAATTGGAAAAATCAAGGTCTTAAACAATGATGATGAGAGATAATCCGTTTTTAAAAGTCATTTACGCACTTGTTGGCCTGGGTTTACTTGGTGCTGTTATAACCGTAATTGTCATAATTAGCTTTTCCTTCTCCTTACCGAAAATAACCTCATTAAATGACTATAGACCACCAATCCCTTCAAAAATTTTAGCCAAAGATGGAACAATCTTAGCAAATATTGGTGTTGAGGATCGTGTTGTCGCTGAAATAGATGAAATACCATCACGAATTATTGGCGCATTTCTATCGGCAGAAGATGACAAGTTTTACGAACATAAAGGCGTGGATTACCTTGGTGTTGCGCGCGCCATGATCGCCAATATTAAAGCCGGCAGAGTTGTCCAAGGTGGATCTACTATTACACAGCAAGTGGCAAAGTCACTTCTACTAACGAGTGAAAGATCTATTTCTAGAAAGATTAAAGACTTTCTTTTGGCGTTAAGAATAGAAAAACACCTAAGCAAAGATGAGATTCTTTATTTGTATTTAAATCAAGTCTATCTTGGTGGCGGATACTATGGTGTAAAGGCTGCCTTTAAGGGTTACTTCAGCAAAGATCTTGCTGAAGCGACTGTTGCTGAAAGCGCAATGGTGGCCGGATTATTGGTTGCACCTGGAAGGTATTCTCCATATATGTCGACTCAAGCTGCGACAAGAAGACAGCACTACGTCCTAGGACGTATGTTTGAGACAGGTAAAATTACCGAAGAAGAATATAAAGCAGCATTAGATGAAAAAATTAAATTTAGAATAAGAAAACTTTCAGGATTTAAAGCAGGGTTTTTTACCGACTGGGTAAGACAAAGAGTTGTCGAAGCAGTCGGAGAAGAAAATTTTCTATCCAATGGATTTGTTGTTGAGACAACCTTGGATTGGAGCCTGCAAGAAATTGCAGAAAGAGAAATTGTTGAAGGTGCGAGAGAGATCGATAAGCGCCAAGGTTTTAAAGGTCCACTTAAAAACTTAGCTGAAGATCAGTGGAATGAATTCTTCAAAAAGAAACGCATTGATATTTACGCAGATACGTCTGAATACTTTACGATCGATGATGAACTTAATCGCGTCTATGAATATAAAATTGATGAGACAATTTGGGATCGCATCAGTGAATATGAAAAAGAGTTTAAAGCTTCTTCACCAACGAAGCGTGTCCATGCTGGGTTTGCTGACGAGGATCCTCTGATTGAGCTATTACAAAGAAACTCAATTCATGAAGCAATTGTAACTGATACAGATGATCTTGCTCGATTAGTGTACGTTAAAGTTGCGGGAGTTGCGGGCATTATTCCTTATGAAATGTTTCGTTGGGCGCATGAAAGAGTTATTTCGCCAGATCGTGTTTTTTATCCATATGTGACGAAACCATCAACAATCTTAAAGCGTGGCGATGTAGTACAAGTTAGAATTTTTTCTAATAAAACAAACTTGAGATCAAGAGTGACTGACGACTTTAAAAAGTATCTTGATAAGCTTAAAGACGATAAAAAAGTCATTAACAATCAAAAATATATTCTATGCAGCTTAGAGCAGGACCCTGATGCTCAAGCCGCACTTGTTTCACTTAATCCATATTCAGGAGAAATTATTTCTCTTGTTGGTGGCACCAACTTTAACAAATCACAGTTTAATAGAGCTCTACAGGCACTAAGGCAGCCAGGCTCTTCTTTTAAGCCGATTCTCTATGCGGCAGCACTTGAAAATGGATTCACACCCTCAACTCTAGTCATTGACTCACCTGAAGCTCTTGGCGGTGTTGAAGGCCTAAACTGGAAGCCAAGAAATTACGATGGAGAATTTAAAGGGCCTATGACTTTTAGAAAAGCATTAGAAGTCAGTCGAAATGTACCAACAATTAAAATAGCCCAAGATCTTGGTGTTGATAAAGTTCACGATTTTTCAAAAAGAATTGGACTTGAAGTTGATATGCCCAAAGACCTATCACTCTCACTGGGATCGTTTGGAGTTAACTTATTAAACCTAACAGCCACTTATGGAATCTTTCCAAACGGCGGAAAAAAATTAAAGCCCAAAGCTATCTTGAGTATCACTGATCGTGATGGGAAACGATATTTTCTAGAGAATATGGATGGTGCATTGGATGGGCAGGTTGAATCTGATGTAGCAGAAGAACCAACAATATCAGCAGCAACCCCAAGCGGCACTGATGAAGGCACTGAAGAAGCTGTTCATGAAAAAGTCGCCAATCCGTTCTTGGTCGGTTTAAGTGAAAACCAAGTTTATGATTCAAGGCTTGCTTATGTCATGACAAATATTCTTCGTGGTGTTGTTTTGTACGGTACAGGTCGTGGCGCTAAAGAAGTCAGTACATTTCTAGGTGGTAAAACAGGTACAACTAATAACTATGTCGATGCTTGGTTTATGGGCTTTAGTAGCAATCTTGTAACAGGTGTTTGGACGGGTTTTGATAATAACGAAACTTTGGGCTTTGGAGAAACAGGCGCAAAATCAGCACTTCCAATTTGGAAGGAATTTATGCGTGCAGGTCTCAAGCGTTATGGTGAAAACGATTTTAGAGTGCCACCAGGTATTGTAAATGTTGTTATCGATCGTGACAATGGACGACTAATTCGCTCTGGAAGTCCAGGTGCCTTTACGGAGTCGTTTGCTGAAGGCACAGAACCAGGTTCTGTTGAAGAACAGAAGAATGAAGTTGCAGTACCAGATACAACAGGTCCAATATTTGAAGAAGACGAATACTTCAATAATCAATAAAGCTTAATTTTTTTAAAAGAGTACCGATAAGCTTATGTCTCGATCCAAATGGAGGGAGCGTGGGCACGGTGCTTGATCATCAAAAAATGCAGAAAAAAGTAGTGCAGGTTGCAATCGCAGTCTCATTATTTATGCATGTTTTTGTCATGGTCGTTAAATGGCAACCTGAAATAGAAAATTCACTACGTCGAATCAATGACAAGGTTACTAAGATTAGATTAGTTGAGCCTAAAAAAGATGAAGTCGTTGCTGAAAAACAAAAATCACTTCAAAAGAAAATGAATTTACCAAGACAAATTGTAACATCAGAAAAATCGGAGCTCGACTTAGCTCCAGTACCAACTCGTTTTCTTAGTGAGAAAACTCAAGTTGCTGATCGCCAAACAACCGCTAAAAAAATAGGTGCTTTTAAAGAAGCTGGTAAAGGCCAAAAGGTTGGCAGTGAAACACTTCAAAAGAAAGTTGCTAAAGCGACGAAAAAAGCCAAAAAAGCAAAAGTTTCATTGAGTGCGCTTGGTCAGGTCAAGGTTCCTGATTCGGTTGCGCCAAAAATGGAAGAAAGAGAGCTTGCAAGTCTTGGCCTTGAAAATGGTAGAGAGGGCGTTGCAGGCTTTGCTAGAAACAATGATTACGTACAAGACATCCCACTAGGCGACATGACGAAGCTAAATACAACTGAATACAAGTATTACGGCTTCTATCATCGCATTAAACAAAGACTTGAGCAGCATTGGGGCAGAACGCTTCAAGAGAAAGCTCAAACCATCGCTAAGCGTGGTGGTAGAGTTCCAGCGAGCTCTGATAAGGTGACAGCTCTTTCAATTACGATTGATCAAATGGGAAAAATTGTAGATATCGAACTTAAGTCTTCAAGTGGAGTGACTGAATTCGATGAAGCAGCGATTGATTCATTTAATAAAGCTGGTCCATTTCCTAATCCACCAAAAGGTATGATCGTAAACGGTCGTGCAAAAATTGAGTGGGGATTTGTCGTTAAGTCTTAGTGCTTACTATTGTCGCCGCGAAGAAGTTCTTTTAAACGCCCGATGCCTTCCATCATAACGTAATCACTCCAAATACTATCTAACTCACGTACAGTTTCTACAAGACTAATAGCTGCTTGATCGCGAGAAATATTTTCTGATTCCGCAAGCTGTGCAATAGCTGCTGAAATTGCTTTTACTGCCGGTGTTTGGCAAATGCGAGCGAGTCTTTCTTCATATGAGTTATCAATCTTGCGTTCTTTCGATTTGATAATCGCAGTATTGAGAAGTTGAACATTTTCTTGGTTGTCGCTGAACATAAATTCGCGGTTCCCTTGAGCATTGAAGTTTCATTATTAGCTGTAAGCCGGAGTCGGAGTATCAGTCTAAATTGAAACTCCGTAAAGTTTTTTTTCTAAATAAAGTTATTTTTTCCGAGTCAATATTTAAGAAATAGAATTTTTAGATGGCTATTCAGTTGTGTATTTAAAAATTTTTAATATGAGATGTTGACTTCAATAAAAGGTAAAAAAAATAAAAAAAAACTTGCAATGAGTAAGCCCTCGAAACTTGATTGCGAGGGCTTATTAGTATTTATTGTGCTTCGACGATTTCAGTGTACTGGGCAGCGCTTAAAAGGCTTTTAACCTGTTCTGGGTTACCTAGTTTTACTTTAATTATCCAAGAATCATATGGCTTTTGATTAATCTCTTCAGGAGATCCTTCTAAGCCAGAGTTAATCTCTACAACTTCACCTTCAAGCGGTGCAAAAAGATCTGAAACAGACTTAATTGACTCAACAACGCCGAACGTCGCACCCTGGTCTAGCGTTGTGCCAACTTGAGGAAGCTCAACAAAGACGATGTCGCCTAATGCATTTTGTGCAAAGTCTGTGATTCCAATGGCAGCAATATCACCATCAATTTTGGCCCACTCATGATCGCTGGTATAAATGAGGTCGCTAGGAATATTGTGTGACATTTTATTTTCCTCCCTTTAGGAACGCGTCTTTAACAACTGTTGCTGGATAATCTTGATTTCTAATCGATATTTGTAGAGTTTCACCAATTCTAGGAGCCTTATCAGACTCAACTAGTGCTAGGCCAACTCCCTTACCAAGAACAACAGACATGGTGCCTGATGTAATCTTGCCAATGATGTCGCCATTTGTATTTTTAACAGCGTAGCCATCTCTTGCGATACCACGCTCCATAAGAACCTTGATAAGTTTAAACTTAGGCTTATATGAACTTAAAGCTTCTTTACCTACGAAGTCATTCTTGTCGAGCTTCACTGTCCACTTAAGACCTGCATCTAGTGGAGTCCACTCATCACTTAATTCATGCCCATATAATGGGTAGCAAGCTTCTAGGCGTAAGACATCCCTAGCAGCTAAGCCACAGGGGCTAACCCCATGTTGATCTAATGAACGCCAAATATCTTGAGCTTGTTTATGAGTGGTGAAAACTTCAAAACCATCTTCACCCGTGTATCCGGTTCTCGCTAAAATGACATCACCAAAAGATGAAGGGCTTTTACGTGCACCATACACTGGCATTTCAGTGTTTAGACCTAGCTCAGATAGAATTTTCGAAGAGTTAGGTCCTTGAACAGCAATAAGAGAAGTCTCTTCGCTATGATTAGTAAGATCGATTTTAAAACCGCAAATTTGTGCTTCAATCCAATTCCAATCCTTTTCAATATTAGAAGCATTAACACAAATTAAAATTTCTTCTTGGGCAATTTTATAAGCAATCAAGTCATCAATGACTGTGCCATTATGACGACAAAGAGGGGAGTAAACAGCTTTGCCAATTGCTGCATTTAAAAAATCATTAGTCATGATGTAATCGACAAATTTTACAGCGTCTGGGCCTTTGACCCAAAACTCGCCCATATGACTAACATCAAACATGCCTGCATTTTGTCGAACAGCTAGAACTTCTTGCTTAACGCCAGAGTACTGAAGAGGCATATCCCACCCAGCAAATTCTCCCATCTTAGCGCCCATAGATAAATGATCAGCGTGCAAGCTCGTATGCATCATGAGATGTCTCCTAATTGTAATTGAACTGCTGCCAGTAAGTTTTGTCCTAATGAGCATATTGTCATTGGGCCAACGCCACCAGGAACAGGAGTCAAAGCATCACAATGATCGATGCAATTTCCAGTAACGTCACCAAAAAGCGAATCGTTGATAACATTTTGTCCAACATCGATGATCCATGGCTTGTTATCACCAAGATGTTTCGTGGTTAGAAAATCTTTTTTACCAACAGCAACAACAATCAGGTCGGCTTTCTTTGTGAAAAAAGCAATGTCTTTAGTTTTAGAATGACAGATAGAAACGGAAGCGTCGGCATTCGACAACATCATGGCCATCGGCTTTCCAACGATCATGCTTCTTCCAATCACAACGACATTTTTGCCGCTTAAATCAAACTGATAATATTTTAAAAGTGTAATGATTCCCTTAGGGGTGCAAGGCATAAGTGCATTCTTCGCTATGCCACCGCCAACAACCATGGCGCGAATATTTTCAGGGTGAAAGCCATCAACGTCTTTTTTTGGAGGAAAAAGATTGGCAACATCAATATCTTGTAAATGTTTTGGAAGAGGAAGTTGAGCAAAGCAGCCGTGAGTTTGTTCGTCTTTCGAAATGGTATCTGCTTCTTTTAAAAAATCTGATTCAGAAATATTCTCTGCAAGATGAATAATTTCGCATTTAGCACCGAGAGATTCGATAAACTTCTTTTTATTTCTAGTGTAGATCAGGCTTGGAGGATGATTACCAACAAGTAGGACTTTCAAAGATGGAACTACACCGCGCTTAATCCAAGCGTTAACTTCACTTTTAAGTTGTTCAATAACTGAATCAACAACTGGCTTTGCTGCAAGTATTTTGGTCAAATTCCTATCCATTTCAATAACGTGGCATGAGTTTACTAACTAGAATGGAATTGGGCGAGTCTTTTCCCCTTTGCTCAAAGAGGAAAAATTGATAAAAACAAAGTCTAACGGGGGGCACAAATGCTTTTTTATATCGGTACTGGTTTGCAACTAGTTGGCTTTACATCAGTTGGTTTGTGTTTGTTTGCAGGTCTATCAATGGGTGATTACGGAAAGCTTGAATTGATTCAATTCGTCGGTGGCTTTTGTATATTCTACGTCGGCCATTTTCTTAAATCTAAGGGCGCATCAAGCTAGAAGCGTGACGAAGCGATGGTGCCCCGTTACAATATCTTATGATTATTTTGGGAATTGATCCGGGCTCAATAAAAACAGGTTTCGGCGTCATAGATATTCAAGGCAAACAGACAAAGCTCATTCAAAGTGGAGTCTTGCGGTTTGATAGTAAACTCGATCTTGTTGATCGTTTGGCCACCATTCACGAACAGGCCATGAAATTAGTTGAAGAATATAAGCCCCATGAAATTGCTCTAGAGTCTTTGATTTATACAAAAAGTGTTCCTTCTTTGGCGAAGCTTGCTCAGGCGCGTGGCGCTTTAATTAGTGGATTTGGCTCTGGCTACGTTGGTAAAATATTTGAATATGCACCAACATTGATTAAGTCGACAGTGACAGGGCACGGACAAGCTACGAAAGAAGGCGTTGATAAAACACTTAAAATGATTTTTGGAAAAGAAACAGATTTTGCGACTCATGATGCATCAGATGCCCTAGCTATAGCTCTTTGTCATAGCTTACACCAAGGTTTAAAAAACAAACCAAAGGTTAGCCGATCAAAAGGCCGAAGTTTAAAAAGTGTTTTTGCTTCATACGAAGGCACAAGGAAATAATATGATTGGATTCTTACAAGGTGAAATCGTTTTTAGTGATGGCCAAGAAAGTATCTTAAGAACAGTTCAAGGTATTGGGTATCAGATTCATTGCCATTGGATTGTTCCAGAAGGTTCTAAGGCAGCTGTTTTCGTTTCACATATAATCCGTGAAGGTCATGAAGCTTTGTTTGCCTTTAAATCACTTAGAGATAAAAAATTCTTCGAACTTTTAATTACGCTTCCAAGCATCGGCCCCAAAGCAGCTTATTCACTAATTGGAGCTCTTGGTGTTGAGCAAATTGTTCGCGCTGCTAAAAGCGATGACAAGACAACATTAAGAAAAGCCCCGGGTATTGGGAATAAAGGTGCGGGACAACTCGTACTTGATCTTCCAAATAAAGCTGACAAAGTGATGATGTATTCATCTAGAACGATTAGACCAATGCATTCAGATGTTTTGTCGCTTGATCAAATTAATTACGATGAAAATGAAATGAGTGAAGAAATTGAAAATATCAATCACTCACCGATTCTTGAAGAAACAATGCTTGCGTGTAAAGAGCTAGGATTTAAAGAAGAACAAATTCTACCTTTGGCACAAACATTGTTATTAGAACATTCTGTCAGCAGACCTGAACAACTTGTTCATCTTGTCTTAAAGCAACTTTAGGTGAATTCGATGGAAGGAAATGAGCGAATTTTTGAACCTGATTATCTGGATAAAGCAGACGGCGGCGAAAATCGTTTAAGACCAAAAGATTTTTCTGAGTATGTCGGCCAAGCCAAGATTTTAGAAAACGTTAAAGTCATGGTTGAATCGGCAACAATGCGTGAAGCAGCTATGGACCATCTTTTGTTATCAGGTCCTCCTGGACTTGGTAAGACATCCTTAGCAATGATTATTGCACACGAACTTGGAGTTCAGCTTCATGTTGTGTCTGGTCCAGCCATTGAAAAAAAAGGTGATCTGGCAGCAATTCTAACAGGACTTGAACCACGCGATCTGCTCTTTATTGATGAAATTCATCGCATGCATATCTCGGTTGAAGAAATTTTATACTCTGCCATGGAAGATTTTCGTTTGGATATCGTGATTGGCCAAGGAGCGGCAGCAAAAACAATGAAGATCGACTTAGCACCATTTACACTTGTAGGTGCTACGACAAGATCTGGTCTATTATCCAACCCACTTCGTGACCGTTTCATGGGCGATTTGCATTTCGACTTTTACGAACCAACTGAGCTGGCTAAAATTTTAAATACAAATGCTGGTAAATTGAATTTAAAAGTAACAGATGAAGCACTTGGAATTATGTCTCGATGTGCCAGAGGGACACCAAGAATTGCCAATAGAATCCTTAGGCGTGTTCGTGACTTTGCCGTGGTTGCAAGACAAGAACAAATTGGAAAAGCAGAAGTCTCTAAGGCCTTAGAGTTGATGGAAATCGATGCTCTAGGACTTGATCGTATGGATCGAAAAATCTTAAAAGTTATTCTGGAATATTATAGCGGTGGACCAGTTGGTATTGAAGCTCTTGCTGCAACACTTGGCGAAGACAGACAAACGATTGAAGAGGTTTATGAGCCATATCTTTTAAAAGAAGGCTTTCTTTTAAGAACGCCAAGAGGTCGTGAGATCTCAACACGTTCCAAAGATATGTTGGGCGCACAAATTAGTTTTAAATTCGATTAAATAACATCAAGAAATTGATTATCACTAGAAAGTACTTTCCATGTATGGTCAGCTAGCAGTACTGCTTCAGCTAAAAATTTTTGTTTTTCCATTTTCTCTTCACCCCAGTCTTTAGGAGATAATAGAGAAAGTCTTGGCTTCACAACTTCATTTTCAGTCGTTTCATAAAGGTAATAGGTTTTACCAATGAGCGGCTCAAAACTAATGGCAGCAGCGTAGATAAGTTCTGATACGCGCTTACGCTCTTTAAGTTCTTCGACTTGCTTGGCAAGAACTCTCATTTGCTCAACAATATTGACCAGCTGCATATCAAGTTGTTGTGTCATGGCAGAATACGCACGACTTTTAATCGCACCTTCTTTGTTCGGTGTGAAAGCAACACCGCCGCGATTAGATCCAAAGGTCAAAGCACCTGGATTCTCGCTTGTTGCTAACTTTAGTCGATCAAGATCAATTTTATCGACATCAATGGGTTTTGGCTTTTTATCATCTTCCATACGCTCACTATGCCCTGATTTTTGGTTTTAGAAAAGTCTTGATGGGTTTATGTCCACCATTAAAAGACGCCAAAGGATTTGATAATGCCAGTCTGAATTCATATGTGAGCCAGTAAAATCTTGTGAGAACTCATAAATCCCGCCATTTTGCCACGTTGTCTGAGTTGATGTTGAGTCTAGGATGAGTGTTCCCGAGGTGAGCCTATCATCATGATCCAGTCCTAAAAGTAGTTCCATTACTTTGGCTGTTTGATCTTTAAGTTGCTCAATTCGAGTTGGATTATTTGGATCATCTTGCTGATTCATGGCCAGATAAACTAACTCAAGCGCGTGCTGGCTTAATCTTCGCATTTCGCTAATATCATCTCCATCACTTTCAACAATGCCCCAATCAATGATCGCGGTTCGTTTAAATTGAAGATCATTAATAACTCGATCAGCAGCATCAAATTGTAATGTTTGTCCCTCATCTAAACCTTTGTAGATTTTCGTCACTTTTATGTAGGGAATTCCATCAAGCGTGATAACAAACCACATATAAATATCGTCATTAAAAAAATCATCTTCTTCTTCAATGACTTTTAAGGAGGGCAAATGAAGATGTACTAAGCTTTTCGTTTTTGGCGTTTTAATTTTAAGAAAATATTTATTTGGCTTAGTCGATAAAGCTTTAAAAGAGACACAACGTTTTTTAGATGGCTTGAGCTTAAATATTCTCTCATCAAGAACAGACTTGGCTTTGTTGCCATTGCAATAATTGATCAAAGATTGATGAACAGATTCTGAAAGAGTTAATGCGTGGGCTGATTTAATAAATAAAAGTAGCAATATTAATAATTTCATAAACACCTCAAGCCCTTTAAAGCAAGAGGTTCATTTATGAACTAAGAATAAGTATTTAGAATAATTTAAGATTACTTTATGCGAAATTATTTTTTAACAACGGCCATGGTTAAACGTGAAGAACACACGACTTTACCTTCTTCTGTTTCAATATTAATTTCCCAAACTTGAGTGGTGCGTCCGAGATGAATCGCCTTTGCAACTCCACTGACTCTGCCGCTTACAGCTGGGCGCAGGTGCTGACAAAATAGAGTCTGACCAAAAGCCACATGAGTTTCGTTATTGAGCACGAGATTGGCAGCGATACTTCCAAGAGTTTCGGCTAGTGCCGCACTCGCTCCACCATGAAGTCGGCGCTGTGGTTGAACAGTTCGGTGATCTACCGGCATGTCGCCACGAAGAAAATCATCACCAATTTCTGTGATATGCATATCGAGATGATCGACCATGGTATCTGATGACCATTTCTCAATTGCTTCGATCGTTAGATCGTTACGAAACCATATTTTATTTTTCAAATTAACCTCTTAGTTCACAGATTTCGAATTGAGTCGTTTCAATTATACCTTTGACAAGAATATGCGTTATCCCTGGAAACCATAATAATGGTTTTTGATGAGCTTTAGCATATTCCCAAAATCTCTTGGTTTCTAAAGGAGTTTCAACTAATTCTGTGTAATTTTTAAGCGTCATAAACTCAACTTCATCTTCACTGATAGAAAAATCACCAAATTCTCGTTCATGGATTCGATTGAGCATAACGACGTCGTACTTATCAATAATCTGTTGAATATGGACTTTAAAAAATTCGCTTCTATCCAACTTTAATTCTTCAATATACTTTTTTAAGTCTTCCAAAACTACCTGAGGGTTCAAAGCAGAAAACTGAACGACATCATTCCATTTGCAATTAAGCTTTGGAATGGTTACATCCATTAAGTTTTCTCTTCCAATATATTTCTTCGCATGCCGAGAATATAGCTCGCTCTTCTTGTCCATTGAGTTCAACGGAATCAGATCAGTGCCAATCATCGGCTCGGGTTTAAGATGGTAGATGAAACTCATTATTCCCATCCTAAAACTTGGTAACCCTTATCTGCCAGACAACGATTAACATAACTTCTTTTTAATTCATCTGG
>CAYGRY010000055.1:0-21107 GCA_964352405.1 uncultured Halobacteriovorax sp.
CCTAGAATGAGGCGGCGCGTTCTGCCAAGTTGCGCTGCGCTTATAAATTTTTCGTAAGTAGGCGAGATAAGCCCTGTATTAATAATAATGAGCTCGCAAATGCCATAAATCCAATAGTTGCGATGGCACTATTTATTTCCTGCATGGCCTGGACTTTTGCTGATGGTAATTTTTTCATGGGGCCTCCTTGCGACCAGTTTTGGCATTCATTGCCAATCCCCATTTAAGAATGCACGTGACGTGCCAATTATGGGGCAGGGTAGAGAGAATCGAAGCTATCAACGCCTAAAGAGTTGTGGCCTATAGAGTTGATGAGAAACGGTGATAATTGGCCATATTTAGCTTTGAGTTTATCAATCGCTTGAGGCTCCATTGGACAAGTATACTTTCTACCAAGTTTATCTTTTGTCTCAAGCTTTTCGAGGCGAGCAGCGACCTTATTGGCCAAGCTTTCATTTTTAAAACGGCTGCAGTTAATGCCTTCATCAAATGCTTTATCGATATAGTTTGCCCAGTCGATTTTGTTTTCAGTGGTAACCCATTTTTCATCAACACAAGCAACATAAGGACCTTGGTTATACTCTGAGCCCAAAACGTCATCGTATTTTAATTCAATATGATTCCAAAATCTCATACCATTAAAGTTTGCAGTTAAATCGGCGTAAGACATAACACCAGTTGTAACTGCACCAAGAATGCCAGTTTCCGCTTTCCAACCAATTTGTAAGGCTTCTTCGACTGTATTCTTCTCTAGACGAAACTCATTAAAGTATCTGTATCCAGAACCCATGAAATGTTCAAATTTATCTGTACCAACTAAAATGCCGTTAATTTTCATTTGATCAGCAATAGGGTCGCTAATACGTGAAGTGCCACCTTGAACAATCGCTTCGTACCATTTGAAATCTTGATAGATAGATTGTTTTGATGGAATTTTTATTTTTGCATATTCATCAGAGTTAATAATCTCTTTAGCGAGTTCACCCTGGTATTGATTATTAAATCTTTTTCTAAGTGATTTATAGAGACGCTTTTGATCACATCCGTCTTTTTTATGATTAGCTTCATCAAGAGATTCTTGCAGTAAACGATTGGTCAGTTGATTAACTTTTATTAAAGAATCTTCAAGTGGCTCAAAACGCTTACTAAAAGCATCGATTTCAGCACTAAAACCTGTCAAAGGTGTAAGACACAAGCAACTAAGAATAATAAGTTTTGTTGTTTTCAAAATAACCCCAAGGATGAATCTGGTGTCATTCTAACACCGGCCAAGGGGCGAGGGGACAACCCCTGTAGATTTTACAGGGGCCAGATGACTTTTATTATTTCTTCTCTTCGTACTCTAAGAGAAGGTTTTTACTTTGAACAACTTTATATCTATCTGAAATTCTATCAAAGATACTTCCAGACTTAGAACCAATCCCAGCAGGATTTCTAAAGTTTAAGGTATCATTTTGAGGTCCACCCTTTTTGAACATATTCGCAAATGGGTTTGATCCTCCATCTTTTGAAGCAGGTTTTCTACCAACACCACGACCACCGCTTAGGCGACCAATACTACTTCCAGAATAAGCCAGGCTTTTTCCACCACTAGCTTGACCACCTTTCGATCCACCTGCGCCGCCACTGCCACTGCCGCCGCGACCAGTACTACCAACTGCTGAAGCTCCAGATCCGCCACCACCAGAGACACCGCCTCTATTGCTTGATTTAAATCCAGCTGCTGATGGTCCTCCACCTTCTATCCCACCAGATTTATTTCTATTTGGAATGATAGATCCGATTGGTCCTGTTTCACCTGTACGATCAGATGTGACGTTTCCATCTGTTGCAGCATTATCAAAACCTGTATCAGCATCAAGTGCGATACCGTTTCCGCCAAATCCACCGCCGCCAATTGAAAGACTATTGTTACCAAAGCCTACGTTTCTAGCTACCGGTTGAACACCAGCGGCACACCCAGGAGTTGAAGGGTCAAAGGCACATGGACCTGCAAGAAGAGCATCTGAAGGCGGAACAAAGTTTTCACTTGGGTCATATCCTTCAATTCTTTTTAATAGGTCATCAATTTGTCTGGCTTGTTTATTAAGCATACCGGCAGCTAAGAAACTTGCGGCAGCTTCTGTTGCTGTTTGAGCAAGAATTCTTTTCGCTGTATCTCTAAATTCATCGTTCATTATTAAACTGCCAGCTGAAGTATTCTTTGCTGTAACCTCACAAAGCTTTTCACCTTGATCTGCTGACACAAGAATTCTAGTCGTGTTTGGATCTAAATCCTGTTCAAGAGCATTACCTATAGTGTCGCCTGAAACCTGACCATAGGTGAATGGAGATTGGGCAAAGCCTAGTGTTGCCAGAAACTTAGTTGCAGCTTTGCTATGACTTAAAGAAATTCTTGTACTTACTTTGTCACCAGAAATATCAGTTTTACATGTCTTTATCAGTTTATTCCTATTAGGCATCGATTCAAGAATACCAAAAAGTGCCGCTAATTTTGCAGTGTCAAGTGCAGCATTTTGATTTGCATAACCGGCACGGTCCTTAATTTCACCTTTTTGAATATTAAGTGCTCCACGGTGATCGATTCCACCGATGGCACCTTGTTGACTTAAAGAATTTTGATCTTCAATACGCTCACTTTGATAATGAATTCCTTGACCAGCTTGTAAAGCAGTCTTGGCAACCATTGATGCATCGTAAGTATTAATAAAATCTACACAAGGCTTGAAGTCTTGAGCTTCAGGTCCGTAGGTTTCACATTTTAATTGTTGATCAAAAGAAGCTTTAATTGTTTTTGCTTCAGAACCAGTTGATGTGTATTCACGATCATAGTCAGAGTGCTTTGTTAGAGACATAAGGGCTTCACATCGCTCTAAGTTTTTACGATGATCGGCCATTGCTTCTAGACCTGCAACTGCATAAGCTTTAAACTTTTCTTTAATCGCTTTAAGTTTAGGGTTTCCAGAAGTCTCAGCTTTCGCTTGAATTGACTCTGTGAAAGCTTTGTGCTTTTCATGTTTTTGTTCTGTGGTTTGACCTTCTGGCGCCTTTGGATTCTTACATCTATTAATGAACTTTATCTCATCAGAGGTAAACCTTTTGTCTGATTCTACTTTGGAAATATATTTTGGATCAGTAGGATTATTTCCAGTCCCATCTAAACCCAATAGTTTCTTTCTATAAAAATAATGCCAAGATGGATCCCAGATTGGTTCAGCTTCAGAGTTCATCTTTCCTTTTTTAAACTTATGCCACTCTTCAGTTCCCTGAGCTTCACAAAATACTAGTAATCTTGACTCTGTGAAATCTCTTGTACCTGATAAGTCTAGATCATCAAAATCGTCATCAGCTCTTCTCGATCTGGAACTTGATCTCGAGCGAGATGCCAGAATATCATCAACATCTGCATATGGACTTGAGCCAAAATCTAAAGAAAATACTGCATTTTCATCAGTTGTAAGCGGTGCAGTTTCTAAACCTGATAAATCACATTTGATTTGATTTAAGTTAGCCTCTGCTATACTTGTTGCAACTTGTTGCCCTGGAGTTCCTGTAATTTGAGCAGCGACTCCAAAACAACCACCGCCAGGTACAGAAAGGTCAATATTCTCGTTATCTCTAGCACAACCTGTAAGGGCCGCAAGTTGATCACCTGTTACCTGACTAGTATTTTGAGGACAAGTTGGTCCAGGAATTTTTGAAATTTTATTTGGGTCATTATTATTTTTACACCAAACATATTCCGCTGTTCTAATGTCATCGTTCTCAGTAGTTGGATAAAAAACAGTTTTACATGCTGTATGTGTTTGTATGTCTAAAGGCCCACTACTTCCTCCGGCGCAATTATCTAGTTTAAGAGCGATGTCGTCAGGAGCGATTGCAGAACAATCAACTTTTTTCTCGAATGTAGTTCCTTGAATTAGGCACCATTTTGGATCTTGATTCACGGTCGTCGTTGTATTTCCTAAACACTCAGTCAAATTGCTATCTGTTAGCGAAACCTCATATCCAATAGCTGATGCACATCTTTGATCATCAGATGAAGCTGCGAATACTCCAGGACCATAGTCAGTACATTCCATTAATGGTTGATTATTATTTCTACCATTTACAGTCGTTCCAGCTTCATGTCTAAAAATACGGTTTGAGTTCTTACACCAAATCATTGCTCCAACACCTGCCGCTTGAGCAGTTGATTGAATGACTGGATACAAGAGAACTTGCATAAGAATCAAAGATTTTAGGCATTTGATAATTTGTGATCTTTTCATAATTCTTCCAAATTCATAAATTTGTTTACTGACTACATCTATTTTATCGGCATATCGCCAATAGAAGTTAAGCAAAAGCCTCAAGAACTCTGTAAACACTGTTTGAAAAGGCTAAATACCTATGATTACTGACATTAGAGTTCATCGCTGCTAGGCTAGTCTGATTGTTCATGTGCCAACCAAACTTGGCAAAATAAGCAAAGGAAGACTCATGCATCGTTATCAAGTCACTATTCATGAAGGCCACCTCGATACCTTTGGTCACGTTAATAATGCCAAATATCTTGAGCTATATGAGCAGGCGAGATGGGATTTGATCACTAATAACGGCTATGGCTTAGATCAAATTAAAACCTTAAAGATTGGGCCTGTCGTATTAGAGCTCGATTTATCGTTTAAAAGAGAAATCACTAATAGGGAAGTCATCACTATTGAATCTGAACCTCAAAAGATTGAGCACCCACTGATCATGGAAATAAAACAAAGAATGCTGAAGAGCGATGGCTCATTGGCTTCAGAGATTTGTCTTAAAATTGGTTTAATGGATCTTAATAAAAGAAAACTTATTGCGCCTACTCCAGAATGGATGAAAGCGATTGAGTGCTAGTTAGCGATGTTGATAATATAGCGCTGATAAATTTCTGGAGCACGAGACTTCACAATATCTTTTAAAGAAAGGTCGTTGATTGAATCTAAGTGATTCATAAAAAACTCTTCTGTATAAAGTTCAAAATTCTTTTCAGCGATAGGTCGATAGCTTATATGCCATGCCTCAGGCGCGACTCCGCCGCGATCAGTGTTGTAGGGAAGAAAGAAACCTTCACAGTCATCAGCAGCAATTAAAGAGTCAAGCCAGCCGTAAAACTCATGAAAAACCTCAGAGACTTCTTTTGGAGTTAATTGAACTTGGTAGTTTTCTTCGACGACACGTCCATCAAAAACATCGATATCAGTTCCCCAGTGATGCCTTGAGGCTCCTGGAAAGGCTGACCATCGCATGATCGCCTCAACGATTTGTTCTTCATTTAAAGAAGTAAAATCTAGTTTATTGCCATGAGTATCTAGTAGATCTCTTTGCCCCGTAGCCTTGGCTTGCCAAATTTTAGTTTGAGTTTCATAGGATCTAAAACTAGAAACAATTTTTAAATCAAAACCGTTGAGTTTAGCGCGATCAGAAAGTCTTTTTAAGGCAATGGCAGTATTTTCTTCAAAGAGAAAACCCCCAAGACCGGGGGTTAAATGGACTTCAGTTTTACCTGTTAAAATATCTTTCATACTTTAAGTTTAAAGGCCTTCTGAATCATCGTCAAACAAACGACGAAGACCACTTGTCGTATAACGATTAGAAATAACCTGCCAAATTGAAACATCTTTACGGTCAACAATATCATCTTGGGCTTCGGAGTAATCATATTTTTTAGCCATGACGCTATCACTTGATCCAGCAGCTTTATTATCGTTACCGTAAAGATCAAAACCAGTTTTCTTTTTTGCTTTTGTGCGATTAATTCCACCACGACCAAGATGAACTGATAATCCGATATCTTTTCGCATTTTATCAAGTGATGCCGCTAGTTCAGGTGATTTTATTGAACCTGAGGATGGCCCTCTTCCAAGTTGTTCCTGTGCCGCTCTTATTGCTTTAGGTGATAAGGATTTTGCTAAGGCTTTTGTCATGGACAAAGGTTCTAAGAGGCTATTGGAAGAAGCAAACTTTGGATTGGCTTTAATTTTTGCTAAAACTTGATTTCTTGCCGCACCAACTCTTGCTGCAAGTTGCCCAATATTTCCAGATTGAAGCTCGCCAGAGCCTAATCCACCACCAAACAGCGTATTCATCGACCCAATAACTTGAGGGATACCAGTATTGGGTCCAAGTGCTGCAATCTGATTTACGTTAACAGGAACTTTGAAACAACCGTCATCACCTTGCTCGTTCTTAACTTGTTTACATTGACAGTTTTGATCGTAGACACCGTCAATTCTAAAGCAGCCTTGAGGTTTAGACTGATTTTTATTTCCATAATCACCAGCTTCTGCGAATAAACTCTTGTCTAAATTCGCAAATAATGACTGACATGTTTCGGATTTGGTTCTCTCAGTATTTCTTGATCCATCTGCTTTAAAACAATAACATTTTGGACTACTTAAATCATCTCGAGATTTACAAAAACTTGATGCCATAAGTGTTGTTTCAAACTTGCTTCTAGCAGTCGCTGCAATTTTAGCATTTTCTTCCGCTTGTTTCTTTTCACGTTCAGCGCCAGCAGCAAGAACTCCTGTTAAGATCGCTGATACACCACTTAAAGCTAATATACCCATCGATGTTGAGAGCATTTTTTTAAAAACTATTCCCGAAGCTGCACCTGTAATTGCACCGCTTGCGCTTCTAACTGACTCTCTAGCATCACTAACTTTTGTCGCACTTTCTTTTCCTGCACCTTCATTCCAATCAGATCTTTTAAGGTCTTTGTTTGCATCTTTTGCTTTAGCAAAATCACTATCTGCTTGTTTGTTGGCATCAGCTAGTTCAGTTTTTGAAGATTCAAGTTTTTCATCTGGAGATGGTTCCTTTTTATCTGCATCTGCTCCATCTTCTTCAGGTGCCATGCAAGGCAATGGCGTGCCTGTCGTACTCCCAACTGTAAGCTCTACTCCCGCCATTACGGCCGTTGCTGCGTACGCCATTGTGAAGAGTTTATATGCCTTTGCATGTTGTCCAGCATAGTCTGCGATAGCATTTTGCTCAGCCTCAAGATAGGTGAAAGCCGCAACTTGCTTTTCATAAGAGTCCTTGCTGTCATCTTCATAATCTTTTTTGAGTTCATCAAACTGATCTTTTGCCATAAAACGAAGGTAGAGCTCTCCCACAAAAGAGGCGATACCTGCAGCCATCATCATTTTTCTAGATAATCACGTTCCTCCTTGCATTTTACTCTCGCTATTTATCGCTCCAAATAATGCAAAGGCGATCACTGTCCCATTAACACCTGCCACAACTGTTCCAAGTGTTTTTGTATTATACTGATCGTGATTCATTGAATCTTCATCCATAAATTGATCACGACTTTCTTTTAAACAAGATTGAAGCGCATCTCCTTCAAGTTGAGAACATGACTCAAATTGCGCTCTTGCAGCAGTTGCTTCAGCTTTTAACATGCAGCGATTTCTACTCGAATCCCACATATAAGGAGAGTCTGGACCTGAATCACATTCAGCAGCCGTCATCGGTTTCTCGTTAGTTGTTTGAGTGTAGCCAAGAGATGGAAGACCACTGAAAATGAGGCACCAGCTATAAACTGTAACGGCTAAATATTTTTTTATGATTGAAAAGCTCATATCAGTACCTTTAGTGGTTATGACTTATTATCGCCGATATCAGCGATTTATCCTTGTAATATTTCTTACTGTTCGGAGTTAAACCTTTGAAACTATAGGGGATTTTGCTGTTTACTGACGCTTTTAAGCAGGTTAAAAATATGAATACAGGCGCCGATTATTTTCGTCAGTTTTTAGGATTTAAATGAAATATATCTATAACTCATTGATTTTGCTTGTTCTTTTAGCCTCTACCTCAAGCTTTGCCTTAAGTTTAAAGCCAGGGGACGTGATTTTGATCGAACTTCGCTGTTACTCTTGTTCAATCATTGCGGATGAGACGAACTCTAGATTTTCCCATTCAGGTGTCGTCATAGGAAAAGAAAATAATCAAATTCAAGTGGCCCAGGCTTTTGGTGCAGTTCATACAACTAGTTTAGAAAACTTTTTAAATCAAAGAGTCAAAGCAACGAGCGCGTTGGTTCTTCGAAGCGATGACTTTAAAGCCAGCGCACAAGAAGTGAGCCTTGAATTTAATAAATCATGGAAGGGGATTCCATTTGATTCGAATTATACTTGGGATAATGACAAACTTTATTGTTCTGAGTTCGTTTCTAAATTTTTAGAAGTTTTCTTAGGTCCTGTTCTTCCACCAAAACCATTAGATTTTTCTCGTAACTGGGATTATTGGTCTCGTATTATGAATCCAGTTCCTCAGGGAAAACCGGGGAATTCCCCTGGATATCTAGAAAGATCATCTGTCTTTTTTCATGTAGGGGAAATCGATTAATGTCCTACGACGATATTTATAAAAATATCCAAAGCCTAGATTGGAAAGCTCCAGAATCACTTGCAAGTTTTCTGCGTACCGAGGTTTTTGAACATTCAAGAGTTGGACCTATTTCCAAAGTTCTTGAATGTGGTTGTGGTATGGGAAGTGTTTTTGAGTCTGCTGATTTATCACCACTTCAAATTGTTCCAGATGCAGTTGATATTTCTGAAACAGCGATTGCCCATGCTTTAGAGCGTGGTGTTTTAGGAAATTTTCAAACTGCCGATGTTACCAAACCAGAATTTTTTCTCGGTAACCTTTATGATCTCATTGTTGATTCGCATTTGTTTCACTGTTTGGTCAGACCTAGCCAACGTGAGGCTTATTTAAAAAATGTCATTAAGCATTTAAAACCCGAGAGTGGAATTTTCGCGATAGAAACCATGGTTAGCCATAAAAAAATGAGTCTAGATGGCTATGATCAATTGACTGGAACACTCGGTGGTGAGTACGGCAGAAAGATTTTTAACCATCTAGAAATTGAGCAAGAGCTATTAGCCTCAGGTCTTAGGATCGAGTTTCTTATTTTCAGCTCTGGTCTCAATATGATTCCTGTTGCAGGAAGAGATGAAACTCTTTTAAGTGATCCTCAAATCGCTCGGGCCCTTTGCAGTTTCAATCCAGACTGTTAGCATTTTAGAATGGAACAAACTCAAATGATTCAACTAGCTAAGCAGCTATGGGCAGCGATATCTCAACCTTTATTTGAAATCTCTGGTCATAAATTATCAATCATGACTTTTGTCACGGCGATTATATTATTTATCGTCTTCGTCAAAGGTGCACACGTCGTAGAAAAATTTCTTCGAAGGTTTTTACAAGATAAACCAATCGATCAGGGGATTAAAAACTCACTGGCTAGGTTTGGTCGTTATATCACAATAGTTATTGGTGCAGTCATTACGCTTGAGACTGTTGGCGTGAGTCTATCTTCGCTCGCTGCTCTCGGTGCTGTCTTAATGGTTGGTATCGGTTTTGGTCTTCAAAATATTGCACAAAACTTTATCTCAGGTCTTATTATTTTATTAGAGCGACCAATTAAAGAAGGCGACATTGTTCAAGTTGGTGGTGTATCGGGGAGAGTTGTTGATATTCAGGCGAGATCAACTCTTATCCAAACCAGAAATGACGTTTCAATTTTAGTGCCCAATTCACAATTCATTTCAGAACAAGTCATCAATGAGAGCTTTAGCGGTCAACAGATTCGCTACAGTGTAAGTGTTGGAGTGGCGTACGGCAGTGATACACAATTGGTTAAAGAAACTCTCATGGCAGTGGCGATGAAGAATCCGAAGGTTTTGAAGTCGCCTGCGCCGGATGTTCTTTTTACTAATTTTGGTGATTCTAGCTTAGATTTTGAACTTAGAGTTTGGCTTGATGATCTTTGGACTTATGTCGTTGTGATGTCTGAATTGCGCTTTGAGATCGATAAGCAATTTAGAGAAAATAAGATCACGATTCCATTTCCACAACGTGACCTTCATGTGGTTTCTTCTCAAGTTTCATTCAAACAATAAACCAAAAAAAACCGGCCTTAAAGGCCGGTGATAAAGTTTAATTAGTTTTGCTGATGAGGGTTCTTTTGATGAGGATTCTTGTTTGATCCTTCACCCTTAACGACAGCGAATCGTACTTCTTCTGGATAAACGATCTCTCCATTATTCAATTCGATTTGAGAGTTTCCTAAGATTGAACCAGCAGAGTTATTTCTTCTTCTGATTTGAACCACTGAAATTCTATCACCATCGTAAAGTTCAAGAGAATCAACTTCAGCGCTTGCAGCAACACGACTTGCTGGAACCTTTTCGAGAGTTTCAACACTTTGTGCACTCACATCTTGGTTAAAGGCAAAGCTTAAGGCGATCAATGTTAAAACTTGGATTACCGCTTTCATTACGTTCTCCCCTACGTGGAAGTTGCGACATCCTGTCTTTTATTTTGCCTCTCCGTCCTAGTGAAGCTTTGTTACAGACTACAAATACAAGTCGTGTGCCAAGCTTATAAAATGCTAAGTTATTGAAATTGGGATGTCTGAATCATGCCAAACAGGAACTGGTCTCCAGCTGACACCACTAAAACAGGCCTATATGCCCCCATATAGAATGTTCACGGGTCTTTAAAGCAGACTTAAGCACATATCGTTATTAGCGATTAATTGACTAACATCGCTACTAGAAAGGCTTAAAAACTTAGCTGAAACCTGTTTGAAGATCGATTGATCTTGGTGATGAAAACGTAGATCAGCTTCTATAACAAGTCCTGTGCTTTCACAAAAACGCTGCCAAAACTTTTCTTCTACCGCGGCCAGGGCAGCATAGGAACCATCTTTTAACTTATAAATGGAGTAGCAAGGGTAGCGACCATTATGTAGCGTTTTAGAGATCCCTTGTTCACGACACTTTTTTGGCCAAAATGGGCCTAAGATTTCTTCACTGGCTTCATAGAGAAAACTTTCGATAAATTGAGTTTTCTTTGTTTCATGCGCTTTTAACATTCCCGCAATCAGATCTGTCGCGGCCTTATGTCCAAAAGTAATACCAGCAACTGGCAAGAAAGGTGGATCAATAATGTCACTAGTCTGGCCTTCGACATAAAGCTTCAAAATACCAATGTCGGCCATGGCATTCAGATCATGCATTCCACGAGTAAGATTTTTTTTAGAAAATAATTCAATATGACTTATAGGACGCTTCGACTTTTCAAGGCTTGCTTGATCGACTCCAAGAAAGTCTCTTACCTTTGGAGGTAGCCCCATAATGATGCCATCAGCTCTACCAAGAAGCTCTTGCATTTTGTCTTTTGAAGCAGGGTCTTTAAAATCAATTCTTAAAATCTGTTTATTATTGTTAAGCTCTTCGTACCAATACGGAAAGCTAGGATCCATTTCAGCGAATAAGCCATGGATAAAAGGATCCTTAAATTTTTGATCTTCAACTTTAATAACTTCGGCACCCATATCAGCCAGGACTTTTCCGGCTAAAGGTCCGGGTAAACGGTGGGACAGATCAAGAATAACTTTTCCTTTTAATAGTTCCAAAATTTATGACTCCTAATCTTTCTTTGTTGGTCTTAATGTTTCAATAAACTGATCGAGTCCGTGACCTTGGAGTTCACAAACTTCAAGTGAGCAAATCTGCCACTCATCACCTTTATCTTCATGATAAGTTAAAACAAAGCGAGGTAAGAAGTAAGACATGAAGCCAATAAACTTTTCATCTTTAAGCCAAGCCAGTGGAAGCTTTACTGTTCTATAGGCTTGATCAGGATAGGTTAGTGCGCGCAGACCTTCTCCTGCTGAAATTGGATTTCTAAGAGTTTCATGAGTAGCATCTTCTTTAAGACCATCTAGGAAAGAATCAAATTCTTTATCTAGAAGTAACATCTTGCCTCGACGAGCAAGACTAAAGAGAGTGGCCAAACATGAACGATAAGACTGGTCGTACATTGAGATCGAAAGATTTGGATAAAGTTCGGCATCACTAAGAGCAACAGGTCTTGTATGAACCTTATTATCTTTAACAAATGATTTTGAAATAAAGCTCATCGTATCTCTGAAATTATCTTTAAAGACAGGATTGCCTGTAATTTCGTACATACGAATTTGCGCTTCAGCAAAAAAGACAAAGTCTTCTAGGTATGGAAGAGATTTCTCTTTCGTCGTCGTGTGGCGAATTTCAAAAGCTTCACCTTCTTTGGCCACTAAGAATGTTTTATAAGCTCCTTCAACGAGTTTATTAAACAAGAGTGACGCTTTATTTTTAATGGCAGAAACTTGGCAGTACTGCATAACATCGACCATGGCACTAATAAGCTGGAAATTCCAAGAGGCAATCCCTTTGTTATCAGTTGCTGGAGGAATACGAAGAGATCTCTCTCTTAAAAATTGTTTTCTAAGTCTTCTAATGACTGGCCAATTTTCTTGAGTTAAAAACTCCTGTCTTTTTTCATAATTTAGACTGATGACATTTAGTCCCTGATCGAAGTTTCCTTTTTCAGTGATTGAAAACCAATCCTTAAACTCGGCGTGGCGCTCATCAAAGTCACCTTCAAGTGAAGCGTTATTAATGGCATCTTCAAATTCGGCTAAGGAAAATGTTTGATATAGACCTTCAACGCCTTCGCAGTCGGCATCTTGGGCAGCAAAGGCATAGCCTTCATCACTGAGCATTTCAGCTTCTAAAAACTCTAGTGTTTGCAATAGTCCGTCATAAACAAGAGGTGAAGGATAAAGTATCGAGGCTTTTGAAAGCATACGAAGAAGTCCGGCCTGATCGTAAAGCATCTTTTCAAAATGCGGCAGTAACCAATTATTGTCGGTACTGTAGCGGTGAAATCCACCTCGGGCGTGATCATAGATTCCGCCCATCATCATGCGCTCAATGGTCTTAATGATATGTTCGCCCTGATCCTTTTGAATCATGCCTTCAAGCATTTGTTCCAGCGCCCACTCATAAAATGAAAACAGTGGAAACTTTGGAGGTGCACCAAACCCGCCATTTTGCGCATCTTGAAATTGAGCGAGGACATTCATCACCGCACCTGGAGGTGGAAAATGTCCTTCAAATTCAACTTGTTCTGGCTTAACACCTTTAACGATCGCTTCACTGACTTGCTCAGCATTTTTTAACACTTGCTCTTTTTCATCTTTAAAAACTCTCGACAGTTCAAGTAGCACATCTCCAAAAGTAGCCTGTCCTTCTTGCTGTGCTGTCGGTGGAAAGTAAGTTCCAACAAAATAGGGACGCATATCTGGTAATAAAAATGCCGAAAGCGGCCAGCCACCACTTTTGGTAAACAACTGACAGGCTTGTTGGTAGTAGCTATCAAGATCTGGATGCTCTTCGCGGTCCACCTTTATACAAACAAATTCTTTGTTTAAAAGATCAGCAATGTTTTGATCTTGAAATGACTCTTCGGCCATCACGTGGCACCAGTGACAAGATGAATAGCCGATGGAGAGAAAAATGGGTTTATTTTGTTCTTTTGCTACCAGCAAGGCTTCTGGCCCATATGGCCACCAATGCACTGGGTTATCTTTATGCTGCTTGAGGTAAAGAGAATTTTGATCTTTTAGGCGGTTATAAGTCACATCGGTCATATTGAAGACTCCGGGCAGGCGAGTAATTGAAACTATTGAAAATTAAAGGTTCTATCATAGGCCCTCCCTGTAAATATTCCTTGGCACGGTGAGACGAAGCCACTTCGAGTTGCCAAGCCATGTGCTCGAGGCTAGAAATACCGGACATGAAAACAGCAGTATTATACGGGGCCAGATTTACTCAACAGCTCGATAGAGCCGGGCTTTTGAAGTTTTTCGATTTGCGTCGAAATGCTTTGATGGCACTCATCGGTTTAGCCGTTTATGGCAGCGGTGTTGGCGTCGTTCACCTCGCACAAAAGACGAGCGGCTACTATGGTCCACAAAAATTAGTTCGCGTTGGCGTTGGCTATTCTTTCACTCGTGTTGGAAAATCTTTTGGTGGCTTTTATTTAGCTCGCACTTGGGAAATATCCAGACAAGAGATGCAAGAGACGATTCTCTCTACCATTCCTCCTACATTACAGCCGCGCCTTAAGCCATATTTGGCCCATACCATTGAACTTTGTCAGCGTTATAATATTGATCCATTCTGGGCCATATCGGTCATGTGGACCGAAAGTCATTTTGATCCAAAAGCGCTTAGTCACGCCAATGCTGTTGGCCTTATGCAAATCATGCCCGATACGGGAGCCTATCTGTCGCACGCTAAAGGCAGAAGAACTCCTAAAAAAGTTTTAAATTCGATGCTAATTCATCCCCAATCAAATATTGATTTAGGAATATTTTATTTATCGCGACTGCTTAAAAGATTTAAAGGAAATTACGTTCACGCCACTGTCGCCTACAATATGGGACCAGGTTGGGTGAGTAAAAGACTTAGAAAGAACCAGCCAGTTGGAACAAAAAATAAATATTTAGATAAAGTCACCGTCGCTTACAAGAGCGTTTCAAACCCATACGCCAGATATATTCGTTTCAATAAGCCGATGTATAAGTCTTCATTAGCCTATCGCAATGCAGCTCCAAGCAAGAGTCCTTTGACTTGGTATGAGTCAATGCGAGACGTCGAACCCGGATTTCTCATCTTGCCTCGCTTGGCATCTCACCCTTAGTCTTGCTACATTTTTGACATTCTTTTTTGTTAAGATTCAGCCAAGGAAAGTCTTTGTCGGGCGAAAATAATATGCAGCGCGTGATAGCTATTGATGGCCCAAGCGGAAGTGGTAAGTCCACGGTCGCTAAGGAATTAGCACGCCGATTATCTGTTTTATTCATTGATACGGGTGCCATGTTCAGAGCACTTGCCTACGAAGCCGATCGTCGACTCATCGATCCTGAAGAAGGCCAAGTCTTAAATGCCTTTCTATCTGATTTCAAAATGGATTACGGTAAAAGTGAAAGTGAACTCATTGTCATTGATGGCGTGAACTTAACTGAAAAAATTCGAGAACATCATATCTCAACTCTTGCTTCAGTTTTCTCTCAACTACCTTCTGTTAGAAAATACTTATTAGATTTCCAACGATCTCTAGCCCTTGATCACGTCTGTGTCATGGAAGGAAGAGATATTGGCACAGTTGTTTTTCCAAAAGCTTTTGCAAAATTCTTCGTTACAGCTTCATTAGAAGTACGAGCGACAAGACGTTTGTCTCAATTACAAGAAAAAGGCGATACCAGATTAAGCCTTGATCAAGTGATTGCGGATCAACAAAAACGCGATGAAAGCGATATGAATCGAGCCGTTGCCCCGTTAAAACAGGCCGATGATGCTGAGTTGATTGATACAAGTGGAATCACCCTAGATGAAGTGATCGCCAAGCTAGAGTTAAAATGCAAAGAGCTAGCAAGTTCAAACGGCATTGAATTATGAAAGTTATTATCAATCGTACTGACGCCATTGGCGATACGATTTTAACACTGCCAATGGCCCACGCGATTAAAGAGAATTTTCCTGGTGCCAAAGTTTTATTTATTGTTTCTGCCAAGTCTGCAGATCTGTTTATCGGTCACCCTTTCGTTGATGAAATTCATGTCTACGATTCACGAATGTCGACTTATAGAAAGCTAAGAAAACTTTTTAGAATGTTTAGAAAATTTAAGGCCGATGCCTATTTTCATGTGGGCGGAAGTTTCTATCCCAGCTACGCTGCCTGGATCACCAAAGTTCCTTTTAGAGGCGGACTTGTTTCAAGATGGCTAAGCTTTGTTTATCTCAATAAGGGTGTCAGACAAAAGCGCTCACTAGCGAGTATGCATGAGTCTGACTATAACCTTGAACTTTTAAAGCCTCTTGGAATTGAGCCAAAAGAAAATCAGCGTAAGCTTTTTTCACCTGCTATCACGCTGACTTTGGATGAAAAAGCGCAAGCGATTTCTAAGTTTAAAGAAGAATATAAAATTACCCATAATAAACCGATGATCTTTATTCATCCGGGAATGACGGGTCATACACTCAACTGGGCCTCAAGAAACTATGCCAGATTGATTGAGCGAATTGAAAAAAGACATCCTAAGAAATATCTCTTTGTTATTTCTCACACACCTAGTGATGGGCCCTATTTATTAGGTTTAAAAGATCAACTGACGAATACAAATTTTGATGCGTTAAAAACCAATGTTGTCTTTTTTGATGGTAGTAAATTTGGTCTTCGCCATTATATGGGAGTGCTTTCTCACGCCGATTGTTTTATTGGACCGTCAACAGGCACCACTCATATCGCCAATGCTCTTGGTATTTATATGCTTGGACTTTATTCGCCCATTAAAGTTCAGTCGGCCAGAAGATGGGCGCCAGTTCTTAGAGATCATAAAACAAAAATTATCGTTCCCGATGTCGTTTGTGGTGAACAATACAAATGTGCTGGAGAAACATGTCCTTACTTTGAATGTATGGGCAAAGTTGAAGTCGAAGATGTTTACCAGGAGTTTGCTCGTCTCGTGCCTGGTATAGAAAAAGGAGAGTCTTCTAGTGAATCTGCTATCTGAAAAAAGATTTGATGAACTAACAGGTAAGATGGCCGCACTTGAGCCGATCTTGGTTGTAGGAGACGTCGGACTTGATAAATATACTCAGGGTGAAGTTCGTCGTATTTCTCCTGAAGCGCCTGTTCCTGTTATTGAAGTAACACGTGAATGGTTAAAGCTTGGTCTGTCGGCCAATATCTCTCACAATTTAAAAACACTTGGGGTGAACTCAACTCTTTGTGGTGTGATTGGTGAAGATCATCATGCAGGAAGCTTTGAGCATCTTCTAGAAGATCAAGGTCTTTCAACTTGGGGACTTGTCCGCTCTAATCGTCGCCCAACTATTTTTAAAGAAAGAGTCACAACAGCGACGCAACAGATTTGTCGTATTGATTATGAATCGACTGAAGCACTGGATGAAACAGAAGCTTCTAGAGTCCTTGAGAGAGTAAAAGAATTTAGTGGTAAGTCTTCTGCCATGATTTTAGAAGATTATGCCAAGGGAACCTTAAGTGAAGGTGTGCTTAGAGATAGTATCGCTGAAGCCAAATCAAAAAACCTTTTGGTTGCGGTCGATCCAGGTCGCACGACTCCACCACTTTGGTACAAAGGCGCAAGTCTTCTAAAGCCGAATAAACTTGAAGCCGGCATGATGGTTGAATCTTTAGGGCATGGTTATAAAAAACTAAACATGGAACAGATCGCCACAATCCTAGTTGAGGCTTTGGATCTTGAAAAAATTGTCATTACTCTTGGAAAAGATGGGATGGCCCTCTTGGATACTAAAGGGGATGGTAAGCTTCACCAGATTCCAACCGCCGCCAGTGAAGTTTTCGATGTCTCCGGTGCAGGTGATACTGCTATCAGTCTTTTGATAGCCGCTCTTGGAGCTGGCGCCAACCTTAGTGAAGCAGCGTGGATAGCTAATTGCGGTGCAGGTGTAGTAGTTGGAAAGGTTGGAACGGCAACGGTCGATCAAAAAGAACTTCGTCGTTTTTATTTAAAATTAAAAGATACCTTGTTGTAGGAACTATTTATGATTGCACAGCTTGATAAGCTCTACGCCGATTTTACGGCAAAACTCTCAACTCTTAGTACTCAGTCAGATGTTTTAAATCTTAAGTCTGAGTATATGGGTAAAAAGGGTCCTTTAACTGAAGTGTTAAAAGGTCTTAAAGACGCCACCCCTGATGAGCGCCAAAAGATTGGTCCTAAGGCGAACGAGATTAAGCAAAATATCGGTAGTGATATTCAAGCCAAACTTGATGGACTTGAGGTTGCTGAAATCAATGCCAAGCTTGCACTTGATCCTATTGATACGACCATCATTGATAATGTGTTGGTGAATGACCCAAAACATGGTGGGCTCCACCCAATTACAGCGATCCAGCAAGAAGTTGAAGATATCTTTTTATCGATGGGCTTTGATATTTTAGATGGCCCTCATGTTGAAGATGAGTTTCATAACTTTGAAGCCCTCAATATTCCTGCCGATCACCCAGCTCGTGATATGCAAGATACTTTTTGGTTTCATGGACCTGAAGTTGAGTCTGGTAAAAAGGCACTTCTTCGCACCCATACTTCAACCATCCAAATCCGCGGCATGATGTCTCGAAAACCTCCATTTAAGTTCATCGCTCCAGGAAAAGTTTTTCGTTGTGAGCGTACCGATGCCTCTCACGAAATGGTCTTTCATCAGCTTGAAGGCATGATGGTTGGTAAAGATGTTTCAGTTGCGAATCTAATTTATTTTATGAAAACGCTTCTGCGTGAAATTTTTAAAACCGACGTTGAAGTTCGTCTTCGTCCGGGCTTTTTCCCCTTCGTTGAACCTGGTTTTGAGCTCGATATTCGCTGCTTGATTTGCAAAGGCGAGGGCTGTTCGGTGTGTAAACAAACCGGTTGGGTTGAACTTCTTCCATGTGGCATGGTTCATCCAAACGTTCTAAAGGCCGGCGGCATTAATTCTGATGAATACAATGGATTTGCTTTTGGCCTTGGTCTCGATCGTCTGGTGATGATGAGATATGGCATTGATGATATTCGCCATATCCACGGTGCAGATCTGCGCTTTATGCGCCAATTCGGAGCTTATTAAAATGCTTATTTCTATAGATTGGATTAAAGACTTCACGGCAATTCCTGATCTCGATCCTAAAGCGATCGGTGAGCGCTTCACCCTCGGCACGGCCGAGGTCGAAGACGTCATTTCAAGTGGTCAATACTGGCAGCAAATTAAAGTTGCTACCGTTGTAAAAACGCAGCCGCACCCTGAAGCCGATAAGCTTCAGCTCGCGACTATCGATCTTGGTGATGACGTTGAACGCGTGGTTGTTTGCGGTGCCGCCAACTGTCGTGCTGGAATCAAAACACCATACGCCCCAGTAGGAGTGACTCTTCCTGGTGGATTAACTCTTGAGCCTAAAAAAATTCGCGGTGTTTTATCTGAAGGAATGCTTTGCTCGGAAGAAGAGCTTGGTACCAAAGATACTTCTGAAGGAATTTTAGAACTTCCAAGTGATCTTCGCCTCGGTATGACCATGGCCGAATACTTTGAGGAAACTTCAGACATCATTATTGATGTTGATAATAAATCTCTTACTCATAGACCGGATCTTTGGGGGCACTACGGTATTGCTCGTGAGTTTTCTGCTCTTTTTGATAGTGAACTTAAAGATCTTTACGGAGCTGACTGGCAAAAAACCATGGAAGCTAAATTTGGTGATAAAAAAGATTCACCATTAACTCCAAAAGTTAACTCTGATAGTGCTTGCTTAGCTTATTTTGGCCTGTCGATTGACGGTGTTAAAGTTGGCGAGTCTCCGCGCTGGTTAAAGCGTCGACTTGAAGCCGTTGGCCTTCGCTCGATCAACAATATTGTTGATGCTTCTAACTACGTCATGCTTGAGCTTGGCATTCCAAATCACGTATTTGATCGTGAATCGATTCAAGGCAATCTCGTGATTGAACGCCTTGGAAAGACTGATACTTTTACAACTTTAGATGAAGCTGAACGCTCATTAATTGAAAGTGATACAGTTATTCGTGATGAATCAAAACCTTTGGTTTTGGCAGGTATCATGGGTGGTCTAAACTCTGGAGTGACTGAGAAAACAACTAAAGTCTTTCTTGAGGCCGCCAACTGGCAGGCCGCTCAAGTTCGAAGAACATCAACTCGCTTAGGTCTTAGAACGGACTCTTCTCAGCGTTATGAAAAAACACTTGATTCAACACTTTGTTATAGAACACTGCTGCGACTTGCAGAAGTGATTATGCAGCTTTGTCCTGAGGCCAAAATCATTGGAGCTCCAACTTACGACGGAGCAGACCTTTCTGAGATTAAGCCACTGGTTATTGAAACTAGTTACGCTAAAATTGTTAAAGTTTTAGGTCACGAAATTTCAATCGAACAAGTCATGAATATTTTTGAAGCGCTAGGCTTTGTGGTTGAAAAAAGTAATGATTCAATGGTCGTTACCGTTCCTTCTTGGCGTGCCACTAAAGACGTTGAATGCGAAGCGGATCTGATTGAAGAAATCGGCCGAATTGTTGGTTACGACAATATTACACCTTTATCTCCAGAGCTCGCGGTTGCTCCTGTTCGCTTAACGCCAACTCAATCAATGCATAGAAAGATCAAAGATTTTATGAGTCTTCACGCAAATGCTTTTGAAGTGATGACTTATCCTTTAGTAGGGGAATCCTTACTAAAGAAAGCCAGTATGGATTCTTATCCTGCCAAAGTATTAGTGAATGCACTTTCTAAAGATCACGATCGTATGCGCCCTTCTATTGTTCCTGGGATTTTAGAAGCGTGTGCCAAGAATGCAAAAAATAGTGATCAGTTTAATATTTTTGAAATTGGTCGCGTCTACCTAGACGGAAAAAATACTTACTGCGAAGAACACAATCAAATCGTTGTGGCTTCTTTTTCTAAGAGTGCAACACCGTTTTTAGAAGTTTCTAATATCGCACAAAGAATGATTAGTTATTTGCAACTTCCAGCGGACATGGGTCCTAAGAATCCTAAGTTTAAAAATTTAGCTATAGATGAAGAGTGGGTTGGTGTTCACCCTTATGAGTTCACTAACGTAAGAGTGATGGGCCGTCCTTTTGGCGCAATTTTCTCTATTCATCCTCTAGTACTTCGTCAGTTTAAAATTAAAGGACACGTTTCATTTTTCATTCTTGATATGCATGCCTTTGAAGATAAACCTGTTAAAGATAAAACTTCTTATAAGCCACTACCTAAATTCCCTTCTAGTGAGTTTGATTTCACTCTTAATATGAGTGCGACTACACCAGTGGGAGACGTTTTAACTGCACTATCTAAGGTTAAGATCAAAGAATTGGTCTCGACCAAGGTTTTGGATGTCTTTAGACCTGAAGATAAGACAAAAAAATATGTAACATTCCGCGCCATTTTCCAAGATCCAGAGGCTACAATGAATGGTGACCTACTAAAAGGATTCGAATCAACCCTGATTTCAACAGCGGAAAATGCAGGATTCCCTCTTAGAAGTTAAGTAAAATTAGATATTTAGACTTAAAAAGGGAGATGCTTGGCATCTCCTTTTTTTATTGAGTTTCACCTCTTTTTATTGAATTAAAACTATCGAATTTTTTTATTCAATTAACGGAATAAAAGGGTTGACGAAAAGAACACACATCACTAAGATCT
>CAYGRY010000056.1:0-19752 GCA_964352405.1 uncultured Halobacteriovorax sp.
TCAAGGGCTTTAATGTAGCCAGTGAAAGTGCCGTCGTCAGAACGAATAACACGCTTAAGAAGCTCAACGTCTTTTGCATTAAGGGCTTTACGCTCTTGGTCTGCAAGAAGTTGCAATTGAGTTTGATAAGTGATGTCGTTTTTCGTCTTATTGTCGATCACTTGGATTTCATGACCTTCGCGGATAATCTGAGCGATTTCCTCTAGTGTCACGTAGCAACTCTGATGAGTGTCATAGAGCTTGCGGTTTTGGTAGCGCTTGATAATACGTACTTCAGTCATCGTTTTCCCCTATTTGAAGAAAGTTATCTAACGTTTAGCTTTCTTGTTTCAGTTTCAGAACAAATTAATTAGCTTTTTAATACAGCCGAGGGCGTTATACATAGAATCCATCGATTTGTTAACATCTAGTGTAGTTTTTTCCTTGCTTTGCGTTAGTTTTATTTAGCTCAGCTCGGAAAAGATGTAATAACAAAGACTTACGTCTACATAATGAGATGCGTATCAACAGATTGATTTGCATTGCTCCTCGTCGATAACGTAAGTAGCAAGCTTGCTAGGCCTGTGTCAAGAAAATCGGCCATAAGAGTCATTCTTAAATGTCTGATATCTCGTAAAAGTCAGACTTTTTGCTCGAAATAATAACTGAGCACAGCGTCATAGTTATAATAAATTAAAGGAAATTGGTGCCGATTTTCATAAAAAAGGCGATGGGGCCTAGCTTTTCTAATTTTTAGACCTTCGGCGTCGATGAGTTAGGTGAGAAGCGCAAGCTTTCTAACCTGAGGAATATAGCTGATGAAAAACTTAAAACTCAATTCTTTCATAACTTTGATTGTGATGGGTGTAGCACTAATTGGTTGCTCACATACGAATGAAAAAAATCAAAGTGTAGTAAGTAATAAAGAGGTTAAGCCGGTCGATGAAAAAGCTTTAAAAGCTATGGTGGAAAAACAATTATCTGACATGACTGAACAGGCTATCAAAGCGGGACCTCAAGCTATTGAGTTTCTCTCGAGTGATTTATTTTTAAAAGCGAATGATGCGGCTCTAAGAGACGATCCACACACAGCCTCTATGCTTCTTAAACAAGTCTTTGCTATGAATCCAAAAGACCTGTATGTGCAAAAGCGTTATGCTGTTGAGTTGATTCGCTCTGGCCAATTAGCAGAAGCGGAGCCGCATTTGAAATTTCTTTTTGAAAACTCAAAAGGTAAAGAAGATGCGCTGGGTTTAGTTCTTGGTGGGATTTATACAGCTCTAGAAAAACCAGACTTAGCAAAGAAAGCATATAGGGACGTTTTAACAGCGAACAAAAAAAGTGAAGAAGCCTGTTTGTTTTTGGCCAAAGCTCACGCAGTTGATAAGGAACCTAAAAAGGCAAAGGCACTGCTAAACAGCTGTCAAAAAGCCAACCCAAAAAATGCAGTGTTCACTTTTTATTTAGGTAAAATTGCACAAGACGAAAAAAAGAATAAAGATGCGATGGCTTATTTCAAAAAAGCTTTAAAAATTCAGCCAAGCTTTTATCAGGCAGCTATTGCAGTAGGTGTTCGCTACGAAGAACTTGAAAAGTATGATGATGCGATTGCGACTTATAAGTCTTTTTTAAAGATGAAGCCTTCAAATTATCAAGTGCTGTCAAGAATCGTTCAAGTCATGTTTGCGACATCAAGATATAAAGATGTTCTTCCTTTTGCAGAACGTTTATCAAGCCTTGATCCAGATAATTTAAATTTAAAAGTTAGACTTGGGATTCTTTATACAGATGCTGGAAAGCTTGATTCGGCTATTGGCGCTTTTAAAGAAATTTTAGTGGCTATCCCTGATTCGGATAAAGTTCTTTTCTATCTAGGGTCATTATACAAGGATACAGATCGTCTTGAAGACGCGATGGCGACTTTTCAAAAGATCCCTTCAGACTCTGCGCTGTTTCATGAAAGTGCGCTGCAAGTAACACAAATTTTAAATGTAGTTGCTCTCACCAATGCAGCACAAGGCAAAGCTGAACCGGAAAAAGACCTCAAAAAACAAATTGATGAATATGCTGCCAGTCACAGTGAAGTTACTGTCGGTATGCATCTCGTTTTAGCGAGTTTCTACGAGACGCTTGGGAAAGTCGATAATGCCATTGATGCATTAGCCAGCGTTCAAGGTGGAACAGGTTTTGATAAGACACATGAACTTTATCTTGCCTCCCTCTTGGATCGTGCCAAGCGCCATGAAGAAGCGATCAGTCTAGTTGAAAAGATGCTAGTGAAAGATCCAAAGGATCCACACGCACTTAATTTCATCGGTTACACTTTGCTTGAGCAAGGAAAGGATATGGATCGAGCTTATAGCCTGATTCAACAGGCCATCGAAATTTCTCCGAAAGATGGATATATTCGTGATTCATTAGGTTGGTATTATTTTAAAACTGGAAAGTTTGAAAAAGCTTTGGCAGAGCTTCATAAAGCTGTAAAACTGGTTTCTGATGATCCAGTGATTACAAAACACCTAGCAATTGTTTATAAAGAGCTAGAGTCTTTTGATATGGCGAAAAAGTATTATGTGGAGGCTTTAAAATTAAGCAAAGTCAAAACGGACAAAGACGAAGTGATCAGAGCGCTCCAGGACTTAGAGTCTGTACGCTTGCCTGCCTCCAAACAATAATATTATTTCTTGGCGGTTGTTCACTCTTTAACACCGCCACTATCAATTCAAATGATCAGAAAGCATTTATGGGCTGGTGTCTTGAAAGTTCAGGCAAAGGCAGAATAGAAATTGGACGTGAAAAACATGTCTTTGATTATTATTCGACTCTAGAGTTTGAAAAAGATAGCTTCACAGTCTCACTTGATCTTCCCGTTTACGGCGAAGAAATTTTAAATATCTCCCTTAAACAAAATAAAATATCTGGTAGCTTCTATCGCCGTATCAAAAACTCAGATTTAGTAAAAAAGTTTTTGTTAGCTTGGCGAGATTGGATTATCGCCAGAAAAGGTAATAAATTACCAAATGCTGAACTTAGTCATGAAAAAGATCAGTTGCTCTTAACCACTGCGTTAGGTGAAAAAGAGAGTGTCACTTTGACACTGCATGCATTTAATAATGACAGTTATTTTTCCAGACAAACTCTAAGATATAAAAATAGCGTTACAAATCTTGAAGCAAAGCTCGAACTGTTCACAAATGAATGTCGGAATCGTGCTGAGCGTTAGCACTAATCTCTAAAGAAAGTAGAAATCACGCACAAATTTATATATAAAGCATCATTACAATCGCTTAAAAGTATTTTGGTGCATTTATAAGGACGGTTCATATGAATAAGTTGTCTCTACTCTCTGTACTCATCGTTGCTGCGTTTTCGATGATTTCTTGTACAAAAAAAGAAATTTCAAATGAAAAGGTTTTAAACCTTGTTGTTGGAAGTGAAGTTAAAGGAATGGATCCTATCTATTCAAACGATCGCTATTCATCAAATGAAACTGCTCGTGTTTATGAAAGTTTACTCGAGTATCATTATTTAAGACGCCCTTATCAGTTGTCTCCAAATCTTGCGGAAGCAATGCCTGAAGTTAGTAATAACGGTTTGACTTATACTTTTAAGATTAGAAAAGGTGTTAAGTTCCATGATGATAAAGCTTTTCCTGGTGGAAAAGGTCGTGAACTTGTTGCAGAAGATTTTGTTTACTCAATTAAACGTCTAGCTGATCCAAAGCTTCAAGGACTTGGCTGGTGGACAATTGACGGCAAACTTAAAGGCCTCAACGAGTGGAGAGAGAAAAATTCAAATGCTGAAACAGTTAATTATGATGAAGTAATCGATGGTGTTAAAACTATCGATAGCCACACACTTCAGTTCACACTTGTTAAGCCTTTTCCACAATTCCTTTATTCTTTAGCGATGACTTTTACTTCAGCAGTAGCGAAAGAGGTCGTTGAATTTTATGGAAAAGAATTTTTGAATCATCCTGTAGGAACTGGTCCATTTATTCTTCCAGAGTTTAAACAGTCAAATAAGATTGAGTACGTTAAAAACCCAACTTACCGTGAAAAGACTTTCCCATGTGATGCGACTGAAGAGTTCGAAAAAATGGCAAAGGAATACTGTGGGAAGAAACTTCCTCTAGTAGAAAAAGTTGTTGTAAGCATCATTAAGGAAGATCAACCAAGATGGCTAAATTTCCAAAAAGGTAACTTGGACTTCATCGGTATTCCAAAAGATAACTTTGATGCGGCCGTGACTCCATCAAATGAACTTGCTACAGATTTATCAACTAAAGGTATCGATCTTTTGATCCAACCTTCTCTTGATGTAACTTACACTGCATTCAACCTTGATCTAGAGCTTTTAAAGAACAAAAAGCTACGTCAAGCGCTTTCACTTTCTTACGATGTTGATACATCTAATAAACTTTTCTACAATAACCGCGCACTTCCTGCTCAGTCTCTTGTTCCTCCAGGGATCGCTGGTTATGAAAAAGACTTTAAGAATACTTATCGTGGACACGGTAAAGATGAAGAAATCGCACAAGCGAAAAAACTTTTAGCAGAAGCGGGATACCCTGAAGGCAAAGGTCTTAAAGAGTTAACTTATGATTGTCCTTCTTCAACTGTATCTCGCCAAATTGGTGAATACACAAAACAACAGTTCGCAAAAATTGGTGTGAAGATCAGAGTTGTTCAAAATACTTGGCCAGAGCTTCAAAAGAAAATTGATACAAGACAAGTAGAGCTTTGGAGTATCGCTTGGGGTGCAGATTACCCAGATGCTGAAAACTTCCTACAACTTCTATATGGACCTAATAAAGTTCCAGGTGCTAACGGTTCTGGTTACAATAATGCATCATTCAATCGTCTTTATGAGTCAGCTTCAACAATGCAAGATTCTCCAGAGAGAACTGCTCTTTATGAGAAGATGACTCGTATGGCAGCTGAAGAGATGCCATGGATTTTTGGTGTTCACCGTCAAAACTATGTTCTTAAGCATTCATGGCTTAAAAACTATATTATTACTGACTTTGAAGCCGGTACTGAACAGTATCTAGATGTTGATGTTGAAGCTAAAAAAGTAGCTTTAGAAAAACTATAACGAGTTAACGTGAATATTTACGCTTATATCTTTCGCAGACTTCTCTATGTCATTCCGGTGATATTAGGAGTCTGTGCTATTATCTTTTTAATTTTTAATGTCGTCGCACCTGATCCAGCTCTGATCATTCTTGGTAAGCACGCTACAGCTGAACAGGTCGTCGAAATACGTCAGCAACTTGGTCTTAATAAACCAATGTTGTCTCAGTATTTTGACATCGTTCGAAGTGCTTTTACTTTTGATTTTGGTCGATCTTGGTCAACCAAACAAGAAATTAGTGAAATGATCAAGGCGGGAGCAATCCCTTCTGCGACACTTTCATTTCCAGCATTTTTTGTATCAACAGTTCTAGGTATTTCAATCTCGCTACTTGTAGCATTTTATCGTGGATCAGTTTTCGATAAAGTCACAGTCGTTGGATGCGTGACCTTAATGTCTGTATCGAGTCTAGCCTATATTCTATTTGGGCAATGGTTCTTTGCTTATAAGCTTGGTTGGTTTGAAATTTCTGGCTACGACTATGGATTTCCTTATTTCATTCCGTATATTCTTCTTCCCGCGATTATTTGGGTCATGCTTTCAGTGGGGCCGGATGTTCGTTTTTACAGAACAATTATGTTGGATGAAATTTACCAAGATTATATAAGAACAGCTCGAGCGAAGGGACTTTCTGAGAGAGTTATCTTGTTTAAGCACGTTCTAAAAAATGCCATGATTCCAATCATTACTTATGTAGTTATCCAAATTCCATTTTTGATTTTAGGAGCTCTTCTTTTAGAGAGTTTCTTCTCAATTCCTGGGCTTGGAAGCATCACTCTTAATGCGATTAACTCTTCTGACTTTCCTGTCATTAGAGCGATGACGGTATTGTCGGCAGTAGCCTATATAATTTTCTCGGTGATTACAGACGTTCTTTATACGTTGGTAGATCCCCGCGTTCGTTTATCTTAAGGATAAGTCATGTCTACGAATGATCAGTCGAAATCTCTTTGGCGCCATGCCTTTGAGCAATTATGTAAAGATAAGCTTGCTCTTACTTCGCTTATTATCGTTGCCGTCTATTCACTAGTCGCCATTTTGGTTGCTTGTGGAGTTCTTGCAGCTGATTGGGAGAAAAGTGTTGGCCCTTCTTATAACCCTCCATCATTAGAGCATCCGTTTGGCTTAGATATCTTTGGCATGTCTGTTTGGGCCAAAATGCTCAAGGGTACTGAAGTTGCGATGTTAGTTGGTTTGGTTACAAGCTTAATCTCGATCACTATTGGTGTAACTTTAGGAGCTCTTGCTGGCTATTTTGGTGGAAAAATTGATGAAGCCATTGTTTGGTTTTATACGACTTTTACTTCGATTCCATACATTATGCTTGTTGTTGCTATCGCCTTCATTCTTGGTAAAGGTTTAATGACTGTTTACCTCGCACTTGGTTTGACCTCGTGGGTGAGCCTGTGTCGATTAATTCGCGGTGAAGTTATGAGGCATAAAGATAGAGAGTATGTACAAGCTGCCGGCGCCATTGGCGGCGGTGATATGAGAAAACTTTTCGTGCATATACTTCCAAACGTTCTCCATATTGTTATTATTAATTTTTCGCTTTCATTTCAAACAGCTATTAAATCTGAGGTTATTCTTTCTTACTTAGGTTTAGGAGTTCAAGGCAGACCTAGCTGGGGCATCATGATTGATGATGCAAAACTTGAGCTTGCTCGTGGGGTATGGTGGCAATTGGCAGCTGCAACGCTTGCCATGCTTATTGTGGTTCTGGCTTTTAATATTCTTGGGGATGCACTAAGAGACGCGCTTGATCCAAAGTTAAAAGGAAAGTAAAATCGAGGGGTTGTCCTCTTTTAAGGTGAAATAATGGCCGAGAAAATTCTAGAAGTTAAAGATCTTGTGGTCGAGTTTAGAACTGATCGTGGTCGAGTGACTGCTGTAAATGGCGTTAGCTTTGACGTACATAAAGGTAAAACTATCGGAGTGGTAGGAGAGTCGGGATCTGGTAAATCAGTTTCAGCTTTATCTATTATGAGATTGATCCCAAATCCTCCAGGCGATATTACCGGCGGAAAAATTCTATATCGTGGTGAAGACCTATTAACTAAGCCAATCGAAGCGATGAGAACAATCAGAGGCAATAAAATTGCTATGATTTTCCAAGAGCCAATGACTTCATTGAATCCAGTTTTTACGGTTGGGAATCAAATCGAAGAAGTTTTAAAGCTTCACCAACCTGAACTTTCTAAGTCTCAACGACTTGAAAAATCTATCGAACAGTTAAAGCTTGTTGGTATTCCATCTCCAGAAAAAAGAATTCACGAATATCCTCACCAGCTTTCAGGTGGGATGAGACAGCGTGTGATGATTGCCATGTCTCTCGCTTGTGAGCCAGATATCCTTATTGCAGATGAACCTACAACCGCTCTAGATGTGACGATTCAAGCACAAATCCTTGAGCTTATGAAAAAACTTCAAACAGAACTTGGAATGGGAATCATTATGATTACCCACGACCTTGGTGTTGTTGCTGAAACTTGTGATGATGTTGCGGTTATGTATTGTGGCCAAATTGTTGAAAGGGCAGATGTTAAAACTCTTTTTGCAAGCCCAAAGCATCCGTACACAAAAGGTTTGATCGAATCGATCCCATCATTTGATTCAACTCTGGGTAAGACCAGAGATCGCTTACCAACTATTGAAGGTATGGTTCCATCTCTGTTTGATCTTCCATCAGGATGTAATTTTCAAGACCGTTGTAAGTTTGTTGATGATAAATGTAGAGGAAGCCAAGGTGATCCACAGCTAGAGGAAATTGTCTCTGGTCATAGTGTTCGCTGTTTCCATCCATTGAACGCGTGAGGCTGATGTGAGTGATTATTTATTAGAAGTTAACAATCTTTGTAAGCGCTTTCCAATCAAGGGTGGACTCTTTGGTCGTACTGTAGGTGCCGTCAATGCAGTAAATAACGTCAGCTTTAAAATTAAGCGAGGCGAAACATTAGGCCTAGTTGGCGAATCAGGATGCGGCAAGACAACTCTTGGTCGTTCTCTTTTAAGATTAATTGAGCCGACTTCTGGTGAAATTCTTTTTAATGGAAAAGATATTATGCAAGCGGATGCTAACGAGCTTCGTGCGCTAAGAAGAAAAATACAAATTATTTTTCAAGACCCATATGCCTCTTTGAATCCAAGAATGACTGTTGGTGGAATCCTGGCCGAACCGATGGATATCCATGGTTTGGCACTTGGTGACGATAGACAAAAACGACTTTACACACTGCTTGACCAAGTTCAGCTTCCAAAAGATACATTAAATAAATATCCACATGAATTTTCTGGTGGCCAAAGACAGCGTGTATGTATTGCACGTGCATTAGCAGTTGAACCAGATTTCATCGTTTGTGATGAACCAGTTTCTGCTCTTGATGTTTCTGTTCAAGCTCAGGTTGTGAACCTATTGATGGACCTACAAAAAGATTTAGGTCTTACGTATTTATTCATCGCCCATGATCTTAAAGTTGTTGAGTATATTTCAAATCGCGTTGCTGTGATGTATTTAGGAAATATGGTTGAAGTGGCTGAAAGTCATGAACTTTATGGCCATGCAAAACACCCTTATACTAAAGCTCTTTTCTCGGCTATTCCAAACCCGAACCCAATGATCAAGAAAGAAAGAATCTTGCTTGAAGGTGATATTCCTTCACCAATGAATCCACCAAAAGGCTGTCATTTCCATCCAAGGTGTTGGAATGCAACGGATAAGTGTCGTGGAGACTATCCTCCTATAACTGAGCAAAGTGCTACGCACCAGTATCGCTGCTACAATCCAAATACCTAGTAATTTAATTTATAATTATTTCTATACACCATAAGTAAATTCTCCTCAATTTCCGATAAAGAATTGAGGAGATTCGATGGTTTACACCGAAAATTTCGATTTAAGTCAGTATGGTTCAAACCAACTGAGTGCCCATGATATTTATTGGGTTAAACGTGATGGATCGCGCGTTCTTGTTCGTCGTGCTGGTGAATTTCTCGATAATGAAAACTTAAAACGATATCCTAAGTTAGACTTTGAAATTAAAATCGATCATTCAAAAATAATCGCTGCAAAAGAAATACTTTTAAGCCTGAAAAATATTCAAAGACCCAAAGATAAAATCAAACTTGCAAATAAAGTGCGTGCACTTTGGAGTGAGTGGTTTTTTTCACCATCTTCATTAACTCCATTGGAAGTCATGATTCTTGGTGATGAGGTGATGGCACAAACATATCAGGAGCTAGCAAAAAACTGGAGTGCTCCTAGTACTTCACTTTTTCAGCGTTCTTGTCTTATTGCTTCGCTTTCTATTCTTGGCGCTGTCTCTTTAGGTTATACGTCGTGGACGTTTTTAGAAGACTTGTGGAAATTAAACTTCACCTATAGTGCCTACTTTAGTGATGAGGGTATGAAGTTTTCAGACCTAGAAGACCTAGAGAAAAGTCGTGAGAGTTTAAAAGCAAATCTTTTTGAGTTTAAGCCAATTGAATCTAGGTATGTGTCTCTACAGCAAATGAGAGAGCTTGTCTTTGAAAAGGCAGATGGCTCAGGTAAGGCGAAAGGTCTGTCATATCAAGAGCTGAATGATCTTGAGAGATGGTTTAACTATCTTCATCAAACAATTAGTTGGAGTCATTCTTTAATTAATGAAGACAATCAGCACTGGAAAAATATATGGACTGAAGATAGCTTTGATATTTTATCTAAGCTTCAAAGCGAATCAATTAATATGTCTGCAATGAATCAGGAGTATATAGAGTTTGAGCTCTAGGTAAGATGGAAGAAGAAAGTAAGAAACATATTCACCTTCTAATCGACAATCCTTCAGAGGAGATCGTCAGCTTTAGTGAAAGACTAGGTGAGGGTGCCCCTGTTTTATGTGACGAACCTTCAAAGATTAATGATGAAGAGAAAGTCGTCTTAGTTAACAATTCAAATAAACTCGTTTGGGATGAGAAAATTATTGGTAATATTCATCCAACGCATATTAATCATCCCGCACTTGAATATCTTTTAAAGCGCTCTATTAACGGAGAGTTTTCCGTAGATCTTGCTGAGTCCTATGAGGATTTTGATAAAGAAGTTTATAGCTATCGATTTATAGATCCATTCGAAGAGGGTGAGATCGCAGATATGATGGCGCAAAAGATTCTTGACTCTGGATTTGATCCATTACCCTTTAGAAGCTATTTTACTGCTTTAATGGGCTATCTTGCTCATCATGCTAAAAGAGAGAATATTGCACTCCCAATTGATATTCAACTAGGCGTATTTCAGGGATGTATCGTTGTACAAGTGATGGTTGGAAATAACTCTTTTTCAGTTGAGCAAATTAAAGAGTCTTTTGGCCCAACAGACGTCAACAGTATTTATTCGTCTCTATTAGAGTCCGCATTTAGAAGTACGCATATCTTAGAAATAAATCGTGTTGATAAAGCGAGCAAGCTCATTCTTACTGGAATCTGGTGCCACGACCAATATAAATTACCCGGTGGTACTCTACTCTATCAAAACGTTGATACGTTAAAGAAATTCGTAGCTAAAAAAGCAAGTTTATCGTTACTTCCCAATAAACATCAAAGTAAATTTTCAGACTTAAAACTTTCAGGGCAAACGGCAAGAAGATACGGTGAAGAAGAAACAATTCTTACGAATAACCCCGCATTACTTAAAAATATTATTGAACATGCTAGTCGCAAAATTGAAGCCGGATCAGATGTCCCCTCAGAAATTGGAAGCTTAAAAGAGTTGATTATAGATTTTGATGATCAAGAATCACTCGTCGATCTTAGTAATGAGGAATACCAAAATGCTATCAAGGCGCTTGGCGACGTTTCAACGAGAGAGCTATTTGATGCAAGCTATGAATATGCACTTGAAAACTTAGAAGATGAAGATCTTTTTGAGCATCTGATTGAAACGGCTAATGAAATAGAGTTAGAAGAATCCCAGCTCGTAGAAGGCGATATTGAAGAAGATGACTTCTTGCAGGTTGTTTCCGGATCTGAGGAAGAGGATGATTTTGAAACAAGAATAAAGGGCAGTACTGATCATATTAAAGAAGAAAGCACAGTTGTTAAGGGCAAAAAAGAAGTTGCTGATAAGTCAAAAATGGTTATTAAAGGTGGAGGAGAAGATCCTCTGAAAAACAAAGGCATCTTTAATAATAGAATTTCTGAAGCATCGCCTGAAAGAACTGAACAGCTTCGAAGAGGATCTAAGAAACTACATCTGCTTAAAAGTGAAAACCTTTCAGTTGAAGAAATTGAAGTCGCGATGTTAGAGCATATTATCGACGAAGTCGGTGGTAGTCGAGCAGCAGCGGCTGAAATGTTAAAGGAGGTTGTGCTTTTTTCAAAAAATGAATCATTAAACAAAAAAATTAAAGACATCTCTCTTGTCGTGAAAGATAAGTTACAACAAGAAAACTTTGCTAAAGAGCTTGCAAAACGTGATAAGCAAATTGAACGAATGAAAATCGTCGTTCAAAAATTACAGGAACACACTGCTAAAATTACAACAGCTAAGAAGAATGTTGCTAGAAGTATCGATGATGATTTTGCAGATAGTACTCCAGGAGTAGAAACAACTAAAGTCCAAAGCTTAGATCAAGACCTCAATATGCAGCTTAAGACGTTAAAAGTTGAAGTTTCACAAAAAGATGCCATGATTAGAGTTTTAGAGGGCAAGTTAGAGCACTTTAAAGAAAGAAGCGGCGATACTCAAGAACAGGCGAATGAATTAAAAGTACTTAAAAAGGAAAATACTGCTCTACAAAGTCAGATAGAACTTCAGTCTGCCAGATCAGAAAATCTCTCAGAGCGTATGAATCAGCAGAAAGATGATATCGCACAAAGAGATACTTCTGAGTTGACTAAATTTAGAGAAAGAATTTCGTCGGTAGAAGGCGAAAAACAACAGCTTAAAGATCAATTAACAAGGCTTGATTTCTCTCATCGTGAAATGTCTAAAAAACTACAAGAAAAAGAGAATGAAATTCTTCGCTTAAGACAAGCTGAAACAGAGAGTAACGCTTTAGCTGATGATAAGGGTAAGTCTGAATTAGAAAAACAATTAGAAGAGTTAAGACTTAAAGAAAGAGCGGCTCAGCATGAAGTAAAGGCCCAGGCGTTAAAAGTGAGACAATTAGAGCAAAAGTTAAAGTTTACACAAGCTCAAATTGATAAGCAGTCATCTCGTTCAGGAGCTGCTGCTGCCTCAGCGAATGCTCCTTCAAATAATGAAAAACGTCTGGAAAAAATCAACCAAAAGCTTGCTGATGGTATGAAGACTCAAAGTTTAGAGATTGCAGACAAGAAAAAGGAGGCAATTAAGCTTAAAGCCGAAAATAATCAACTTCTTCATAAAATTACTGAACTTGAAAGACAAATTTCTAAAGTTGCCAAAGCTTCCTAGTCGAATCCAATCATCATTCCTATTGACGGGATTATGTCTTTTTTAACTTCACCAGGCTTACTTAAAAGAGCAAAATGTTTAATCTCTAAGTTCAGTCCAATATTTTCTTTAAACCAAAAAGTCGTTCCTAGCGCAGTAAGAATATAGGTTAATGAGCCTGGGTCAATGTCATTGATGAACAGGTCATTTCTGTCTGAACTAGAAAGCTCTAATTTATCAAAATAGACGAAGTTAACTTTTGGATAAAGATAGAATTCAACTTTCTTTTTTTTCCAGCTCATGATCGGTCCACCGAAACCTGAGTAGGACTTAACAATACCCATTCCAAGTGATCCACCTACTTCAGTAGCAAAGCTGAGTCCATCTCGAGGATCTTGAAAGGAGTACTTAATCGCTCCGGATACTAGAGGGAACAGCTGCTGTTCTATTGATCCGCTTACTGTAAATCTTCTAGAAACAGACTTTGATAAGTTGGCATATGGGAATGGTGAAAAACCAAAATCAACCATTGTTTTGTCTTCTTCTAATGGTCTAGCTGTTTTTGATGAGTTCATCGGTGCAAATGCACAGGAGGTGCTTAATAGTATTAAAGCAATAATCTTGGGAAAATTCACTGAGGCTCCTGGAAGTTACTTTATTGGTGTTTGCAACTCTTGAATGATTGAGGTCGTTATCTTTTCAAGGCTTTCGATTATTAAATCAGTGTTTTGTGAGGGATTATTGTTAATATTTAGTTCGATCTCTTTGAGTTTATTGATGACAGTTTCGTTGCAAAAGTTTGAAGAGGCACCTTTAATGGTATGGGCAATGAAAACGAGTTGCTCGTAATTTTTACTCGTTTTTGCTTCATTGAGTTTTTGAAGATCAGATTGAAAGCTTTCAATAAAAGTACTAAGAATCATTTTCTTTGTTTCATCATCATCAGCTAATGAGTTGACGATATCCCAATTAATACAAAGTTCTGATTTAGTCATAAAGACCTTAAAAGATGGTGCCCAGGAGAGGACTTGAACCTCCACGATTGCTCGCCAGATCCTAAGTCTGGTGCGTCTACCAATTTCGCCACCTGGGCATCTTGTGGGGTATATTTTTAACGTTTTGTGGAAGGAAAGGCAACATCTACGCTAGCAGGAAGTCGATTTTGTTGCATTTTTTTTGCACCTAAGCGCTCTAAGATATGTGTCATTTGGTAGTTTTTCGAAAATTGCAGTAGTGGGCGGCCTTTTGAGTCAATCATATTGATGTTTGCGCCATGCGAAACTAGCTCAACCGTTACTGCATAACAGTTAGCTTTTACTGCATCAAATAAAGCTGTTTGTCCTAATTGGTTTCTCTCTTCAATCGATGCACCATATTTAATCAATGGTTCAATCATCTTAGGTAGGCAGCGAGTGGACGCCAGGTGAAGAGGTGATATTTTTATTTCATTGGACTGACTCATGAAGAGTACATTTTTATCTTTAATGATGAGATCGAGCATTTGAGGTTCATTTGATAAAACTGCCAAATGGGTAGGTGATAACTTACCTTCAATTTTATATTGAAGCATGGAAGGAGAAACGAGATCGTTGTCATCGATTTTCGCTCCTAGTGAGCTTAAAGTTTCGACTAGTAACATATTACCGGAACGTATGGCAGAAAGAAGTGGAGTATAACCGAGTTCATTCTTAGAATTGAGATCATGCCCTTGCTTATGTAGTTCAATAATTGATTTCACATCATTATTTTCAATGGCGAGAAAATAATGAGAGTCGCCTTTGTTATAGACAAGTTTTGATATTTTCTGTTTATAAGCGATAGCTGGAAACACAGAAAATAAAATCAGAAGTGTAGCTAGAGCTCCATCTTTTTTCCATGACCAATAACTTAGATGTTCATTGAGAAAAACTTGATGGCAGCGGTACATAAGAAAAGTTAAAATAGCTCCGCCATATATAATAATGATAAACTGATTATTAATAGCCTCTAGACCAAGATTTTCAACTAAACCTTTTAGAAGAACAAATCCAGAAACTAAAATTCCTGCTCCTAAAATATAATTGATTCCAATTTTTTTAAAAAACATTAAAAAAGATTCAAATCGACTCGCAACAGATTCAATTCTTGGATTCTCGATATCCCCTAAAACTTGAACTGCATTGAAAATACTAATACCTATGAAATAGCTCATCATCAGCAAAGGCCAACTATGATTTAGAAGAGGGTCTTTAGGAAGTGACGAATAATAAACTGTAAGTGTAACTGCACCTGGAAGAAAATAAAGGATGCGTCCAATGATAATAATCAAAATGAGAATATCTCTAGGGATGGGCATGGCCGTATAATACTTTAAACTAAAGTCTTTTTTGTAGGCTGAACTTGTGACCATGCCTGCGACAATGCTGTACCAAATAATTTGAACAGACTCAACTTTAGATGCATCAATTGAAAGTGCGTAACACATGACGAGTAAGATTAAGAGAGTGAACCACATGACCTTGGCATGGATGCGATATTCACTTTTTAAATGATGAAGAAGAAATTTCAAGCAACTTCTCCAAGTTTAAATATCTTATGAACATCACTTGATGGGTGATAAGTAGCCTTTCCGTCAGCGAGGAAAAGAACACGATCAACTCGACCAATAAGATCTTCTGCAATATTTGTTGCAAGTATTAACGATTGAGTTCGCTTTGCATGTAGTTTCTCTAAAACAGTAAAAAACTTTAAGCGAGATTCAGGGTCAAGAACAGCAGTAATCTCATCAATGATTATAAGTTTTGCATTTGCACATAATCCGCTAACGATTTGAGCTTTCTTTTGTTGGCCTGTAGAAAGACTTCCAATCTTAGCACTTGGTGATATTTCAAAATAGTCAATGAGCTCAAGTTCTTTTTGTTTATCGTAGCGTTTGTAGAAAAAAGACATGTAGTTTAAATATTCTTGAATGGACATTGATCTTGGAAGCTTAATGTCTTGTGATAAAAATACGAGGTCTTGGGATATATCCGTTGGAAGAAATTGTGGATCATGACCCATGAATTGGATCTCACCTTGAGTTGTCGAACGTAATCCCATCACAAGATCTAAAAACGTTGTTTTGCCAGCTCCATTTTTACCTAAAAGACCTAAAAATTCTCCAGGCCATATCGTTAGGTTGAGATCACTTAAAATGACTCTACCCTTAGGAATTTGATAGCTCATATTACGAATTTCAAGCATTTAGTCTCCTTATCTTCTTATCGTCTCGTTGTAGGAGAAAGTTAGCTGAGGTATGGTTTTATTCTTAAAGCTTGGGGAAGTTTAGTAAGAGGGGAAATATGCGTTTAATTGTCATGTTAATGCTGATGAACTCAGCATCTGCTAGTACTCCATACTTGATTGAAAAACTAGACGTTTCAAAAGCATACTCTTTCAGTCATGTACTTGAGTCTCTTGATAATGTTACAAGGAAGGCAACTCATTTAGTATCTTTAGGCGAATCTCATCTTCACCCAAAAACGGCACGCGGCGTTTCTAAGCTCTTTGTTGATAAGTATTTAAAAGAAAAACGTGATTTCAAATTCTGCGCGGAGAAAATTGATGATTTTTTAGAACACCCTGCAGGTAAATTACTTCAACAAGAAGCGGGCGAAGTTGATATTTATACTGGGAATTCTCCAAATCAAACAGACTTTAGAAAATGTAAAAATAAAGATTTTGATCAATACTTCTCTTATTCTGGTTTTTTTCATCAGCTTCCGTTTGCTAGACCTTTTCCGTTAGAGTTTTTGCCTTCAAGAGTTATTACTGATGATGGCGAAAACATTCGCGATCAAATGCGAATAAAAAACTCATTTTTTCTTATCCAAATTGAGATGGAGTATATTGAACTTGTAACGCAGTCGCATTTCTTAAAAGAAGTTCCAAGTGATATCAGTACTTTTAAATTAAAAGTAGAAAGCCTTAAGAGACAAATTGAGAAAATTAAAAATTCTCAAACTACAATTCTTAAAGGAACAAGTGAGTTTGATGAAAAGGTTGGAGTTTTCTTTTCTCGAGATAGTCTTTCTACGCTATCAAAAGACTCATTCTTTTTAGTTACAGATTTAAGATATAGAAAAACACGAAAATCATTGCCACTGCTTTCAAACCTTTTATCTTTGTCAGATCAAGCGCTAGATAAATTGATTGCCAAGCTAACGAAAGACCCAGTCTATATTACGGCAGGTATTCAAGAGCCTGATGAGAACGGCAATCTGTTTCAAACTGGGTATGGAACTATTCCATGGTTATTTCCAGCCAATAGCACATTCATGGAACTTAGAATTGTCCCAGGTGAAAATGTTGTCTTAACGGCTGATCCACTAGCAAACCAGCTGACATGTATTGCTTATAAAAAGTTAAATGTGTCGAAAGTTGATTGTGACGAGTATTTAAGCCAATTACCTTAGTTATATTTTTTATCGAGATACTGTCCAAACTTGTTCATGACCCATTCATGAATGGGGGCTTGGGTAAAACGATATATCCACCAAGGAAGTGTCGGTACGAATTCGTGAATGGCGGTTAAAGTCCATTTTTTTTGATTAACTTGCCTAAACTCAAGCCATCCATGATCTCTTCTCTTACAAAGAATTCCCCCTGTAATAAAAAATAAATCACGATCGTCATTAGATCTTTCGGTAATATGGTTGAGCTCTAATAATGTCATGCCCATAAATCTAAATTTAGCGACCTCATTTGATACATGAACCTTAATAACGAATTTAAAGAACTGAGGAAGCCATGTCATATATTCTTTAGCTATTACAAAAGAAGTTAAGTCTTGAAGTTCTGGTAGGCGTTGAATTGATCTGACATTATTTTCTTTTGTTATCGGTTCTTTAATAGATTTTAGTTTCTTGTTTTTTTTTCCATTAATTGCTCCTTCCAAAAGAACTTCAAACTTTTGATGTTCGTAAGTACCAAGCTCCTTCATTTCACTAAGATCAGGAATGATAGGGTAGGTAAGGCTATCGATAAGAGGAGAGGTTAGCTCTATAGAAGTGCCGCTAACGATAGAAACCCAAAGCTTAGAGAAGCTCGTGGATTTTATTGGAATTGATAAGAAGAACCTTTTCAATTTTAAAAAAGACGAACAACGCTTAAGCATATCTTTGTAACTTAAGGTTTCTCCACTACCAAGATCGATCGTTCTATAAAACCATTGATTTTTTCCGACAATGCTACTAATTGAGTTGATAACTTTTTCAAGCGAGACAGCTTGGCTAGGTGTATTCGTCCATGCTGGAAGAACGAGACAAGGCAGACGCCTTAATAGCTTTTCCATTATACGAAAGGATGAACCATTTGGGCCCACAACCATCCCAGCTCTTAAAGTTGTCAGCGGTGTTTTCCTGGAAGATAAAACCATCTCAACTTCACGTCGACTTTTAAGATGCTCTGAGAGTTTATCGACTGATGGAATAATGCCGGATAAGTAAACAATATGCTTAATTTCATTTTTTTCACAGGCCATGCTGAAATTATCAGCGATGATCAGATCGTTATCTTCAAAGGATCCTTGAGTTAATCTGGCATTAGGTTGCATCGAGTGAACAAGATAAACGGCATAGTCACAATCTTTGAGAGCTTCTTGGGTGCTTGTGACTGAAAACAAATCAATTTGTCGCCATTCAATACTTGGGTCGGAGTCAATCATGCGTGAACGACTAAGTCCTACGATATCAAATTGAGTTTTAAGCTCTTCAATAAGCCAGCGACCAACGAATCCTGTTGCACCAGCTACTGCAATTTTTGGCTTTATCATGGAACTATTGTTTCATAATTTTAGATATTTAGAGTTAGATAAAACATAAATTTTACATACTTTACAAATAATATTCATTGAACAGTTGAAATTTGTTGTATGATAAATCTCGCCCTAATTGAATAGGGGCTGGTTGACCATGGAGGTCAGGAATGAATTCGAAAAATAATAGAGTCGATTTTATAGGTTTCACACCCGATGCAAACCAAAAGTGGCTTGTTCAAGCCGCTATTACCAAGCTTTTGGATAAGGCACCTTTTCGTTCAACTCTTAGAGCGGTTGTTTGCAGTGAGGCTGAAGGCTTTTCATTAAAAATCAAACTCTCATCTTTTGAACATCATTTTGAAACTTACTGTTCAGCTTCAGACTTATTTGAACTGCTTAGCAAGGTCGAAGTTAAAATGTATGAGCAAATTAATGAGTGGAAGAAAAATCGATTTGCTCATGAGATATCTGGGTAGAGTTCAGCATAAGTTTTACTTTCGGTAATACTAATTCTTCTCCATATATGTAGGCGCTTGACTTGGTTTGTGTGAAGAAGACCCATGGCGCCTAATATTTCCGCAACAGCATGCATTGTCTCAGAATGAAAATTCGCAACTCTCATATATTTTCTTTCGACGACCAGCCCTTTGATTAAAGACTTGTCCTGGGTCGCTACACCTGTTGGACAGGTGTTCTTGTTACACTCTAAAGCTTGGATACAGCCAAGAGCTAACATCATTCCACGGGCGCTATAACAAGCGTCAGCACCAAGTGAAATAGCTCTAATCACATCAAAGCCTGTCATAATTTTGCCAGCAGCAATCAATCTAATTTTAGATTTAATATTATACTTATGTAGCAGGTCGGTTGCTCGCACTAAACCGTCTCGAAGCGCGGTTCCGATTGAGTTTGAAAACTCGACTGGGGCCGCACCAGTTCCACCTTCACCACCATCAATCGTAATAAAATCCGGATAGATCTCACTTTTAACGATCACTTGGCAGAGAGTTTCAAATTCTTCTGGAATACCAAAGCATAGTTTAATTCCAACAGGTTTTCCTCCAGAGAGCTTCTTTAAAGTTACTAAAAACTCCAACATCTCTTTTGGGTTATCAAAGGCAGAATGTCTTGGAGGAGAATCAACTTCAGTCCAAGCCTGAACACCGCGAGCGAGAGCAATTTCAGGTGTATTTTTCTTCGCTGGTAATATTCCACCATGGCCAGGCTTCGCACCTTGAGAGAGTTTTACTTCAATCATTTTGACTGATTCAAGCTTAGATCTTGCTTCAAATTGAACAGGATCAAATCCGCCACCTGCAGCTCGGCACCCAAAGTAGCCTGTGCCGATTTGCCAGATGAGATCACCGCCATGTTTTGTATGATAACTACTAATAGAACCTTCGCCTGTATTATGGGCAAAGCCACCAACCTTAGCTCCCCAGTTTAATGATTCAACTGCCCTAGAAGAAAG
>CAYGRY010000057.1:0-19722 GCA_964352405.1 uncultured Halobacteriovorax sp.
TGGCCACGAACGACTAAAGAGACAAGTGAATGCCGAGCTTGATTCAAAGATACCTAGCGATTAATTTTCTTCCACCCTTTTTGTTGGCGTGTGGATTTTTCGTGACGTTTCTTTTGACCTCTCAACTCTTTCGTTTGACGAGTATCGTCGTCAATAACGGAGTCGATCTAGGCTCAGTCTTCGAGCTTTTTGGTCATATCGCGATTTCTTTTTTACCAATGGCCGTTCCTTTATCAGCTTTGTTTGCCACTATCATCACTTTAAATAAATTAAGTGAGGATTCTGAGATTGTTGCTATGCGTTCCTTTGGAATGACGAAATCAATGCTACTAAAACCGATTTTAATTATGGGCCTTATTGTCGCAGTGGCTATTTTTGCTCTTAATAGAAATCTGATTCCGTACTCTAAGTTACTCTTTAGAAATACGGTTATCATGCTGACGTCAAAAGGCATGACGATGAATATTCAGGCGGGACAATTTTTTACTGATGTTCCCAACGTTATTTTGTTTGCTGAACAAGTCAGTGATCAAGGTCAAAAACTGCAAGACGTTTTCATTCAAACAGAAAGTGATGAAGGTACGGAAAGTGTTATCTTCGCTGAAAAAGGTGTGATTATTAAGCAAGAGTTTGAAGGAGTTGGATTTCCAACGCTTCGCCTTCACCTTACTAATGGAAATATCGTAAGAACTAATAAGTCTGGAAATGATTCAGAAAAAATTCTTTTTAAAGAGTACGACTTTCCATTAGTTGCAGGAGGAGGTCAGCCCGGATTTATTACGAAAGACTCTATGCTTTCAAACAACCAACTCTGGAGCTTGATTCAAACTGTTAAAAAGGCACAAAAAGAAGATCAAAATAGAATTGCTAAGATGGAGATTGAATATTGGAGTCGATGGAATACACCAATTCAAGTTCTCGTCTTTGTATTTCTTGGCTTTGGTCTTGGTATCAAGAAGGGAAGAGGAAAGGCAAAGAACACATCTGTCTTAGGACTAATCGTTCTGATTTTGTATTATGCTGCTTTCTTTAGTGGAGTGAGTTTGGCGCAAAAAGGAATTGTTCCATCTTGGTTTGTCGTTTTCATGCCAAGTGTACTCGCTCTAGCTTTTGGATTTAGATCATATCAAAAGCTAGATTGGGCGAGTTAATCTTTTAAAGTTGTGATTTATAAGTCTTAGAGTTCAAAACACTTCCATCATCTTTATAAATGAATAAAGGGTAGTAATGCTCAGAAGCTTTTTCTTGTGGAAACACTAAACTTTTAACGCCCGAGCGAGAAGTGATTTCGAGAAGCTTATTATTTAAAAAGATTTTTGCTACGTTGTAGTTACCAAGGAAAAAGAGAACTTCTTCGCCTGTCACAAAAAGCTTTTGATCTTTTTTAAGTACGAACTTTTTAATCTCACCGCCATCAACCTGATAAGTCAGCCATGTGTCACCGCTTATGGCATGAATAAAGACGTTTTGTTTTCCATCATCTAATGGGGCTTTAAAATTGCTTGGAAGCCATTCTTCAAGCTCATCACTTGTAGCCTTTGAATCAAAGCCGTAAAGTTTTCCACTGATTTGTCTTAATTCGATTTCTTTCTTTTCTTTATCGTCTTCTTTTTTCTTTTCAACAACTTTTGGTGTCGGTGTAGGCTCAGGAGTTGGTTCTGGTGTTGCTACAGGTGTTACGATCGCAACAGGTGTTTCTTCAAGCTTAAGAGGAGTCGTTTTTGAAAGAACAACAGGAGTAATCGTTTCAGTTTTAGTCTCTTCGATCATATCTTCATCGGCCGTGGTGACTTCATCTACTCTATTCTTAGCTGAATTCTCGTTGCCATCATTACTAGTGATTAAGGCGACAAAGATAACAACAACAGCCACAACACCAAGCATTTTAACTATAAGTTGATTGTTCTCTTTGGACTCTTGCTCTTTTTTCTCTTCAATCTTCTGTAACACTCTTTGCGGCTTTTCTAAAGCATCATAGTTTGCTTCAAGAATGCTTAAGCACTCACTCTCATTTAAACCTAAGAGCTTTGAGCAAGATTTTACATAACCTCTAACATAGGCTTGGTTTGGAAGTTTAGAAAAATCATTGGCTTCTAAGGCTTCTAAATTTGTAGAAGAGATTTTTGTATGTTGGGACACAATTTTAACAGAAACATTTTTCTTCTCTCTGGCACTGCGAATAACTGTGCCAATAAGAGGAGTTGGTTGCATTTCTTCGTTTGATTCACTCATAGACGTTTCCTAGCTCAGAAGCTTGTGCCCTGAAAGGTTTGTTGTTCTTTGCTTTCATTTTCGCGATCACGAAGTTTATCCATTTCCATACGCGCTTTTTGAATATAGTCATCTTGCCCAAGTGACGTCGTCTTCTTCAGCTTCGCCAGCTCTTGTGAAGCCATGGCATAATAAGGTGTTCTTGAAAATTTTTCCATAATCAAATCTAATTTTTCTTGAGCTTCACTGTAGCGGCCAAGTTGAATAAGAATTTTAGCTTGTGAAAAATGTGGTGCAGGCTCTTCGTAGCATTGGCCTTTAGTTGCATCTTGATAACTTGCAAGGGCAGACTTAAGATCCATTGCTTTTTCATTCATCTTTCCAACTAAGTAATAAGCTGGGCAGTAGCCTTTGTTTTCATTAATTGACTTAGCAAGAAGATCTCTTGCGCGAGCAATGTTTCCTTGGCGCTCATTGATGATGGCCATATTGAAATACGTTCTAAATTGAAATGGATAGATTAAATCTTTTGTTACAATTTCATATTGCTTAAGAGCTAAGTCCATTCGTCCTTGAGCGTAATAAATTCCAGCAAGATTAACTCGTGCATCCGAATTTTTTTCATCAAGATCTATAGCTTCTAGTAAATGCTTAATTGCCGTAGTGATTTCACCTTTAAAATAATAAGCCATGCCTAAATTATTTTGAACCTTAGTATCTTTAGGTGTAAGGGCGACAGCTTTTTGTAAATGATTAAGTGCTGTTGTGTAATCTTTAGAAAGTAGAGCTTGCGTTCCATGATTATAATAAAGGTCTGCTTTTCTTTCTTCAGGTGTCTTGTCTTTCATTTCTGTTGAAGCACAAGAGACAAGTGTGAAGAGTACGATAATTATTGATACATATTTCATTGAATGCCCCATGAATAAATCCTTTTATTCTTATTGAAATTGTAGAGCTGCATAACAATTATGGCAACTTGACGCGCATCTAATTAACCTGACTATTTGAGTTGGATTAAGGCGAGTGTTTCCAAATGATGGGTCGATGGAAAAAAGTCTAACAAATGAATTTCTTGTTTAATGATATTGAGATTTTTTAAGTCTCTAACCATCGTTGGAGCAAAGCAGCTCATATAAACTAAATATTTTGGATCAAAAGCTTCAATAAATTTCTCTAAACCGACGAAGCCCGATCTTGGAGGGTCAACTAGCATGAGATCAATATGTTCAGAATTCTTTTGTTGCAAAGTATGGACAGCACTATTTGAGTAGAGGTTAAGTTGAAAAAACTCTTGATGCTTGGCCAAATCTAGCGTTGGAATGGTGCCATCAACGACTAAGGTAGGTACCTCAAGATGCTTTGAAAGATTACCTGCACCACCAAAGAGATCTAAACAATTTTTAATTTTTAATTGATTTGTGTAATCAGAGACAACACTAATGGCCTGTTCATTCATCTGTGCAAAAACTTGGGTAAAGCCGCCGTCGGCATATGGCTTGTTAACACTGGTTTGCACCAAACCATTTGATTGAGTGTAAATTTCAATATGACCATGTTTTGGCTGATCAACAACAAGAGAAGGCCAGTTTGTTTGGAGCTCTTTGTAGGCACTAGCAAGTCTTGGGTTAGGAAGTTTGCAATCAGGAATTTCAACGATTCCATCAGGTGTTTGCATGCCGAGTTTAGAAAGATTGAGATCATAATGAAGCTGCATACGGTTTCTATACGATAAACGACGCGGGGCCGCATGGGTCATGACGTTTTCAACCCCAAGCGGTTTTAGCATGCGAATCAAAGACTTCTTTTTCGTTTCAATTTCAAAATCATAATCTGTATGAAGAAATTGGCAGCCAGGACAACTCGAGAAATGTTTGCACTCAGGCTCGATACGTTTATCGCTTCTCGTATGAAGCTCTAAAAGCCGAGCAAAGCTAACACCTTTTGATCGTTTGATGATTTCAGCAATACCTGTATCGCCTGGTAGGGTTTTTGGAATAAAGAAAACCCCTGATTCATCTTTGTGAACCCCTTGACCCAAAGGATCAATATGATCAATGGTAAAGTTAAGCTTTTGCCCCATACGTAATAATGATCTTACGGTGTATGATATTGATATGTCTCAAATTTTTATAAAATTGCCTTTTTTGATCGAGTTATTTTTTAATGGCTTGTTCATATTGGTTTATTCACTAAAACTAACTGATCGATTACCAAGAACCTGGTCAATTGATTACGTAAATCAATTTCTTGAGATTGGTACTGTCATAATCCCTTTTGTTTTATTCTTCTCAGTTGTTATTAACTTTCTTGCTTCCAAAGGAATTGATGATTACCTGAGACGCTATGTTTTTTCTTTAGTTGTCTTTATCCCTATGGTCATTACTTGGGGAGATACTGAGTTTGCCTTTTGGCTTTCTTCGGCGCATTTACTTTCAACAATTTTGTCTCTTTACGATGCAAGTGAAGAAGAAGTCGAAGAAATCGAAATGGACCTTAGTGGGATGCCAAGAAATGCTTTTTCTATGAGTAATCTATTAAGACAAATCTCACTAAAGCCTGCTCAGGTTATTTTGTTTTCTTTTGCTGGTGTGATTTTGCTTGGAACTTTTCTTTTGATGCTACCAATAGCCTCAGCCACAGGGGAGAGTTATAGCTTTGTTGATTCTCTTTTTATGGCGGCTTCAGCTGTTTGTGTGACAGGACTAACTACTATCAGTATCGGAACTCAATATAGTCTTTTTGGTCAGGGTGTAACTCTACTTTTGATTCAGATTGGCGGCCTTTCGATCATGACTTTTTACGCCTCGATGACCATCATTCTAGGTCGATCGATGGGAATGAAGTCAAAAATTATGATGCTTGATATCTTTGATGCTGGAAGCTTAGAAGATGTCTTTAATATGATTTTCGATATTATTAAATACACTTTAGTTATCGAGCTTTGGGGTGGTTTGCTTCTTACCGTCGGATTTGTGATGGAAGGATTCGAGTTTGGCCAAGCACTTTATTATGGAATTTTTCATAGTGTGTCGGCTTTTTGTAATGCTGGCTTTTCACTCTTTGATACAAGTCTTGAAAGCTTTGGAACCAAGCCGCTGATCCACGGTACGATCATGGTCCTCGTAGTACTTGGTGGCTTAGGTTTTACAGTTTTAAAAGAACTTAGGCTTACTATTATCGGTCGTCGCGCGATCGTTAGACTTACGGCCCACACCAAAATTGTTATCGTCACCAGTGCAATTTTGATTTTTTCGGCGGCCGTGTTTATTTTCTTTGGTGAATTCTTAAACGCCCTTGATGGTTATACGCTTTGGGAAAAGATGCAGATTTCTTTATTTCAAAGCGTCACTCTTCGAACAGCTGGATTTAATTCCATACCACTTGGAAACCTACACTCCTACACTCTTTATATGATGTGTCTTTATATGTTTATTGGTGGATCTCCTGGATCAACAGCGGGTGGTATTAAAACCACAACGTTGGCCATTTTGATTCAGTCGATTGTAGCGACGATTAAAAATGAAAGATCGGTGCATCTGTTTGATCGACAAATATCACCTGCCGTTGTTGTTCGAACGATTGCCATTACCTTCATTTCTTTGATTTTAGTTTCAGTCTTTATTTTGGTGATGATGAGACTTGAGAGTAAGCAGAGCTTTTTATCAGTAATGTTTGAAGTCGTATCTGCGAGTGGAACGGTTGGTTTATCTCTTGGGATTACAACCCTTCTTTCTAGTGTCGGAAAACTCACCATTACATTAGTTATGTTTATAGGACGCATAGGACCACTTACCTTGTTGCTAGCCATTGGCCAACGCGAAAACAAAGCAGGCAAATTTGACTATCCTGAAGGTAGGATTATGATCGGTTGATAACACAGGTTAAAATAGTTTCAACCCCTTAGGACGTTTAAAATGATTGTAGCCGTAATTGGCCTTGGAACATTCGGAGCTAAAACAGCAATGCGACTTTATGAAAAAGGCGCGGAAGTTGTTGCTATCGATAAAGACGAAGATCTTGTTGATCGAATTAAAGATCGAGTGACTCACGCCGTATCATTAGACGTGACTGATGAGCGTGCTCTTCGCTCCGTTAATATTTCTGACGTTGACGTCGCTGTTGTGGCGATTGGTGACCATATTGAAATGAGTATTCTTGCCGTGACTATGCTTAGAAAGCTTGGAGTTGGACGAGTTATCGCCAGAGCAACATCTGCTCTTCACGAACACGTTTTACATGAAATTGGTGCTTCTGAAATTATTAAAGTGGAAGAAGAGATGGGCGAGATCATTGCTTCAAAGATCGTTGCCCCTCACGTTCTTCAGCGTTATAACTTTGCCGCCGGCTACTCAATCGTGGAATTAAAACTAGGTAAACGATTCGAAGGTCGAACGTTGGTTGAAAGTAAAATTCGCCAAAACTACAACCTTAATATTGTGGCCCTTCAAAAACGTGTTCCTTATATTGCAGAAGACGGAAAAGCCACCTTTAGAATTGATATCAACGATTCCCCGATGCCTATGGATGTTATCGATGCCGATGATATCGTGGTTTTGGTAGGCTCGGAGAAAAACTTTAACAAGCTCTTTGCTGATTTGGCGGACAGTTAGTATGAATTTGTCGCTTAAAAATAGAGTAGCTTTTAGTTTTATCGTGGCCAATGCCGTGGTCTTGGTTCTTGCGTTCACCGTTTTTCATTTTCTAAATGCACTTAATAAAGATATTGAAAATATTACGACTCAATCAAATAAAGTGACTCTTTTAACTGACGAAATCAGAATTTCCGCAGTTAGTATTTTAAAGTATCAAAGAAGAATTTTAACTGAACAGGCTACGCCTGCAACGGTTGAGCGTATTTTGAATTTGTGTGAGAGTTTTACCTCTCAGCTACAACGTCTTGATGTCATGTACCGTGATCCAGATGTTAAAAAAGTTATTCAACAAATGCTTGCTTACGTCGATTCCTTGCGGCTGGTTTTATCCAAAGCCTCCTTATTTCATCGAGATAATGCGGGGATGGCGTCCATTGGAGATCTTGCTGATAAAATTTTGGAAGCTTTCTCGGAGTTTCAAGATATTCAGTATTTCCAAAACGTTGAGCGAGACAAAAAAATTAAACAAATTGTGAATGAAACCAAAAGAAATATGATGGTTACGTTGATTATCGGCTTTCTTGGAACCATTCTCTTGGGACTCGTTGTTCCGGGTAAGATCGCACTTCCATTTAAGAAAATTAAAGACGCGATTAGAGAGCTTCAAGATTGTAACTTTGACGTTTCGATCTATTATTCGCAAGAAGATGAAATCGGTGAAATCGCTCGTGAAATGAATAAAATGATTCATTCCATTAAGATCTTTGAAGAGCTTAGGGCCGATCGAATCTCAGTTGAAAATCGTAAATTTGATGCTCTGGCTAACATGGTTAGAAAACCGATTATGGTTGCTAACGCTCAAGGTCAGCTGATTTATATGAACAATCAGCTCTATTCTTTGCTGCAGGTTCAATCAGATGATGTGCTTGGAAAGGCGATGAAAGAGAGCCCGATTCCTGAATCGATCATTAGTAGCTATGAATTGGCCATTAAACGTCGCTCAAAAATTGAAAATGCTGAAGTTATCATTCCAGGCAAAGCCGAAGACGAAGACTGGGATGATGAAGAGGGTGAAGAGCGCTCTGAGTCTAAACAGGACAAAGAGCCTGCTGAATTAGAGCCAATTTTCAAAGGTTATGCTAACGTCATCCCAATTCGAGGCAAAGATAGTTCCCTCGATTATTACCTTATGGTATTGTCCTCCGAAGTATTTTCTTAACCTCGAGCTAAAGGCTTAAGTGTAATGGATCAGACCCTGATTCGAAATTTTTCTATTATTGCCCATATCGATCACGGTAAATCGACTCTTGCCGATCGTTTGCTTGAATCAACTCAAACAGTTTCTGCACGTGAGAGTAAGGACCGCTTGCTCGATAATATGGATATTGAACGCGAGCGTGGGATTACCATCAAAGCTCAAACTGTACGTCTTTGGTACAAAGCTAAAGATGGAAAAACATATCAGTTTAATTTGATCGATACTCCAGGCCACGTTGATTTTACCTATGAAGTCAGTCGCTCCCTCGCTTCTTGTGATGGTGCCCTTTTAGTTGTTGATGCTTCTCAAGGTGTTGAAGCTCAAACACTTGCTAACGTTTATATGGCAATTGAAAATGATCTAGAGATCGTGACAGTTGTTAATAAGATTGATCTTCCTCACGCTGATCCAGAAAAAGTTAAAAAAGAAGTCGAAGATATTATTGGTATTGATGCTAGCGAGGCACCTCTTGTTTCGGCTAAATCGGGTATCGGTATCGATGAATTATTGGAAACAATTGTTCATAAAATTCCTCATCCAACAGGCAAACCTGAAAATCCTCTTCAGGCCATGATTTTCGACTCATGGTTTGATCCTTATCAGGGTGTTGTTGTTTTGGTACGTGTACTTGAAGGTACAATAAAAGTTAAAGATCAAATTCATTTGCTTCACTCTGATCAAACCTATGAAGTTTTAAAGCTTGGAGTGAACAGCCCATTCTTTACCGAAGTCAAAATTCTTGAGGCCGGTGAAGTTGGAATGATGATTTGTGGAATTAAAACAATCCGCGATATTAAAATTGGAGATACTGTTGTTAGCTCTAAAGCTAAGAACACTCCAAGTCTTGGTGGTTATAAAGAAGTTAAACCGATGGTTTTTTGCGGTATCTTCCCGGTTGAACCTCAAGACTATGAAGATCTAAAAGAATCGCTTGAAAAGCTCGCGCTTAATGACGCTTCTTTTACCTATGAGCCTGAAACTTCAGCAGCTCTTGGTCTTGGTTTTCGTTGTGGATTCTTAGGTCTTTTGCATATGAATATCATTCAAGAACGACTTGAGCGTTCTTATGATCTAAACCTGATTTCAACAGCACCATCTGTTGGTTACAGAGTTAAACTTAGTGATGGAAAAGAATTTGAAATTGATAATCCATCTAAGATGCCCGAGCAAACGTTGATTGATGAAATCTATGAGCCGATGGTAGCTCTTTCAATTCACGTTCCCAATGAATATGTGGGAAGAATTATTAAGCTTTGTGAAGAAAGACGTGGTCGTCAAAACGAGCTTAAGTATATTACTGAAGATCGTGTTCAAGTGATCTATGATCTTCCACTATCGGAAATGGTTTTTGACTTTTACGATAAGCTTAAAGGTTTAACTAAAGGTTACGCCTCGATGGATTACGAAGTTAAAGGTTATGAAGCTAGTGATCTTGTTAAGGTCGACGTTCTTCTTAATGGAGACAAGGTCGATGCTCTTTCGCTGATTTGCCATAGATCAACAGCTCACTATAAAGGTAAAGATCTAACGTCAAAGCTTCAAAAAATTATTGATCGTCAGCAATTTGATATCGCTATTCAAGCGGCCATTGGTGCCAAGATCGTTTCACGTGAGACGGTGAAGGCGCTTCGTAAAAACGTTTTAGCAAAATGTTACGGTGGTGACATTTCGCGTAAAAGAAAACTTCTTGAAAAACAAAAGAAGGGTAAGAAGCGGATGAAGATGGTCGGAAATGTGGAAATCCCCCAGGAAGCCTTTTTGGCCGTACTTAAGGTCGATGACTAGAATCTTGTACTTTCGCATATTTACAAATCGACTCAGTCTCCACACAATTAATAGCTTATGACCCCAGTGATAAAAGAACATTTAGACAAAGCACTCTCTCTCTACACGAGTGGCGATTATTATAAGATTCTGATTGAAGCTAAAGAAGAATATTTTAATAAGACCGGCATTGCATTTGAAGATGATGATGATTTTGAAAGTAAAATGAGCTCATTTAATGACTGGTTTTTACTTCAATTTATTTCAAAAAGATTTGAGCGACCGTTTATCAGAGAATACCTTGAAACATTTCAAGTTACCGATGATATTGCACTTTGCCTGTTAAATATTAATCATTCTTTATTTGAGTACACCGGAAAGAGTTTTTCTGGCAGACATACGCTTAAAGATATTTTGCATGATAAGAAAGTTGAACTGGCAAAAGATCATGAAACACCACCAATGCTAAAGGGCGACCTCGCTATTTGTCGTGTTGTTGGCTATGAAACAAATCATTACCTACTTGAAGGAATGACGTTCATTCCTAAAGAAGTTCGTCCCACTCTAAAGAAACAATCTAAAATTGTTAGAAAAAAAGATGATCCACAACAAGAATATGAATTTTTGATTGAGTTAGAAAAGCTTAAAACTAAATGGCAACGCTACGGCCATATCGATCCAGATAAAATCTTCAGCTTTAGCGCTTCCTAAATCCGATACCTTTTCTCGATAACTCAATAATAAGTTTAAAGTCTTCTGTCCATTCTCTGCAGATTGGAGAAAAACTTTTGTGTAGTTTTAATTTATCGCTATTAATCGTTTTTGTTGTCGGTTCTTGATTCGCCGATGAAGTAATTAATCTTGGAGTATTGATTTTTGTCAGTAAGTTTGAAGAGAAGCGATCAAAGTTTCCTGTAAGTCTAAGGCTCGCAATAGCAGGCCCATCGGGATATCCACCTTGGTTTGCTACTCTCATGCGCATCACATCCGGGTGATCGCCATAGAACTTCATGGTTTTTTCACCAAAGAAAGTATCTTTAAACCAAGCCTGAAACTTCTTACGATAATGTCTAAGACCTCGCTGATAGTACTTGCTCATTTGATCGAGCTTTGCTCTATAAGCTCGCTCATCTCTCACATGACCATAATGCCAAATATGAGCATCAGATTCATAAGCTTTATTCCAGTTCTCAAATGTTTGAGCGTCACCATGACTTAAAATAGGAGAGTTTACTTTGAACGCTCGAATTTCTTGCGGATACCAACGTTTACCAATGGCAATACGATCATTTTTTTGCCAAAAATGCATATAGCGAAAGCGAAGAACATCACAGCCTTGATCTTGGGCCATTTGAAGATCTTCTTTAATGATAGAAAGATCATCTTCATGTAAAACTTCATCGCTTTGTAAATAAACCGCCCAAGCAGACTCATCTTGAATCTCCTCGCGCATTTTCTTAATAGCAATATTAGTCATATCAGAAAGGATGTGACCGCCGTCACTTCTTCGATCATCCCAATCAACTTCGATGATTTCGACTTTTGGAATCTTCTTAACTTCTTTTAGCGTTGTATCGTCGCTATAGCCGACGTTGATATAAATTTTATCAACCAGATCGACCATCGATAGAAGACTTTCTTTGAAAGGAAAATCAAACTTCACGCCATTTTTAATAAAAGCAATGCCATAAATCTTCATGGTAATTCAGCTTCGAGTTTATTGGCTTCGCTAAGATCATGTTTCTTTCCAGAGAAAACATAAGGAAAGAAGCCCATGATATTCACAAAGACGACACATAAAAAATACAGGTTAAAGAGGGAAGCTCCTCTTGAAATTCCTACAAACGAAAAAAGTGTTTCAAAGATGACATGACCAACACCAATGCCGGCAGGAGAGATTGGAACAGCAACGGCCATTTGGCCTAGAGGAACAAAAGTAAAGATTTGCATCATGCTTAACTCATGACCATAAAACGGTGCTGTAATGATCCAGAAGCCTAAAACGTTTGAAAACTGTAGGGCCACACTAATTAAAAGACATTTGATGATGGCTTTTTTATCTGCACCAATAAGCCAAACTTGATCTAGTGTCTTTTTGATTTTGGCACCAAGAAGTGGAATTTTGCTCATTAAATCTCTAATCGGAAGTGTTATTTTCTCCGGTAAAAAGAGAAGCGCTAAAAAGAAAATAACGCCAGTGAATAAAATGAAATTGAAGTGCAAAATATTTCTCATCTTATCGCCGTAAGAGGCTAGTTCCGAGTAATTAAAGATACTGAACATTCCAAGTAAAAAGAGTAGTCCGATCAATCCTAAGATTCGATCAACAAGAGCTGTTGTCACGAGAAATGTACGATCAAGATCACGATCGAGATCTCTGGCATAAACAAGCTTAATGAGATCTCCTGTCACGGCACCAGGTAAAACAGAGTTAAAAAACAGACCAATCCAGGTCAGTTTAAACATACTTAAAATCGGAAGCTTTGCTGTTGATTTGATTTTTAGCAATATTCGCCAGCGAAGTCCTGAAACAGCATCTTGAACGACGATAAGCATTATGCAGATCAGCCAACTCCATCCGCTACGAATTGATTCGCCTACAAGACTAAAATCAAGTTTTCCACTCTTTAAGAGCCAAGTCACAATAGCAGCGGCAAACAATACTTTTAAAATCGCTCTAATCATAAAAATAACGCATCGTTAAAAAATAGTCTGATAATAAAGTCCTAGTTATAATAACCTCCGATTAGCCCTGTGCACACCCCTTTAGGAGTAGGAATGAAAGTTTCTGTAATTGGTACTGGATACGTTGGTTTGGTCAGCGGGACATGTTTTGCTGAAATCGGACATGATGTCACTTGTATCGACATCGACCCAAAGAAAATTGAAACCCTTAAGCAGGGAAAGTCTCCAATCTACGAGCCGGGCTTAAGTGATCTGCTTGAGAGAAATATTGAATCAGGTCGACTTCTTTTTTCAACTGACTATGATTCTGTGGCAAAGGCTAAAGCTGTTTTTCTAGCGGTTGGTACTCCATCATCAGATGATGGCCAAGCTGATCTTAAATACTTAAAAGCTGCTACCATCTCTGTTGCTAAGCAAATTAAAGACGGCGCAATTATTGTTATTAAATCAACAGTTCCTGTTGGAACATTTAAAATGGTTCGTGATTTAGTTGCTCAAAATACAACGAAAAAATTTAGCATTGTGAATAATCCAGAGTTTCTTAAAGAAGGAACGGCTGTTGAAGACTTTATGCGTCCTGATCGTGTCGTCATTGGACACAGTGAAAAAGAAGCCGCTGATGCTATGGCAGAGCTTTATGCTCCTTTGGTTCGCCAAGGTAATCCAATCTTCATGATGAGTAATGTCTCTGCTGAGATGACGAAATATGCAGCTAACTGTTTTCTAGCGACAAAGATTTCTTTTATTAATGAAATCGCCAAGCTCTGTGACCTAACTGGTGCAGATGTCAATGAAGTTAGAAAAGGGATTTCAAGTGACCAGCGAATTGGTAAGCATTTTCTTTACCCAGGTCCAGGTTACGGCGGATCTTGTTTTCCAAAAGATGTTAAAGCTCTCATGCATACAGCGAAAGAGCATGGCATGAATCTTAAAATCGTACAAGCGACTGAAGATGTTAACGATGCCCAAAAACTTCGTATGTTTGAAAAGATTCAGCTCAATGAACAATCTCTAAAAGGTAAAGTCTTTGCTTTTTGGGGAGCGGCTTTTAAAGCTAATACTGATGACGTTCGTGAAAGTTCATCTATTTATATGGCGAAAGCCTTGGTTGAAGCCGGGGCTAAAGTTAAAATCTTTGATCCCGTCGCGCTTAAAAACTTTATGAAAGAAATGGTCGCCTTAGGAATAGATTCAAGTGTTGAAGTTGTTAAAACTAAATACGATGCGCTTGATAAAGCTGATGGCCTAATCATTATGACGGAATGGCGCGAATTTGCTTTTCCTGATTGGGACGAAGTAAAGAGCCGCCTTAATAAGCACGCTATTTACGATGGCCGAAATCTTTATGATACACAAAAAGTTCTTGATCAAGGTTTCCAATACTTTGCCATTGGAAAGAACATACCTTCTTTATGAAAATAGCTGTTATTCAAATGACCTCTGCGCTTGACCCAGAGGTTAATCTCAAAAAATTAAACTCTTTTTTAAAAGAAGCAAAAGCCAATGGTGCTCGAGTGGCTTTTTTACCTGAAGTTTTTTATTCCATGAGTAATGGTCAGGGTGCATCTCCTTATTTGCCACTTGATCAAAATGAGCATTACCAGGCGATTAAGAAGCTAGCTGTTGATAATCAAATTGCTATTGTTGGTGGTTCTGCTGCTAGCTCTCTTGGTGGAAAAGTTATTAACCGTGCGTTTAATTTTTCAGCAACTGGCGAAGATCTTGGTCATTACGACAAAAGAAAGTTATTCGCCTGTGATATAAGTACAACCAAACTAACCGAAGCCGATGTCTACACTCCTGGAGATGACGCTAAAATTATTCAAATTGATGATTGGAAAATAGGACTCGGTATTTGTTTTGATCTTCGTTATCCAGAGTTTGCTAGAGAATATACAAAAGCTGGTACTGAGATTTTAACTTTCGCTTCAGCCTTTACTGTTCCAACGGGGCGAGCTCATTGGCACACACTTTTAAAAGCTCGCGCTATTGAAAACCAATCCTATGTGGTCGCTGCCGGTCAATGGGGTGAGCATAACGACAAAATTAGAACCTTTGGTCACTCACTTGTGATTGATCCTTGGGGAGAAATTATTGTTGACGCTGAAGATGGTGAAAAAGTCATTTATGCTGAACTATCACATAAAAGAGTTTCTGATGTGCGCGCCATGGTAAAGATGACCTAAAGACTTTTCTTCGTCTCTTAGGATTTTTCTAAGTTTAGACATTCTCTTTGATGACATTAACTTGAAACTGCGCTGACATTGCTATGCCATACTCATAATTGTTCACATCATCATGAGGAGGATAAATGAGCAATTATAATAATAGTGATGAAGTTAATATTAAAAACGACTTCACCTTAATCTTAAGTCGAAGTGTTTTAGCCTTAGCCCTGTTAGTTATTGGATTAAACAATTACACCGGTTTCTTAAGTCTTCCACTTGTAAACACTGAGGGAGAGCAATTTATTCAAGCGTTACAACAGACTGGATATTTGTACTACACGGTTAAAGTTGTCGAAACAATAACGGCCCTAGCTTTACTTGCAGGATTGTTTGTTCCACTGGCTACACTTTTTGTTTTTCCAGTTCTTGTTAACATTTTACTCTTTCATATATTTGTTGCACCAGGAATTGGTATAGCAATTGCTTTAGTGATGTTGGCTTGTAGTGGTTATATCTTCTACGCTTACAGAGGAATGTTTAAATTTTTATGGAGTTACAATATGGCGATTGATCCGAATTCTTTTAAAAAGAAAGAACAAGTTCCTAGAGCGATTAAACATATTCATCAAAACTAAAAAGGGAGCTTTCGCTCCCTTTTTAGTTTCTTGTGTAATTAATTGACTGAATAAGATCTGGGCTGTCATGGCACTGATCATAAGTGTAGTAGATTGATCCAGCCATAGAATCAACAACGGCTTTTGATCCATCTTTCTTGATTTTAACTGTAACAGTTGAACTTGCTTCAAAATATCGATCGCAAAGTCCGCCTTCATTATTGTTTTCAATTCCAACGTTCACAACAAACATATTGTCGCTATTGAATTTACCTTTAACTTTAGCTCTTTTAAAAGCGCGCTGACCGTCAATTGTGTAGCGAAGAAGAACATAAGAATCTTCAAAATAATTAAGTTCTAATTCTGGTTCAGCAAAACAAATCGTAGAAGCAAGAGTCACTTCATTTGATTGAATAGTAGTAGCTCTTGTGAAACAGCTTTCAGCAGAAGCTGTAAGGGATAATGCCATAAGAGCAATTGCAGCAAAAAACTTCATAAGTTTCTCCAATTTGAGTAATTTAAGATAGAGGAGAAATAGCTCTGTAGGCATGATCAGTCTAGGTTAATGAAAGAATTTCAGGTTAGGATTCGGTAAAATCTACTTAAAGTAAGGATTTTCACCAGATTGATGGTCCGTAACGTCTCGAACTTCCTTAATATCTGGGTAATGTTGCTTCACAAGGTTGGAAATTCCATCTTTTAGCGTTGCTGCAGATGAGCTACATCCCTGGCATCCACCTTGAAGCTTTAAATATAGAATATCATTATCAAGATCTACGATCTCAACATTGCCACCATGGGCAGCAAGAGCTGGTCTAACTTGTTCATCAAAAAGTGTTTCGAGTTGTCTTAACATAGCTTCACTATAGCAGAAGATGACACTGACCTAAAGCACTGAATACAGCAATTTCCACTCTGAGTACTCCTTGTCCAAGACTAAAAGCTTGAAATCCTTTTGAGCGCAAAGCGTTGTCTTCAGCTTGGGTAAAGCCTCTTTCAGGTCCAAAGGCTAACACCAAGGGTTGTTTAGAATCCAGTTTCTCCATTTTAATGTGGCTTCCATCAGCAAGACTTGAAATTCGACGATCAAAGCCATCAAAACTAGGAGTAGATTCTATTGTTTTATGGAGTGAGATCTTTGGTAGTTTCCAATAGCGAGCACTCTGTGAGAGCCCGTCTAATAGGATTTTTTGAGAACTTTTCTCCTCCCAGATTTTGCTGTCGGCGTAGCTTTTCTCACTAAGCTTTGCTGTAAAAAAATGAAAGTGAGTTACACCCAAAGAGGTGGCATGCTCCAAGATCTTTTTCATCGTAGGTGGTCTTGAAAGGCCAACCAGCAGATGCCACTCGGCGTGTTCGTTTTGAGTAATTTCGCTATTGAGCCTTAGCTCTATTTTTTTATCTGAAATATCTTGAACAGTTGCTTCAGCTAGTCCCTTATTTAGAAGAGTGATTTTTAACGTTTGATCAGTTTGAATTTTTAAAATATTTTGTAAATGATTGAGACGATACTCATCAGTGATCGTGATCAGATCTTCTTTTCGTTCATGCTCAAAAATGATCAATGAGTTCAACTCTTCTCCAAATATTAATAACTTAATCATCTTAAACCACGAGGTCTCTGGCATTTCAAGCTGTTATGAAAATTCAACCAATACTTCAAATGCGCTCCTCTTTAACCATTTTTATAGCGCCGCCGGCATGGGGAAAGACTTCCTTGTTATTGGAGCTTGATGGACCTTGGATTTTTGTTTCTCCCCTTCGAGCACTGGCCGAAGAGTTTGCCCAACGACTGACGCAGTTAAATCGTAAGGTCAGGATTCTTCGAAAAAGAAATGATAAAGCGTGGGTTGATTTTTCAAAAAATCCGCAAGGTATTTTGGTAGCAACGCCGGAAACACTACCAAGTCAGCTTCCGACTAAAGTCATTAGTGAATGTATTTTAGTGCTCGACGAGTTTCATCTTTTTCAAACTTGGGGTGAGGAGTTTAGGCCACTTCTTAGAGAGCAGCTTTACGCTTGGGCCAATCTTGGAGCAAGGATTCTTGGTTTGTCGGCAACCATTGAACCAGATCAAATGAGCGAGATTAAAGCTTGGCAAGCTCATGGTTTTGATTTTATTTTCATTATAGATCTTGGAAATATGCGCTTTAAAAATGCTCCTGAAAAAATCTATCGCTACGGCAAAAACCTTTTGGCCATGAAGCGAAGAATATATTGGGAATCAAAGGTCACACGCTCAAAAGGAATCATCTTTTGTAAAACCAGGCAGCAAGTAAAGCATTGGCTTCATTGGTTTTCTTCACAGCGACTTAGTGTTCTTGCATGTGTTGGGGGAGAAGTTGGAGACTTTCGACTAGAGCTTGAAAAGAATCAAGACGTTCAGTGGATTATCACAACTAGTGCACTTAGTCACGGTGTTAATCTTCCAAGTTTTGATCACGTCTTTATAGATCATCGGCCGAATAGAGAGTCCATGTGGATTCAAATGGCAGCGAGAGGTGGAAGAAAAGGCGAAAAATTCTATCTTCACTGCATGGATAAAAGCCAGATAGCTGAAAAAATAAGGATTTGGTGCTTTGATGTATTGGTGCGAACCCACCTATACTTAAAAATGTGAATACCAAGATTGAAGGCATCCTATTATCTAAAGTCGCGCATGGAGAACGAAACCTTCTGGTGAAGCTTTTACTTCGAAGCGGTAAAACGATTTCAGTGATGTTTTATGGCGGCAGAGGCGGCGGCGAAAAGAAAAAGTCGAGCATCCTCGAACTGGGCACCATGCTTAAAGTTGAGCTAGCGCGATCGAATTCTAACAGTGAAGTGTATTCAGCTAAAGAATGGCAGTCTTTATGGATGGCGAACAAAGTTAGGGACGATCATTTAGCCTTTTATGTTTTATGCTTTATTGTTCAGCTAGCCGCTAAAATTTCTGTCGATGAAAATCTGCACGATGATTCCCACGAGTTTGATGAGCATTCACAAGGAATATTTAGGGCCGTCAGCAATGCGCTTGTTCATCTTGAATCTTCTGTGGCTAATAAACAATTTTTAGCCAGAGGGGAGATTGGTATTTATTTAGGTAAATTACTTATTGAGCTTGGTGTCTTTCCAAATATTAAAAATTGTATGGTTTGCGGCATCAATTTAGAGCTCTTTGAAAACCTCACATTATCCGCCGATCAGGGCGGTTTTATTTGTTCAACTTGCAAACCAAGTGAGCAAAAGGGACCGATTTTGTGGAGCTTGATGAATGATGTCGCCAATAAAAAAACACCAGATATTAGCTGTGACCCCAACTTTACGCGCCCAAATCTGGAGCGTTTATGGCAATATTTCTGCTTTCAATTTCATCTCAACCCCATGGATTTTAAGACTTTAAGCATGATTCCTTAGGGACAGAGTGTTGTGCGGCTGATAGGATTTATTCATGTTAGCCCATCTTCTACCTTTTATTGCCCCATTTCGAGCTCGTGTTATTGGCTCGATTATTTTCTCCTTCATCTTGGCCGGGATTGGTGCTGCTCAAGTTGGGCTTGTTCAACCGCTTTTTGATCGCGGTCTAAGTCCAGAATCAACGAGAGAAGAAGTTCTGTGGCTAGCAGGTAAACTTTTAGCTTTGGGCATTTTAAATTTTCCAGCAAGATTCTTTCACTTCTACTGGATTAGAACGGCCATGGAAGAAGCCACTTGTTCTCTTCGAACCAGTGTCTTTTCTAAAATGCAGCGTCTTCCAACTTCGTTTTATACAAGATCAAAACAAGGCCAGATGATTTCCCATATTATTAACGACACTCGCATTCAAGCTGAAGCTCTTAAAGCTTTTGTAGATCTTGTGCGTGAACCACTTAAAGCTATTGCTTATTTAAGCATGGCTTTTTGGGCCGATTGGCAGCTAACACTTGTCATTTTTGTTATCGCTCCATTTTTAGCAGCTATCTTTCAGGTCTCTGGTAAAAAAGTTCATCGTAACCAAGCTGATGTTCAACGCGAGCAAGGGGATTTTACTCATGCTGTGGCTGAAGGAATTGGCGCTCATAAAATTACCAAAGCTTTTAACCTTCAAAAGTTTGTGACTCAAAGATTTACTTATTTTCAAGATCGTTTTTATCAAGCGCAAAAGAAAACCATGTTTGTTGAAGAGTTTGCCCACCCATTAGTTGAAGTGATCGGAGCTTGTGCTTTTTCGGCCGTGATCGTTTTTGCTCACCACCGGATTCAATCAGGTGCTACTTCTATTGGTGATTTTGTCAGCTTCGTTGCAGCTCTTGCTTTATTTATGGATCCTATTCGTAAATTCTCCCAAGCCAACGTTAAACTTTCACAGGCCAAAGCCGCTCATGAAAGAGTCATGGAGTTAATGAACTACGAAGAGGAAGCTGATAAAGGCTCACTTGAGCCGACTAAATTTGAAAAAAGCATTGAAGTTA
>CAYGRY010000058.1:0-18710 GCA_964352405.1 uncultured Halobacteriovorax sp.
GCCTTCTCGGATTTGATACACTAACAAAGTTTTTTGTAGTCGACCCAGGCGATCAAACTTTAATTCTTTGGCTACAATCTGTTGAAGATGCATCAACTGCATTTCCAATGATTGAACCTAAAATTTTCCAAGCGGATTATTCAGTTAAACTTTTACCTGCAGAGCTTACAAGCCTTGAGATCGAAAGTTTAAACGAAGCTAGTGTTTACACTATTTTAACTATCCCACAAGCAGTTACAGAAATGTCTGCAAACTTAAAAGCTCCTATTATTATCAATAATAAGACAAAGATTGCACGTCAGATCGTTCTACAAGACAGCAAGCTTGAAGTACGCTTCCAAATGTACAAAGAACTTAAACGTCATATCGTGAATTATGCTTCTGATGACACAAGAAGAGTTAGAGGTCAGGACAACGTTGTTGTCTCAACAGACACTGCTACAAATAACAGTGCGCCAGTTGAAAAAGAAACAACTGTTAAAATAAATAATCCTGAAGCTTAATTTCTTTTTAAAAATTAAAAATTGATTTAAAAAAAGCCCTCTTTAAGAGGGCTTTTTTTATATTCTCGTTTCTGTAGCTGTTCTAGACAAATTTAAATACATGGCAGCTTCTGAATTTTTTGGATCTTTTGAGAGCACTCTTTCCCACTCGGACTGAGCCTCTAGGATCTGACCAGCTCCATAATAAAGCACCCCTAAGGCAACTCTAGCTTCCATAAAATTTGGCTCTTCATTTTTCAGTCTTTTTAGTTCGTCAAAAGCCTTTGCCATAAAATTTTTCTTCGCATAGACCTTGGCAATGCTTACGCGAACATTAAGCAGACTAGGGTCTAGCGCAATCACTTTATTATATTCAAAAAGAGATTCATCGTAACGGTTATACGACATATACATTTCAGCGATTTCTAAATGTTTTCCAGCAAACTTTTTATTAACATGTGTATCTTCAACGCCACCACTTGCACCCTGTGCTTTTACTCTCTCATTAGCCTGAACAAAAACTTTTTTGGCTGCTTCGTAATGACCAATGTCATTATAAAGTACGGATAAACTAATTGAAGCGTCTGTATGAGAAGGTTCTAATTCTATGACCTTATTAAAGGCTTTGATAGCCTTACCAATTTCGCCTTGATGATGAAAAATATTACCCATTTGAAAGTAACATTCAACCAGTGTTTCTCTATCTCCAATTGGATCAGCACCCTCAAGAAGCTCATTGTAGATCACAAAGGCGCGCTTTAAATCACCTCTATCAAAACAAGTACGACCCTTAGATAAAAGTTCACTTCTATCGATTTCAATCACAAAGAGCTCCTAGAGTTCAGAGCAAGCCTGGTAAGCCTTGCTTAAACGTTCACGTCCAGATTCATCAAGACGTGATTGATAGATTTTATAGTAATTTCCGCAGCCATTTTTATCTGTAAGTTTAGCACTTGTTTGAAGAACCCTTACCGCCGCATGCTCAACAAGCTTTGGATCTCTAAAGGTATTTAGGATATCAAGATACCTATAGCGAGCGGCGCCCCACTCTTTGGTTTTGAAATAGAAGTCTGCAATATATTGTTCTTTGTCTTGAAGCATTTGTTTACACTTATCAATTTTTTCATTTGAGTTTTGAATATATTCAGATCTTGGAAAGACTCTAACCAATTCTTTATAGTATTTAATCGCTTCATTGGCCGAGGATAGATCGCGATCATATGTTTCTGGAAGTTGGTTATAAAAACTTTCTGCAATTTTCCATAAAACATAATCACTCTTTTCATGTTTTGGATGAAAATCTCTAAACAGAATATATGAGGCTGCTGCTTCAGTGTAGTTTTCTTGTTTGAATTGAACATCAGCCAAGAGTAACTCTGCGTGAGTTGCAAAAAAACTATAAGGATATTTAGAGCGCAATGTATTTAATTTTTCAGTCGCCAAAAGATAGCGACCTTCTTCAACAAGAGACTGAGCCTCTTTAAAAACGACTTCTGCTTCTGTTTCTCCTTCAGGTCTAGGTGTAGAACAACCTATAAGAATGGCAAAAATTGCTAAAAAGACTGTATTTAAATATTTCATGGTTCCTCAGTTAGACTAAGTTTACCATTTTTGAAAATAACGCGTCAAAAAGAACTGTTGTTTCTTCGAGCGTAAATAGACTGATAAATCTCTAAAATAATAAGCTTTAATGCAGCTGCTAATGGAATACTAATAACCATTCCCAAAACACCCATCGATTGTGATCCCAGAATTACTGAAACAACCACTACTAGAGGGTGAAGATCGACGATTCTTGAGACAAGAACAGGAAAAACGATGGCGATATCTATGGCATTAGCAACTGTATAGAGAATGGCGATAGCGGCAAAAGTACCACCGGCACCATATTCAGCCAAAACATAGATTAATGCCGGAATAGCTCCAATTACTGGACCTACATAAGGAATGATATTTGTAATTCCAGCCACAAGACCCAAAAGAAAGGAGAAGCGTATATCTAAAAACCATAAGCCAGCAGTAATGATAAAAAATATTATTGAGGCTTCAACAAATTTGGCAAAGATATAGCCGCCAATTTTTTTACCAAACTCATGGGTTAAGGAGTAAAAGCGTTCAAACAACGTGTTGGGACAAATATTCAGCAGAATATCTCTAAAAACAATTCCATCTTTTAAAATAAAGAAGGTAAATAGTGGTACTAAAAAGACCCATTCAAGTAAGGAAGCCAACCATTTGGGAAGAGCTAGAATTGAATTGGTAATGTATTTATTTGAGTTTTCTAAAAAATCGTAAAGATAAACATCGTTTAGGTCATAGCCTGCTTTTTCTTTGAGTTCTTTTTTAACGACTACGTAACGATCCGTTATATAGCTTTCAACTTTAGGGATATAAAACTGTAAATTTCTAGCCTCATCACTAATAAGAGGAACTGCTTTTGTTATTGGCCAGGCTGAGATTCCAATTAAACCCATTAATAGAGTTACAATTGCTAACGTCCTTGGAATACCAAGCTTCATCAAGATTGGGACACCTGGTCTAATCATTAAGCTAATGACGTATGCTAGTAAGAGCGGTGCCGAAACTCTTGGCACTGATGCTAAAGCAAGAATCATTACAATAATGACAGTAAAGAAGAATACTGTTCTAGCAATTTCTCTGTTTCGCCATTTAGCTAAACGTTTTTCAATCACACTTGAGCCTTTTCGATTTGGCTTATTTTAAACTTTAGTTCACGAACTTCACGAGAAAGTGAATAAAAACGATTGGCAATAATCTGCGATACGGACTGCAGAAGTTTTGCGGCGATGACGGGATATTGTAAAATCAGCTGATCAACATCTGGCTTAAAGAGGCCTAGAAGTTCACACCCCTGCCTTGAAATGGCGGAGGCATTTCTAACACTATGTTCTTGTAGTAGGGATAATTCTCCAAAATACTCACCACTTTCAAGGGTTAAAATTCTCGTAACGTCTTGATCACTGCTCATATCTGGCACGTCTTCTTCTCTTACGTTCACCATAATATCAACATGGCCGCCATAGAGAAGATAGAAACCGAAGCCAACGTCATTTTGTCTAAATATGACCTCACCATCGCCAAATGATCGATGGTGCATATGTCTAGATAAGATTCGAAGTTCATTATCCGTAAAATTCCCTAGGACTGGAATCGAGCGTAGAAACTTTGGGATATTCTTACCTGAGCTCAACCTTGGGTTTGAAAGCCAAAAATATTTTAGAGTTGAGATATTTACGTTTTCTGTAACCTCTTCACCGCTCAATATTTTTGCACGTTGCTCTGATTCATAGCTGCCAGCCATTACAACCTCCCGATAAAGCCAAGCTTTTGACTTTCTACCCATCCACTTAAATATTGAGGCGCTACAATGAGTGACCAACCATCACTATTTTTATCAATCTGAATTTTCTCGCCCGCTCTTATCGTTTTAGGTGAGCTAAAAACGGCAGATGGGCCTTCATAAATTGGCGTTTCTTGTAATACGATGGCGCTTATTTGTTGTTGGTAGTAGCCCCAATACAATCCTTGAGGTATCAATGCAGCTAGCCACAATATAACAACCAAAGCTTTACTACCATGCTTCCATTTTCGCTTTATATTCCAAAAGGCTAAACTTAAAATTAAAACTGAAATTGTCGCCCAAAACTCAAACGGTAAAAGTGCTAAAGACTGATAAAAATCTTGAAAGATATTCATCGATGCTTGTGGTGTCATGCCTAATTTAGACAAAACAAAATCAAGATTATTGTGAATTGTGCTTCCACTTGCCCCTTTCATCAAAGCCATCTCAAAGTGATACCTCGCTGCTGCAAAGTGATCGAGTTTCATATGGAAAGAACCAAGCAATTCGTGAAACTGAGCTGGGTTTAATTGACTCTTTGATTCAATCAATAAATCGATTCCATCTTGAAAACTATTTTTAACGTAGAGATCTTGTAAATTCTGAAGCAGTGCGCTTAATGAGTTTTGTGACATGAAAGTATTATCGTCTCCAGTTATATCTGTGGCAAGGAGGAACTTTCTTAGGGGTGAGAACTAGGGTATGTTTTAGGTGCAAAAGGAGCATTTGTGGACTGGGGCGTAAGCAACCAAACTATTCAAGAATTAGAGGACAAGTTATTCTCTGAGATTCTCATCGAACAGCAACAGTTTGATTCAATTAAAATGCCATCAAGTGATAAAACTGATTTCTCAAAGCAATGTTCTCTTGAACTTTCCAAGGCAAGAGGAACTGAATTGAATAACAACCCACTTTTTTCAGGTCGTGGTCACGGACCTTTTGTTGAACTCATCGATGGTGCAGTAAAGTTTGACCTTATTGGAGGCATTGGGCCTTATATTTTAGGTCACTCTCACCCTCTTCAAATCAGATCTTTTTTAAAAGCCTCACGTGGCTGTATTTTAAATTCTACTAATTTTATTCCATCTGATTTATCTCTACATTTATCAAGATCCTTAATTGATTCTTGTCATGGATCAAAACTTGAACATTGTTGGTTTAGTGGTTCTGGAAGTATGGCAAATGATAGCGCCATGAGACTTCTTTGGGATAAAAGACGACCTAGGACTAGAATCCTGGCGTTTGAGAATTCATTTGCGGGTCGAAGCCTCGTCATGCAATCCATCACTCAAGGCGATAGTACGGCCAAAGATCTCTTGATTGATTATATTCCATTTCCTACAGATAAAGAATCAACCAAGAATTCACTCCACAAGCTTGAGCAACTCATTAAACAGCATGGCGATAGCTATATTACTTTTTATGGTGAGCTTGTCCAGGGAGAAGCAGGAATTAATCTTCCACTTAATGGTTCATTGAACAAGATCTTTAATTCGATAAAAACTCAGAAGATCCCGATTTGGATTGATGAAGTTCAAACATTTGCGAGAACTACTAAACTTTTTGCGTTTCAAAAATTTAATGTTGAAGAATTCGTTGATATTTGTACTATAGGAAAAGCCTTTAATATTTCCGGCGTACTTTTTTCAAATCATTTTTCATTTTCACAAGGACTTGGTGGTACGTTCCAAGCCAATATAGCATCTATAATTTTTGCCATTGATCTCTTAAGACTTTTTAAAGATGGAAAGTTTTTTGAACCACAAGGCAGAAGCTCTATTCTTGAGTCTGATATTGCATCTATGTTTGACCGCGTAAGCCAGACCGATCAAAGATATCTATGCCGCTCTCACGGAGTCGGGTTGATGTGGGCGATTAGCTTTAAAGACGGTGGTCTTAAGTTTATCGAAAATTTTTTAAAAATTCTTTTTGATAATGGTATTATTGCCTGGCGCGCTGGACGCCAACATCATTGCCTAAGAATGTTATTTCCCTACACCTTGACAAAAAAACACCTTAAAGAGATTGAAGACGTATTTATTCACACTCTTTCGCAAATAAATGAATCGGAGTCTTGAATGTTCTTTATACGACCTGTACATAGCGGAGATTTAGAACAGCTTTTTGCTTTAAGTCAGCTACAAACTTTCATTAATTTACCTGCAGATAAAGTTGTACTTAAAAGAAAAATTAACGCTTCCATCAAGACATTTCAAAGACCTTCAAAGAAACTTGAAGATAATTACTACGTCTTTGTTCTTATTGATCAAGAAGTTAATCGTGTTATTGGTGCCTCAATTATTCATGGCAAACATGGAACCGAAAAGGAGCCTCACTTCTTTTTAAGTGTTGGAGTTGAGGAAAAATTCAGTAAAACTTTAAACACTGGTTTCATGCATGGAACATTAAAGTTTGGTTTAGAAAAAGATGGATATACAGAAATTGGTGGTTTAATTTTAGATCCTTCTTACCGTGGTCATATTGATAAACTAGGAAAACAACTCTCTTTTGTTCGTTTTCTTTATATGGGCACACACCAAGAACAGTTTACCGATGTGATCCACTCTGAATTATATCCTCCATTCGACTCTCAGGGTAACTCCCCTTTATGGGAGGCTATAGGAAGACGTTTTTTAAATATGGATTATCATGATGCAGATATACTTAGCCGCGAAAATGGCGAGTTTATTTTAAGTTTATTTCCATCAGACACAATCTACGGAACACTTCTTACTCCAGAAGCAAGAAACGCCATTGGCAAAGTTGGGCCCGAAACAGAACCAGTTAAAAGAATGCTTGAAAGCATTGGTTTTTGCTACACTCAAGAAGTCGACCCTTTCGACGGTGGTCCCCATTACCGAGCAAGGTTAAAGGATATTTCGCTGATAAGGGAAATGAAGAGCGGTAGTATTCAATTTAATAATGATTTAGATTTTACAAAACTTGATGATTACTTAATTTTAATTTCAACTAATGATGGAAGTTTTGTTGTCATTAAAACGACTGCTTCTTTGGCAGATGATAAAATTTTTATTTCAAGTCAATTACAAAGCTTACTGCAAAACACTTCCACTTCTTCTAAAAGTTACGCCATTCCATTTTGAGGTTTTATGAAATATCAACTTAAAGGTAATTACTTCTCAAACTCTTTTCAACTTCCGCCAACGACTGGACCAAGCGCTGTCGACGTTTTGATTAAACGTGAATGTCCTGCCGATACAGAAACGTTACTTTGGTCAATGCCGGTCGACTATAGACATGTTGAACCCGTTATTGAGTCCGCTGTTAAAGGTTTTAAAATTTGGCGCTCGACTCCGCTTTCTGAAAGAATCGCAGCCCTAAAACGTTTTCAAGAGATTGCTCTTTCAAGAAAAAATGAAATGGCACAAGCTATTTCACTTGAGATGGGTAAACCTCTTTGGGAAGCAATGACTGAAGCGACTTCCGTTATCGGTAAAGTCGACGTTACGATAAACGATTCGCTACCTCGTATTCAAACAGCTCCGATTTCTGACATTATGCCTCGAACTACTGGACACACCTATCATAAGCCGCTTGGACCAAGTTTAATTATTGGGCCATTCAACTTTCCATGTCATTTAGCAAATACTCAAATATTGGCTGCTCTGATTTCTGGAAACTCTATTGTCTTTAAACCTTCAGAAAAGACGGCTTATTCTGGTGAGCTTTTGATAGACTTTCTTTCTCAGGCTGGTTTTCCTGATGGTGTTATCAATATGATCCAAGGCGACGGAGAAATTGCGTCAAGGCTTGTTAAGGACAGAAGACTCAAAGCTGTTTTCTTTACTGGTTCAAAAGAAGTTGGTTTAAAGATATTAAAATCAACACATACAGATCTTTCTAAGATGGTCGCATTAGAACTTGGTGGGAAAAATCCAGCGATTGTTCACAAAGATGCCAACAAAGAGCTAGCTTTAACAGAATTACTTAAGGGATGCTTCCTGACCACTGGTCAGCGCTGCACTTCGACTTCAATCGTTGCGATTCATCGCTCAATGATGGATGAATTTGTGGCGAAGTTTCATAGCTATGCCAAAAAAATAATCATCGGACATCCTCTCGATACTTCACCCGAACCATTCATGGGCCCACTTGTTGATCAGCGTGCCGTTGACAGCTATCTTCTGTTTATGGGTATGGCAAAGCGTGAGGGTATTGAAGAAATTATGCGTGGAAAGCATCTTAATCGCTCAACACCTGGACATTATGTTTCGCCATCGATTCACGTAGCTAAAGCTTTAGATCCACGAAGTCACTTTTTATCTAGTGAAATATTTGGACCTAACTGTACCTTCATTCCATTCGATGAACCGGAAGAAGCTATTGAGATTGCAAACTCAACCGAGTATGGACTCGCATCTTGTGTCTTCACTGAAGATCAAAGCTTCTATCAAAAATGTATTCTGGAGGTTGATAGCGGACTTCTTAATCTTAATCGCTCAACTTGTGGCGCAAGCGCTAAGCTACCATTTGGTGGTATTAAAAATTCAGGAAATTATCATCCTGCTGCTGTGGCTGCCATTGATGCCTGTGTTTATACGATGACAAGTCTTGAGGTTGCCCATGGGCCTGAGGATGCTGATCTTGGAAGTATTAAAGGTCTAGATCTTTAAGCATGCTTTTTATTGACTAGAACTCCGGAGCGCGATGACTTTTTCATGTCATCGCGAATTCCTTTTTCTTGCTCAATATCTAAAGACGCATTCTTTTTATAACTTTGCATTATTTCTTTCTGTCTCATTTTGTGGACATTTTTTTCTAAGCGCTTTTTTTCAAATAATATAAAGGCAGAAGTTTGCATACGCTCTTCTGATTCTGATTCTTGCGAGTTCTCAACGCCGACCTCATCACCAACGCTCTCAACATCTTCGCTGCTGGTCTCTTGCGATAGACCTACATCTTCAGCATCATCTTCAATGACTTTTTCAGGAAAGGTAAAAGGTAGTATTTTGGCCAAAGAAGCTGATTCAACCTCTTCACTGGTTTCTACGCCCATTTTAACGTACATGAGCTGGGTTAAAGGAACCCTTTTATTACCTTCTGACGTGGTCGTCAGTTCGTTAATTTCCTCAGGCGTCAAAATTCGCAAGAGGTTCATCATTAAAGATGATCTCATGGTCGCTCCTCGTACTTGACTCTTATCGTCAGGATTGGCAAAAACCTTGAGTTCTATTATTTTCTTTTGATTTTAATGCCTTACAGCCTTAATTTCCCCATGAAAGCGCTGGACAACCAACCCCCTAAGATTTATAAAATGTACTCGTTTTTAGATTCAGTTGGGGTGTGGCGCAGTGGTTAGCGCAGTAGACTGTTAATCTATTGGTCGTGGGTTCGAATCCCACCTCCCCAGCCATTTTTAAACATAAAAAAGCCACCTTTTTATAGGTGGCTTTTTTTATATGAGGTCGTCATGTCAGTATTTTCTCAAAATCAATTAAATGAATTTCACAGCATGATGGTTCAGTCTTACAAAGATTTCATAGAAGACATACGTGAAGATGGACCAGAAGAAGAAACAGGAGGTCTTTCCGAAGATTTTCTAGAGCATTTTAAATTTATTGCTGACTCAAAAGCACTTAACGACTTCTCTCCTCTTAATTTTTACTGGGTCAATCTCGTTGATAATCTCATCTATGTTCTTCAGATGTGGCAAGACGCCGATGAGGAAGGTCTTGTTGATTTTTGGACTGAAAGCGAATACTCAGAAGCATATATTGATCTAAGCAATCAAGGTGACGACACTCTTTCGATCACTTCAAACTTGATGCCACTTCTTGAAGGCCAAGTCTTAGGTTTTTATCATTGGCACCTAAGCTCACTTCATAAAGCAAAAGAGAATCCGACTCTTTATCAGCAAGTTTCAGATATTGGTGATCATGATCTCGGCATCAGAATTGGTGAAGATAATTTCATAGTACCACCAGAAGCTCACAACGACGCACCTTCGCTTCCATTTTGGAATAAAAGCTTTAGCGATAAGACAGTCTCTATTGATGATGATGGAGGCGAGCTTGTTGGTGGCATGCAAGAACTTGAAACCATCTCTTTAGGTGATATGAAAGTTAACTTAAAAGGTTCTACGCCAGAAATTGATCAAGACATCCTGACCTACAAAACTAAAATTCAAAGTGCCTTGGAAATTATTAAAAAATATTCTCCTGACTGCTTTAACGCCTTTAAGGTTTTTACTCATTCACTTATTCTTGTTGATGAGCCTGGCATCGTTAGTTACTCACTACAATCTTTACCAGGATATTCTAATATTAATGTTAAAGAGCGTGATGATGTCGACCTTATTGATGACTTAGTTCATGAAAATGGCCACCACGTCTTGAATTCTATTTTAAATGCAGAAGAACTCCTTGAAGAAGATGATGATAAAATTTTTTGGTCACCATGGAGAAATTCTTTAAGACCAATTCGTGGCATGTATCATGGATATTTAACATTTGTTTGGGCCTATCAGCTGTTCAAAGACATTAGTTCATCCAAACAAGAATTTTATGATATTCAACTTGAAAAAATCTCAAGACGCTTCATTGAAGAGTTCTATATGTTAGATTTTTGTCATGAGCAGCTAGATTATGCTTTTAAGCAAAAAAAGATTACTGTTAAGGGTTATGAAATTTTTAAGCAAGCAAAAGATTTCATCACTAAAGAGAAAGACTCAGTTACTAAAGCTGAGATGCTTCTTTCTGCAGATTCATCGAAACAAATAACTGAGCTAAAAGAGTCATTAAAGGACGCTAAACAGAAGTACCTTAATTTCCTATAGGATCAAAACTAGCTGACTTTGTTTATTTGAATCATAATATTCATATGCAAAGTCATATCTCAATGAACAAGACATTTTCATGTTCTGCTGAGCAGCTTTGGCCCTATCTTTCCGATACGGCCACAATGAATCGTCAACTTAAACTAAGTCCTATGACTTTTAAAACGGTTGATGGTGTTCGTCATGGACAACAAAAAATCCTTTTCTTTAATACTATTTGGACTGAAGAGCCGTGGCAATGGATCACAGGTCAGTGGCTGAGCAATGAAAGAGTTTTCTCAAAAGGCCTGTTTAAGAGTCTAAGATCAAAGTTTGAGCTAAGACCTGTTGCAACTGGCTGCGAAGTCGTAATTGAATTCAATATTGATCATCGCTATCCATTTTTCACTAAGATACTTGATGGTGCCACACGTTCTGTTGTTAATAAAATATTTGATTATCTTGAAGAGTGCTCTTCAAAATTAGGTGCTATTACGCCGGTACAACCTAGCAAAGTCACCCATATTGATGAATGGCTAAGCACTGCTCACGAAGTTGAAAGAGCTAGAATTGAACCGAAGCTTTTGGCCAAATCGCTACATACTTCTTGGCAACAAGTTCTCATTGAATCTCAATCTCAAAAGTATCATTCACGAATCTCTATTCTTTTCGATATTAAGTGTCCTCATTGTAGAGGATCTATGGCTTCAGCTCCACGATTAACGGAGCTTCCTAAAAAAATTGAATGTCCATCTTGTGACATTGATATTGATCCTAGTTCTAACGAAAACTTATCTTTAACTCTTCGAGACACTTCACTTCCTATTGGTTTAAGCGGTGTTGATTTTTGTAGCAGCGATGTATCACACAAGCCAATGGTCATTTTTCAAAGACTTGGACATGATTGGGAATTTTCTATTCATTTAAAACCTGGATTATATATCTTAAAGCGCAGAGGCTTTAACGATTCAATCAAGATTCATATCTCCAACTCTTTTGAGAAAGAATTTTTTGATTTTAAAACCAATTGGGCCGATCTTTGTAAATCAACAATTCAGTTAAATTCAAAATTATTTGTTCAAGGTACTGGTCTTGAAAATACAGATCTCATCTTTTTAGAATATTTAAGTACTGAAAGCGGCACTCTATCACTGGCTGAGGCACTTTTAGATTATGATGTTTGTAATCTTTTACCATCCTCGAAGATTAGTTCTGACTTTCCAATTGAAATTGGTCACAAGACCTTGTTGTTTACGGATGTGGTTGGTAGTACCGATTTATACTATGACATTGGCGACACAGAAGCTTTTGGAAGAATTCGCGAGAGCTTTCTTCATATAGGTAGTGTATGCAAAAGGTATAAAGCGATTCTGGTAAAAACAATTGGTGATGCTACGATGTATGCCTTTCATTCACCTTTTGAAGCGATACAGGCCGCAATTGATCTTCAAAAGACAAATCCAAAGGATAATCTAAGATTACGCATCAGCTTGCATTCCGGAACGTGCTTATCAATATCAACCGGTGATGGTTTAGATTTTTTTGGTGATACTGTTAATATTTGCGCTAAATTTCAATCTGCTGCAAACGCCAATGAGATCGTCTTTGATTCGAGTTTAATAAATTCTGAAACAAAAGAATTATATAGAGATATCGATTCTGAAGATGTTAGCTTTGAGCTTCAAGGAAAAAACAAGCGAAGCTTTAGTCTTTTAAGGTTGAAAGTTTATTAAGTCTTGATTGCATTTCATTGGCAGGCATCATTTCCCCGACAGCTGCAGCAACTTTAATTCCATCTTTGTAGACTTGTATTGCGTCACTCATTTTTTGCATATTTTCCAAACACTTTCCTTTAAGCAAGTAAGACTGTGAGTGCTTAGGGTTTGCTTTCATTGACCTTTCAACAAATTGTAGTGCGTCCGCGTAATTCTTTCTTTTAAAGTTGATATCTGCGATTCCAAACAAGGCAATTTGATCATCACTATCAATTTCTAGGACTTGATTGAACATTTTTTCTCTACGAGAAATATCTGCAAGCTCTTGTTCTTCTTTGAGCTTAAGTTCACGCTTTATTTTTGCTTCTTCGCCGTACATGGCAAAGCTTTTTGTTGTGGCGAGTGACTTCTCGATCTCTGCTTCTTCAATTTTTCCCAAGTTCATCAAAGCCAAGCTTTTATTCGTATGCGCCATGACTGATGTTGGGTTTTTTTCTAAGAGTTTATCCATCCACAGAATTGTTTCTTGGTGCTGAGCCGACCTTGAATAAATAACTCCAATTGCTTCATATGCATCAGAAAATGTTTCATCGAACTCTATTACTCTTTTTAATTTCTTTAACGCTAGCTCTTCATCATTTTTTTCAAAGTCTTTAATCGCTTGAATATAGAGCGTTTGTGCTTTCTCAATATTTAATAAATCATTAAAGTATGGAGCTCCTAGAACTTTAGCATCAAAACGTTGTTCATTGATCTGAACGGTATGTCTTGCATCAAGGATTCTATAGTCTCGTTTTAGTCTAGCGGTGATAAGATACTTATCGCCAAGCTCGTTCACTGAATTTACCGAGCCGATTTTTTGTGAGTCTACGAAAATTGAATCTTCTTCATTACACTCAACTTTAGTCTTTGTTTCTAATGTAACTGGAAAATAATTCGCACCACGTCTAGTTTGAATTTTGGCCGCTGTTTCCTGGCCTAAAAAACAACCTTTATTATAATTAATTGCTACTTCGTTTAATCTTGTTTCATTAACTAAGACATCAGGCTTTATATTTTTTCCCCAAATAGGAATAGAGGCTAGATCAAAATATTCATCACAGGATTCATCATTTGTTTCTCTTTTTACAATGACTGCCTGTTCGCCAAAGAAATTTACAGGATTGCCTACAACTGATTTCCCAATGATTAATGAAAAGTTGTCTTCTTCTACTTTTACAATTTGTGTTTCTTCCATGATGACAAATTTTTCAAAATCACCACAAAAGTTATCAACTAATGCCGTAGGCAGATAGAGTTGAAACTCATCATCTTTCTTGTACAAGATTCCAAAGTACGTGACACGCGCGACACGATCAAGCCTAACGACAGGCTTTCCTTCTATTTCTATTCCAGTTATATCTTGAGCCAGTTGTCTTTGTAGCCATTGAAAGGTGTCAGCACCTTTTATCAAAAGCATACTCCAATCCGACAACGCAATTGATTGTGACCAGTATCTAATGCTATTTATCTTTTGAAGATTAGACTGCGAAGGATTCACCGCACCCACAAGTGTTTGCTGCGTTCGGGTTTTGAAAAACGAAACCCTTACCATTTAGTCCGTCTTTAAAATCTAGAACTACACCTTTGAGATAAATTGTAGATTTTAAATCTATAAAAACTTTTACTTCGCCTAAATCAATGACGTTATCGTTATCTTTTTTATTATCAAAATCGATTTTATAACTTAATCCAGAGCAGCCTCCGCCTATAACGGCAAGTCTAAGGCCTTTGTCTTCGCCTTGTTCTTGAAAAATTTTTTTAATCTGCTCTGTTGCCTTATCTGTAATCGTGACAATTTGTTCATCGCTCATATCAATTGCCTCCAATGGGACACATATCATTATAACAGATCCCACTAACTTACAAAATTAGTAACATAATTGGCGTTTTTTAGACTATTATTAAGACTTGAGGGAATCGTTTCTATGACCGTTTTTATAAAGTTCGAAAATTCAGACAGTTACGCGCCGCTTCGTTTATCTACAATACCTGTTGTTTTGGGCAGAAGCTCTAAGGCTGGCTTGCAAGTCCAAGACAGTATGTGCAGCGGTCAACATATGAGCTTACAGCTAACCAAAGAGGGCGATGTCGTCGTTAGTGATCTTAATTCAACTAATGGTACCTATATCAACGAAACCCTTATCTCTATGGCTGCTAAATTGTATGTCGGAGATATTGTGCGTATCGGTGATACTAAGTTTTTTATCGATGATTCATCCTTAACCCCAAAAGAGAAAAGTATACTTGCTTCTAGTGGTAATAAAACTTCATTCACTTCTATTGGGCTTCCAAAAGATAGTGATGAGGCTTTTTCTGCGGCAAAAGCGGCCAGAAGAAAGGCCGTTGGTCTTCCCACTGAAGTTGATGAGAAATCTAGTCCTGACATAATTAAACTTGATGATACTGATGATGAACTTGGAATTGATACTCCTGCTAAACCTACTCAAAAACTAGCAATGGTTTCTAATCAAGATAGTGATGAAGCTTTATTTGAGATGGGAGAAAGCTCAGGTAATACAAAAATGATCAAGTTAGACAAAATCCAACCAGCGAAGAAAAAAGCCGCAACGGCAAGGGCAAAAACAACTAAGTATACTAAAGGCGTTAAGAAGGAAAAGCCCGCAGGATTTTTATCGAAAGTTAAAAGTATTTTCGGCAAAGACGACTAGGAATTCCAGATCTCTTCTACCAGCCCAGCCTCATTAACAAGGGTTCTGGCTACTACAAATAAATAATCAGAAAGACGATTAATATAGATAAGATGTATGTCTTTTAAGTCATCAGGATTTGTCTTGTGAAAGGCAACAAAGTTTCGCTCTACTCTTCTGCAGACTGTTCTAGCGACATGGGCGTGGGCCGCACAAGGATTTCCAGTTGGAAGCACGAAATTTTTTAATACAGGTAAGTTTTTAGACATTGAGTCTATTGCATTTTCTAATTCCAAAACATGAGAATCATCAATATCTGGTAAATTAAACTTTTCTCTTTCACTTGGCTCACAGGCCATTTGACTACCCAAATCGAATAGTCTTGATTGAATATTTTTTAAAATGTCTTTTTGTGAAAAACTTTTATCAGCGTAAGCACGTATAAGTCCAACGTGTGAGTTTAATTCGTCAACTTCACCATATAAAGAGATGCGATGATCTGATTTGGTAACTCGTGTTCCGCCAATCAGCCCAGTTAAGCCCTTGTCTCCAGTTTTTGTATAAACCTTCACTACATATTCCTTCTGTAACGGCCACCAACTTCATATAAGACAGATGTCACTTCACCCAGCGAGCAATAGTTTACAGTCTTAAGTAGTTCTTCAAATACATTTCCACCAATCAAGCAGGTTTCACGCAATTTATTTAAAGCATCTTGTGAATTTGATTTATTACTCTCTTTAAACTTTTCTAGACGAGAGATTTGGTCTTTTTTCTCAGCATCAGAACATCTTGAGAGTTCTATTTCTTGATTGAACTGATCGTCGATATTATCCGCAATATATGTATTTACACCTATAATTGGAAGTTCGCCTGAGTCTTTCAACGTTTCATAATAAAGTGACTCTTCTTGAATCTTGCCTCGTTGATACATCGACTCCATGGCACCAAGAACACCACCTTTATCAGATATGTTTTCAAATTCAGCTAAGATCGCTTCTTCAACAATATCCGTAAGCTCTTCAACTAAGTAGGCACCTTGAAGAGGATTATCCGTTTTATTCATACCGAATTCGCGATTAATTATCATCTGAATCGCCATGGCACGTCTTACCGACTCTTCTGTAGGAGTTGTAATTGCTTCGTCATACGCGTTGGTATGAAGTGAATTACAATTATCAGATAGAGCAATAAAAGCCTGCAGAGTTGTTCTGATATCGTTGAAGTCAATCTCTTGCGCGTGTAAAGATCGCCCTGATGTTTGAATATGATATTTAAACTTTTGGCTCTTTGGATTTGCCCCATACTTATCACGAAGAGTCACTGCCCAAATCTTTCTAGCAACTCTTCCAATCACTGTATATTCAGGATCTAAGCCATTACTAAAAAAGAAAGATAAATTATCACAGAAGTCGTCAATATTTAGACCGCGAGATAAGTAGTATTCAACAAAAGTGAATCCATTTGAAAGCGTGAAAGCCGTTTGTGTTATAGGATTAGCCCCAGCTTCTGCAATATGATAACCAGAAATTGATACGGTATAATAATTTTTGATAGCATTTTTACAGAAGAACTCTTGAACATCACCCATGAGCTTTAAAGCAAATTCTAGAGAAAAAATACAAGTGTTCTGTGCTTGATCCTCTTTTAAGATATCGGCTTGGACCGTTCCGCGAACTTGGCGCATAACCTCAACCATTTTAGACATATCATGAAGGTCCTTTCCTTCTAGCTTCTGTCTTGCCGCCGCATTCATAAAGAAGGCTAAGATAATTGGTGCTGGTCCGTTAATGGTCATAGACACTGATGTTTGCGGACTCGTTAGGTCAAAGCCTTTAAATAAAAGCTCCATATCTTCAACTGTCGCAATAGAAACACCAGCTTCGCCAACTTTGCCAAAAATATCTGGTCTTAGATCAGGATCTTCACCATACAAAGTTACCGAATCAAAAGCGGTAGATAGACGTTTCGCCGTATCGTTTTGCGATAAGTAGTGAAAGCGCTTATTTGTTCTTGCTGGCCCACCTTCCCCGGCGAACATTCTTTTTGGGTCTTCATCAGCTCTTTTAAACGGGAAGATGCCCTGTGAATAAGGAAAGAATCCTGGAAGATTTTGTTTGCCAATAAAGCGGTATTTGTCTGCAAGAGAGCTAAATTTGGGAGTCGCAACCTTTGGCAGATCAAGGCCTGACAAAGATTTATATTTTGAGGGAACCTTGATCTGTTTGCCGCGTACTTCGTAAACATACTCACCTTGAGCATACTGCTTGATTGTCTCTTCAAAAGATTGAATTTCTTCAAGGCACTTAGGTGGCAGTCCATCTTTAATAACACGGGCTTTTTCTGTGATATCTTTATTAGTTGGTAAAAGTTTTTGAGCTTCAATTAAAGCTTGGTACTCGCCAAGTTTTTGAGCTGTTTGCTCTACCGATTCATTATAGTCTCGAACACTTCCGGCAAGCTCTCTTAAATAAAGGCTTCGAGCTGGAGGAATGATTGCATCTTTTACCCTTGAGGCTTTTTCACAAATCATCGATTCTAAGCGATCGGCTTCAAAATCAAAGGATGTCACAATATCTTTAAATAGGGCGTTAACACCGACATCATTAAACTTACTTGCCATCGTTCCATAAACAGGAAGACCGTCATCATCAGGAGAACCTGGATGTCCGGCAAAGAGGTTATGATTTCTTCTATACTGCTTTCTGATATCTCGAAGAGCATCTTCTGAGCGTGGTTTTTCAAATTTATTAAGAATAATAAAATCTGCAACTTCAAGCATCTCAATTTTTTCAAGTTGCGTTGCTGCTCCATACTCGGGTGTCATGACATAGGCACATTTATCAGCCACTTTAGTGATTTCATCACTGGCTTGCCCAATGCCAGAAGTTTCAATAATGACCAATGAGAAGTTTTGCGACTTCAAAAACTTCGTTACATTTTTAATCTGCGGAGAGAGTTCTGTATTTGAATCTCTTGTGGCCAAAGATCTAACGTAGAACTGAGAGTAGACAGAGCTGCCAAGACGAATTCTATCGCCAAGAAGTGCTCCTTGAGTTTTCTTTTTGGTTGGATCAACTGAAACCAGGGCGATTTTCTTGTCTGGATAAATTCTATTGAATCTTAATAATAACTCATCGATAAGCGATGACTTACCTGCTCCACCGGTACCGGTAATCCCTAATACAGGCACGTTTGATTTTTCATCGTTTAAGTTGATCTCAATGCCATTTTCAATAGCAGATACAACTTTTCCTATTGTTCTTGCATCTAAGTTCTTGGATTTTATTTTAGAAAAGTCGAAACCCTCTAACGTGTCGTGATCAGCACGCTCGAGCATATTATCAATAATTCCAACTAGACCGAGCTTCATCCCATCTTCGGGTGAATAAATTCTGGTAATACCTTTTTCATGAAGAGCTTTAATTTCTTTTGGAGTGATAACTCCACCACCGCCGCCAAAAATGCGAACATTCTTTGCACCTGCCTGATCAAGCAGTTCGCGAATATAAGCGAAGTATTCGTTATGACCACCCTGATAAGAGGAAAGTGCCACGGCATGGGCATCCTCTTGAAGAGCAGCATCCACAACTTCTTGAGCCGATCGATTATGACCTAGGTGAATAACTTCGGCTCCTTTTGATTGGAGCAGTCGTCGCATAATATTAATTGAGACATCGTGGCCGT
>CAYGRY010000059.1:0-18180 GCA_964352405.1 uncultured Halobacteriovorax sp.
TACTCAAGCATGGTATCTTTCGCGATCGAATGACTGCACTTGTTACAGATACGATGAGAGCACAGCTTCTTGAAGTTTGCGGCTACAAGGTTCAGAGTATGGAGTTTATTAGCCTTGAACATACGGCTAAAAATATCCTTCTTCGCTGCTCTAAGGTCTCTAGGGATGCCAAACAAACACATTTATTGCTCAAGAACTACCAAGATTTTAAAAAGCAGTGGAATATAAATCCGTACTTGGAAAAACAACTATTGCTTGAAAACTTTTATAAATAAAATGAATATTTTTTTTGTTTCAATTCTTTGTTTCTTATTGCCAAATATGGCGTCAAGTAAAAATCATTTCGTGGAAATTTCTAAAACCATAGCTGTCGAAGTTGGTGATACCATTAAGACCAAAGATGACTCTTATTCGGCCGTTATAAAAATGAGCGAAGCCAGTGATTGCGCTGTTCCTGGTTTTAATTGCGGCGCAGGCTATAGGCCAAGCGCACCTTATATTGAAGAAACATGCAAAGCGAAAAACTGTGATGGCATAGGCAGTGTCTATTATACGTCTGGAAAACTTGTTTTTAGCCTCGAAAATGAAGATTCGTGTTTAGAAAAGAAGAATAACGAAACATGCTTTCATTTATTAACTAAAGACGTCAAAGAGGATAAAGACTGTAATAAGTTCAACTCCCATATTGGAAAGTATTTTTGTCTTAAAAATTTTGATCAATCCAATCTTAAAGACAACCGCGATCTTTGTGACAAGCTTCCAAACGATATCTATTCTTTAAAATGGAATTGTTTTTACGAGTGGGCCATAAGATATAAGGATCCATCCTTTTGCGAACAATACTCGAAGACGCAGCTTAGTGGAAAAAATCGCTGTTATCTAAAAATGGCAGTTTTATTTAATTCAAGTAAGTATTGTAAAAAAATTGAAGAACACAATGAAGATTCTTATTTAGAGCAATGCTTAACTAATAATTATTCCAAATGAGTACTAAAATGAAATGGATTTTAACTCTTCTTTTTATCACCTCTGTCCAAGCCAAAAATCTATATCCTGGTGACCTAAATCCATCTTCAAGTCAAGAGAGCATCGAAATCATTACTAATTCAATATTTGAAGAACTTATTGCTGTGACTAAAGGTTTGAAGCCGCCTAAAGAGTTGGAGCCTAAAAAAGAGTCCGTGAACAATATGAGTCGCGGCAAAAAAATGATTGAAGAAATGAAGAGACGTAACCGCGAAGAGCTGGCCAAGAAAAATGGCATTAATCCGGATGAGGTAAAGTCTGGTGCTGATCTTGTCAAAGCGGCAAAGGAAGACAACAAGCAATTAGTAAAACAGATCCATTCCGCAATCAAGAATGTAGATGACTGGCAAAACCTTGCTGATTCTGAAATTGACGCTTTAAAAGATAGAGTTATTTCTGATTGGAAGAAAAAACATGCACAGAAAATAAAGCACTGGGAATTAGAAAAGAAGAAATTTGTAAAAGAGAAAGGTAAGTACGAAGACACAACTTTTGAACTGCCTTTAATTCTTCCTGTAGATAAGAAAGAGAAAGAAAAGGTTGTTGAAGTTAAAATTGAAAAGGATTATTACATCGTACCCGCTGCCATGAGTGTACCAATTAGAGACCAAAAATATCGCCCTACGTGCTCTGCCTTTGCTGGGGTCAGAACCATGGAGATTATGCTGGCCCAACATGGTAAAAATGTAGATTTAAGTGAGCAGTATTTTTACTGGGCATCTAAAGAGGATTGTCAGTCGAGTCCATGCAGTCAGCCAGGTTCTTGGGTCGGTTATGGGTTAGAGCACTCTAGGGAACAACCCAATCGAGATATTCCACTCGAAGCCAATTGTCCCTATGTTAGTTCTTCAAAAAAAGGAAATGAAACCCAGGTTCCCCTGAAAAGTACTTGCGAGCAAGGTGCTGTTAAGATTGGTGATATGAACTATCTTAAAAATCTAGACGAAGTCATGAAAGCTCTTGATTCAAAAAATGCAGTGGTCGCAAGTTTAAAACTAACTCCTAATTTCTACTCTTCGCGCTCTTTGATCTTGTATAAGGATCGAGCTAACGGTGGCAAGCTTGACTCTCATTCAAGCGGTCATGCTGTTACTATCGTAGGATACGTAAAACTCCCTCAGGTTTTAGATGAGGGGAGTGTTTGCTTTATTGTTGCGAACTCATGGGGCGAAGGTTGGGGCAAGGGTGGTTATTCTTGCATCTCTGAGAAATGGATCTTGAACCAGAGACAGGATAATCCATTCGTAACGATTTCGTATTTGAAAGAGTAATGCTTTAAATTCTACGAAATTTTTAAGCAACTAAATACGAGATGTTCTAGAAATGAAATAATTTCTTGATCATTCTTTTTTGAGCTGTAATCCGTCAGGGAAGGCAAGTTTTGATTAAAGAAAACTTGTAGGTGTGAGTTTTCAATAATCGTTGAGGCAAGCGACTTAGGATAAGTATAATTTTTATTATTTTCTAAAATGATATTACTTATACTCGCGCAAAGATCTTTATATGGTTTGAATAACTTGATTTTATTATCTTCCGATACATGGTGAGTTAGGTAAGCTTTAGCGCCTTCTGTGATGATAATTTGATGAAGTTTTTGTTCATTAATATGTTGGGATTTTGCTTCAGAAGTTGATTTCATCATTAAAATCATAATGACAATTTTAAGTTTAGATTTAGGATCTTTAATATTCTTTGTTTGCACATGAATTTGGTATTCTAACCAGCTCCAGTACCAAGCAGTTAGATAGGTCAAAAGGCGGTGCTTGTTTTCAAAGTAACGATAAATACCGGCCTCAGTTGTACCAATGTTTTTCGCTAGCTTTTTAAAGGTGAAATCTTCAAATCCATTGACTTGAATCATCTCTACGGCATGGAAAAGAATCTTTCTACCAAGCTCTGATCCCTCAGGATCCTTGATGAAGAGATGCTGGTTCATTGCTATTTTTAATTCTATTTGCATCAATTAACCTATTGATTTTAAAAAACTTTACACAAACATGACTAAAATATGGTTGTGTTTAATGGTGATAGTATTACTATCCCTTTTGGGGTTGCTACTATTTGAGATGTTAGCATTACTGCTTGGTAATGCAATGGTAAATTGAGGGAAACAAAATGTTTAAGGATATAAAAAGTGACTTGCCTGCAAGTATTGTCGTCTTTTTTGTGGCGTTGCCACTGTGTCTTGGAATCGCTCTAGCATCAGGTGCACCATTATTTTCAGGAATTATAGCCGGCATTGTTGGTGGAATTGTTGTTGGGTTTGCAAGTGGGTCTCCCCTTGGTGTTAGTGGACCGGCAGCTGGTCTAGCCGTCATCGTTTTTTCTGCTATTGAAACTTTGGGGAGCTGGCCTACTTTCTTATTCGCTGTCGTATTAGCAGGTGTTATTCAGGTTTTAATGGGCTTTGCTAAAGCAGGCTTTATTGCCTATTTTTTTCCTTCTTCTGTTATTAAGGGAATGTTAACGGGTATAGGTCTGTTAATTATCTTAAAACAAATCCCCCATGCACTTGGCTATGATAAGGACTATGAAGGTGATTTGTCTTTTTTCCAGCAAGGTGGAGAGAATACATTCACCTCAATCCTAAATGCTTTTGATGCTTTCTCCATTGGGGCCTTCTTAATATCTGCATTATCGTTATTTATATTAATCTTTTGGGAAAAAGTACTTTCTAAAAAGCACAAAATATTTAGATTAATTCAAGGACCACTGGTTGTGATTGCTGGAGGTATTTTTATGAACTACCTCTATATGAATGGCTTCTTTGGTTTATCGCTAAAGCCGGATCAATTGGTTAGTATACCTGTACCAGATAATTTTACTGAGTTCCTAAGTCAGTTTACACTTCCAGATTTTACTCAATTTTCCAATCCCGCTGTTTGGAAAATTGCCTTTGTATTGGCCGTTGTTGCCAGTATTGAAACTCTTCTTTGTGTAGAGGCAACGGATAAGCTTGATCCATATAAACGTGTCACACCAACCAATAGAGAACTTAAAGCTCAAGGACTTGGAAATATTGTATCTGGCTTAATTGGTGGCCTACCTGTGACACAAGTTATTGTGAGGAGTTCTGCCAATATTGCTTTTGGCGGCAAAACAAAACTTTCAAGTATCATTCACGGATTTTTTCTATTGTTTAGCGCTCTTACAATTTCTTCACTGCTTAATCTGATACCTCTTGCTAGTCTTGCAGGTATTTTATTAATCGTCGGTTATAAATTGGCAAAACCTGAACTATTTAAAAAAATGTACTCACTAGGAATGGAGCAATTTATACCTTTTGTTGTAACGATCACGGCCATATTAACAACCGACTTATTAATGGGCATTGCCATCGGAATGGTTACTGGAATTATGTTTACCCTTTGGCATAGTTATAAAAATTCTCACTCCATTTTAAAAGAATCAGAATTCTCTGAAAAAGAAGGAAGGGAAGTTTATAGAATTGAACTTTCACAAGAGGTTTCCTTCTTTAACAAAGCAACGATCTTAAAAAGCTTAGAGGCAATACCAAGGGACAGTAAAGTCATTATTGATGGAACAAAATCCAAAGTCATAGCTTATGACGTCGTCGAAATTATAGATAACTTCGTTCAAAGTTCATTGCATAGAAATATAACGATAGAAAGAATTAAAGTTTAAACTAACAACAAGGAAAAAAAATGAAAACCCTTACAAAAGAAATGCAGCAGGCAATCTCTCCTAAAATGGCTTTAGACTTGTTAGAGCAAGGAAATCAACGATTTATTAATAATTTAAAAGTAAACCGTAATTTACTTCAACAAGCCAATGAAACTTCGGATGGTCAACATCCTTTCGCCGTTGTTCTAAGTTGTATCGATTCAAGAACTTCAGTTGAAATTATTTTCGATCAAGGTTTGGGTGACGTATTCAGTGTCAGAATCGCAGGTAATATTGTTAATGAAGACATTCTGGGAAGTATGGAATTTGGATGTAAAGTTGCTGGCTCTAAGATTATTGTTGTTCTAGGTCATTCAAAATGTGGTGCAGTTAAAGGGGCTTGTGATCATGTTGAAATGGGCAATTTAACAACTTTATTGAAGAAAATTGAACCAGCAGTAAATGATGAGAAAACAGAAACGCAAAGAAACTCTTCAAATGAAAACTTTGTCGCTAAAGTTACTGAATTAAATGTTAAAAGAGCCGTTCAGGAAGTATTGGATAGAAGTCCTATCTTAAATGAGATGGTGAAAAAGGGAGAGATTGGTATTATCGGTGCAAATCATAATATTGAGACTGGCGAAGTTACGTTTTTAAATGATACACTTAAAGGCGTTTAACAATAATTTAAAAGAGGTTAGGAGTTAATGAAAATATTAATACTATTTCTGCTTTCAACGAGTGCTTTTGCACAAAATATTGAAATTAAAGCGTGGTATAAGCTCGATCGCTTTAATGATGAAGATTCATCAGCTGAAGTTTGTTATACATTAACTCCTGCTACTTCTGAGCCATCTTTTGTTGAAATCACTGTTGATAGTGGTTACAAAAGTGAAGCGATCTATTCGTCATGGATAGGTTCTAAGGGCAGTAATTGTCACGTTGTAAGCACGAGAAGAGGTAGAGTTAAAGTTGATATTCCAGCTCTTAAAATATCAACTCAATCTTCCGTCTTAAATACTCAGAAGGATTAAAATAAGACTATTCTATTTGTTGTTTCATATTTAAAACTTTAAGGTTGAATATTTCAACCTCAAAGATGGATTAGAGTTGTTTATGCGTCTGGGTTGCCTCTAATAGCTGTTGGACCACTTCCAGAGAATCTAATAACATTCTTAGCAGCAATCTTAATCTCTTTACCTGTTTGAGGATTTCTTCCCGCTCTTGCAGCTCGCTTTTGAGTTGATAATGTTCCAAGACCGTCGATAGCTACAAAGCCATCTTTTTTCATTGCTTCAGTTGCGATCTTACCTACAGGTCCCATGGCTTTTAAAACTGTTACATGACCATCAGTATCTTCTTTTGCTTTAAGAACTGTGACGTGACCTCTATGATCCTGAGCTTTTAGAACAGTGACGTGACCGTTTCTATCTTCTTTAGCCTTAAGAACAGTGACATGACCATCTAGGAGGTCAAGCTCGCTAGAAAATAGAAGACTCATCATAGAAAGCTGTGCTGTGCTCAAGCCTAGGTTTTCATTTTTTGGATCAATATAAAACTTTTCCTGTGCGATAGCTTGTGAAAGAAGAGCTTCTACAGAATCTTGCATTATTCTTGAAGAGCTTTGTTGAGCAACATGAGCTGCTTCGTGGCCACGAGCATAACTCTCAACTGTACTTTGTAAAAAGCGATTAAGCTCCTCAGCTATTTTTACTTTTTCATCACGTTCAGCGGATACAAGATCAGTTGGTGATAGCTTGGTGAAAATATCAACAAAAGAATCAGCGAAAAATGCAGAAGATTCGAAGTGTTGTCTGTCTCCATACAAAGGATTGCTGCCTTCTTTTGGATCTTCTTCATGAATAGAGCTTTTTGAAATAGCTTCACTATTATGTTGAAGAATGACACTCCAAAAGTTTCTAAAATACTGATGGTAGGCGCCTGTGACTAGAGGCTTATCACCTTTAAACTTAATTGATTTTTCAGAGCCTGAAAAAGTTCCAAGTCCTAATAAAGATACGTTTTCGCCTTTTTTTGCATAATAAGTCGTGGTCACAATATATGAGTTTAATGCACGTTTAGCATCAGCTTTACTAAGTCCAGAATTGCTAGCGATCGCATCAATCAATTCACCTTTATTCATAGAAAATGCATTGAAGGATGTCATAAGAATGCTGGCTAGAAGAATTAGTTTCAGAAAACTCATACTGGCTCCAATGATTTAATATTGATTACTACATATCAAAGCAAGATGAATGCCAAGTAAGGCTTGTGAAATCATTAGGTTAGCTTGGAGGCGAATCTCAATGGTTAAAGTTTATAGACGATTTGCTCAAACTTTTTACATAAAAAAGAGAAGGCTACTTATCTAGAAACTTTTCTAGCTCAGCAGCACCACCTACTAACTTTCCATCGATAAAGACTTGAGGAAATGTCGGCCACCCACTCCATAGTTTGATGGCAAGGCGTTCTTGCCATTTTGATAAATAATTTCCATATGAAAGTTCTGTAAACTGCATGTTTTTTTCTTTAAGTATTTTTTTCGCTTTTTTTACAACAGGATTTTGTGCCATCCCCACAACAACAATCTTATTCTTTGCAATTGTTGAGATGACTTCATTAACGATATCTTGATGATTGCTTGTTATAAATGTCAAAGCTTCTTGGTGAATTTGTGTCGCTGCTAAAATTTTTCTTTCCATAAGGTCCTCTTTAATGACTAAACTGTTTTTCGATTAACTTGCTATAAAAACCATCTTTAGCAGAAATCAACTCTTCGTGTGATCCGGCCTGAACGATCTTTCCTTGGTTTAAAACAAAAATTTTATCTGCATTTTTTACTGTTGATAGACGGTGGGCAATGATTAATGTTGTGCGACTCTTTCTTAAGTTTTCGAGTGCTTTTTGCACTAGAAATTCACTCTCACTATCAAGCGCACTTGTCGCTTCGTCTAAAATAAGAATTTTTGGATCTTTTAAAATGGCTCGAGCAATCGCGACTCTCTGTTTTTGACCACCAGACAGTTGAACGCCTTTTTCCCCTACCAAGGTTTTAAAACCATCAGGAAAACTTGAAACAAAATCAAAGGCATAGGCTAGCTTGGCGGCTGCACTTACTTCTTTAAAACTTGCATTGGGTTTACCGTAGCGGATATTATCTTCAATAGATTCAGAGATTAGAATAGGCTCCTGTGAAACAATTCCGATTTGGTTCCTAAGGGCATATAAGTCGTAGTCTTTAATAGGTTTATGATCAATCAGGATTTGCCCTTCATTAAGATCATAAAATCTCATTAACAGCTGAGCGATGGTAGACTTGCCGCCACCAGACGAGCCAACAATCGCGATTGTTTCTTTTGGGGCAATTTTAAGTGAAAGAGAGTTCAAAATAGAAACGTCAGGTCTAGCTGGATAAGAAAAATCTGCATTCTCAATTTCAATTAAACCCTCAGAAATAACTTTGAGTGGCTTATTTGAGTTTTCAAAACCAACAGTTGATTTTTCCATCAGCTCAAAGACTCTATGACCTGCACCAAATGCTGACATGAAATCTGTATATAAGCTTCCAAGAAGACCCGCTGAAAAGGCTACAGTCATGACATAAAGGATATATGAGGTCAGGGTTCCTATACTCATTTCGTTTTGAATCACAAGCTTTCCACCATACCAAACAATAAAAACTATCGCTAAAAATCCTAAAGTAGAAACAAGACCTGTAAAGTTCGCAACGATCGTAATTCTCTTTTTTGAAAGATCGAATGATTTTTGTAATTGATCATCATATCGATTGATTTCCCAACCTTCTTGCGCAAATGCTTTTACAGTGCGTACTCCGGAGATGCTTTCTTCAGCGACAGCGGATGATAATGCCAAAGCATCTTGTGTTGATTTCGAAAAGGCTTTGACCTTTTTGCCAAAAATAGCGACGAGTAATCCGATAGGAGGAATGATGACCAGTATAAAAACTGTAAGTTTCACTGAAGTGAAAAAGAGCAGAGCTAGACCGCCTATAGCTTGAAAACCACTTCTAATGAGCATTGAGATATTAACACTTAAAGCATTTTGCAAAATGGCCGTATCAGCAGAAAGTCTTCCAAGAAGTTCACCAGTCTTTGAAAAATCGAAAAAAGTCATTTCTTGAGAAATAATTTGTGAGAACAATTTAGATCTTAATCTTTTAACTGTTTTTTCACCGGCTAATGTAAAATAGTAGAATCTCAAGCTTGATGATATTGCCTGAATGATAAATACCACCATCGCAATAATGGCGGCCTTATTTAGACCGCTCATATCTTTGCTCTTCATGGCATCGTCAATAATAACTTTTATATATTGTGGATAGACCATAAGTGCAGCACTACTGATCAATAGAAAGAACATTCCTTTGAACAATATGGGCCATTCTTCTCTACTTAAATTGATGAGTCGAAGAAATAAGTTCTTGTCTTTGCTTTTCATTTTTAGTTCTTTGTTGGCGGTAGCTCAAAGCAGATAAGGCCTAGAGCACCAGATCTAAAGTCGGCAAGAATAATCTTGTAGATATGATCGTAATCGTAGTCGCCGCCTTTTCGAAGACAGCCTCTACGCTTACCTATGTGATTAACTGCTGTAATCAGATCGATGTCCAAAGATTCAAACTCGTAAAAGCTCTTAAAGCCTTCAAACTTTCTTTTCAAGAAATACTCAACCAGAAAACAGGCAGAGTAGTCTGGCGTTGTAACATGATCAGGGATGGCGTGGATGGCGGATAACCACATGCCGTGAACTTGTTTATCTAATCTTGGGGGCATAACACCAGGAGTATCAATAATGCTTGTGTTGTCATCGACCTTGACCCAAAGTTTTTGCTTGGTTTGACCTGGAGTCGAAGCCGCTTTGGTTGCGTTACGATTTGAAAGTTTATTAATGATGGTTGATTTTCCAGTATTAGGAAGACCAATGATCATCATCTTCATATCTTCTTTGTCAGAAATATTGGCATTCGACTTTAAACGATGGGCCTTAAGAATTTCTTTAGCCTTCGCGATAATCGTTTTAATCGAGCCTTTATCAAGTGCATTGATAAAAAGAAAAGATTCATTCTCTTGAGTAAACCATTCTTGCCAAAGCTTCACCGCTTCTGGATCCGCTAAATTTGTTTTGTTAAGAATAATTAAATAGGGCTTATCACCGGCGTGATTATAATTACCCTTATTTCCAGACGCCATCGGTGCACGAGCATCTCTTATTTCAAGGATAATATTAACCATCTTGATATTAGCTTTAATATCCTTGATGGCCTTATTCATATGGCCTGGAAACCAATTGATTGGATTGTTTTCTAGATGTTCAATGCCTGTGAGTTTTTTTCTCTTGGCCACTGTAATCTTTAAAGCAGAATGTCGATATAAGTCGTACCGCTATTGATCGGAGATTTCGCTTTTGCGTTTTGCCCTTTGATCATGACTTTCTTGTCAGTGAAAAGCTTTTTGAACTGAGCTTTAGAAATAGTACATAAAGCTTCGTTGTCAGTTTGCTTTTTAAGTGCTTCAAACAAAACAGTATCTAGGCGATCTGCCTTAGCTTGCAGCTCAAGAGTAATACGAAACGAGTTTTCTGGAGGTGTTGGGATTGTATAAGTCATGCATCTTTAATAGCCTCGACGTTGCATAGAGTCAAGACTAAAAAGCGTAGGCATAGCTTAGTTGAAAGCCCAAGATATCGGTCGTTGTCTTATACTTCTCACCACTTAAAAGCGTTGGGGGAGACTCTGTACTCTCAACAGTAGCGTTCGTCACACCTGCGCTAAATGAAGAGCCTTTATCGCTACCCAGTGAAAAGTTAAAAGTATTCTCTAATCTATTCGCCTTATTACTGGACATAACCATAGTGTAATATATCAGATTATTAAAATCGAAAAAACCTTCCATATAGTAATTTGAAGTAACACCTAGAGAGAGGCGGCCAATTTTAAATTCAAATGTTCCCATGATCTTTGCTGGACTATGAGTAGCAACATTTTGTCCCGCTCCAGATCCACCGCCTAATTCTTCTTTCTCATCTTCTAGGTTTTTGACATAGGCAATTTCAAGGTGAAAGTTTTTGCTTGATGCGCCTACACCAAAACCAACTCGTGACATATCAATTTCCTGCGAGTTACCGGTTTCAAGTGGAGCATGTTGATAAAAAAGACCGAAATCCAAACCTAAATTCATCTTAAAGCCAACTGTATAAATCATCAGGTCGAATTCATTCGTACTATTGCCAGTTGTACTTGTTTGTTTGTTTTCGTTGGATATTTTGATGACACCAACACCAAAGTTTTTCATAAATCCAGCAGCAAAGTTGAGCAAAGTGAGATCAGCTTCAGTTTTTAGTGTTTCTTCAGTTCCTGAAGTTGTTACTTTATCTGTTTTTTCTCCTGAGCCTAATTCACCAGAGATCTCAGTTGTAAAGGCTCCGCCACCTTTTCCACCGTAGAAAAAACTGGCTGTAGAAATATCGATTTCGGACTCAGATTTTGTTATTTGTCCTGTCGTTGCCTGAGTTTTTTCAACTTTATCAATCTTGTAAGAGGCACCAAAGGCAGCAGCTGGTCGCTCAGAGATCACCGCAGGATTTTCTGAGCGCATACTTCTAAATAAGGAGCCTGAAGCAACTTGAGCGTAGGTTGGAAGTGAGACTAAAAATAGAAGTGGGAGTAGCCAGATTCGCATGAATCATATCCTTAGAAATATTGATGATTTACTAAGAATAACCGAAACAGATAAATGTTTAAGATAGTGTTTGGCTCAAGAATTATTTGCCTAGATTCTTCCTACGGAGCTTGTAGCTTTTCGACTGAAATTCCGATTCTTTCACTATCATCACTAAGATACATTTGCTGATCTTCAATAATACAACCTAGCTTCATCGACTTTGTCACAATTTTATCAATGGGGCCGTTTTCAACAACGCTTAGGTGATAGACTTCAAGCTTCTTATTCTTTTCAAAGTCAGACTTATTACTTTGATACCAGGCATGAGCTTGGTTTTCTTGATAAGTGAAGACTCGTACGAGATCTGACTTGCCACTCGCTTGGCGAATTCTCTTGTTATCAGGAAGTCCTAATTCAATCCATTGTAGAATTTCACCGCTATAGTTTTTTTGCCATAACTCCGGCTCTTCTGTCGTACTTAAGCCTTTCGTAAACTTAAGATCAGGGTGAGCACAGTACATAAAAGCCAGTAGGCGATACATCATGCGCGCTTCATGCTCGGAAGGATGCTTGGCCATGGTTAAATTAAAATTTTCATAATACTGAGTATTAAAATTAGATAAATCGACATCGACTTTATAGATAGTGGAGCTTAGTGCCATAAAATGAATGTATCACCTAAAAGTTTTAAGCTCAATTATGCTTTGTGAGTCAAAAAATGTTATAAAAATAAGCAATATGACAAAATCACTTGAAACCATCATTCAGCCAATGAGCCGATCTGAATTCTTAGATCATTACTTAAACAATAAACCCGTTATAACTCACGGCTTGCTTAAAGATCTTGGTGAACTGACTGCACTGCCTTTTTTGAAATCCCTAAATAGCCTTCTTGAAGCCTGGCCGACTTTTGTTACCGCCTATAAGCAAGGGATTGCTGACGAAGGAAATTCAGTCAAAGTTTCTACAACACAAGCAAAAGAGCTGTTTAGTAAAGGCAGTGGTTTGTGTTTTGATGATGCTAATAATTTTTGTGAACTACTAGATCAATGGCCCCAAGCTATTAGAAATGATCTTGGTTTATCGGCACTGACCTATAGTAGAAGCTTAATTTACGCCACTAAAGAAGGTAAGGGTACTGATCCTCACTTTGATCAAAATATAAACTTTGTCATTCAAATATCTGGTACTAAAAAATGGTGGCTCGCTCCTAACACCCACGTAGAGAATCCTCTTTCAAGACATACGATTGGTCTCGAAATGGATCCAGAGCTTGCGAGCTATTCTAATCTTGGCATGCCAGACAACTTTCCAAGTGATGGTGTGGAATATACTTTAAAGCCAGGCTCGATGTTGTTTGTTCCTCGAGGATCATGGCATAAGACGGAGGCTATGACGGATGCCGTCTCTTTAAATTTTACCTTTACGGCACCTAGTTGGCTTGATCTAGTAACAACAGCGATGCGAGGCCGCTTGGCCCAGTCACCAGTTTGGCGAGAAACGGCTAACTTCGTTAACGATGAAAAAATGCAATCACAAGCAATTGATAAATTTGAAATACTACTAGCAGAGCTATCCCATGATGTTCAAGGCTGGAGGGCCACTGATATTTTGGGAGCTACAGAGGGAGAGTAAAATGGATGAATCCTTAATTGGAAGTTGGGTTGAAATAGAGCTGACTAATGGAAAGAAGTGGGTGGGAAAACTCGAAGAGTGGGACGAAGACGCTATCTATATCAATAATGGATTCGACTTTGGTGATGCTAATCACAAAGGTGCAGAGTGTACTAATGATGAGGCTTCAACAATTTTGCCAACAACACTTAGAGAATTTTCGGTAGAGTAGAGTGCTTAAAACAGGCCCATGGCTTTAGCTTGTTCCATTAGCTTCTCTTTTTCTTCTTCGCTCATATTGGCGACTTGTTCTTGAAGCTTTTGCATTTCCTCTGATCCCATATTCTTCATCATCTCTTGAGCTTTTTCAAAAGCGTCAGGGCCTAGATTTGGCATGGCATTCTTAAAAATGATCTTATCCACCGTTTTGTCGTGATCAACTCCCTGGACTTTTAGTTCATCAAGAATCTTATTAAGATTTTCACCTTTGTTGTCAGCGACTTCATACATCTTTTCTAAAGGAAGAGAGACTTTTTTGGCGGGAAAACCATTGTTTTTAAGATTATCTAAAATTTGATCTTTTAAACTCATAGCTTCTTTCCTTTTGTTAACTCTATTCCATCTTTATTGATGATGATCTTTTTAGATTTGTAGAGCATGCCAATAGTATTTTTAAATGTTTTTTTACTCATACCTAACGCATCTTTGATATCGTCTGGAGAACTCTTGTCATGAAGTTTAGATGAACCACCATTGTCTTCCAGAAATTTTATGATCTTCGATTGAGATTCATCTAATCTTTTAATACCTTGAATTTGTAGAGCAACGTCGATCAGTCCATCTTCTCTGATTTTTTTAACGTAACCTTCGTACTCTTTATCAAACTCAATATCGACGAAAATTTCGTTATGATAAATCATGCCGATAAACTTTCTGTTAACGATACAACGATAGCCTAGAGAATGTTCTTCAGCTGGAATGACTTCAACTTTATCACCCTCTTGAAAATAAAAATCTAAAGTCTCAAGCATCGATTCATATTTAGTCGTGCCGTAAAGCTTGCCGCTCGCCGTATCGTAACAAATACGGACTAAATGTAACTCGCCAACGTTCATTGGAGTTTTTTGTTTTTTCGATGGAACAAAGAGGTCTTTATCAAGACCCCAATTAAGGAATGCACCAAAACCTTGGGCGTCTACAACTCGAAGCAGAGCAAACTCTTCAACTTCAGCATACGGAAGCAAGAGACTGGCACAGACTTCCTCTTCTTCATTTTGATAAACAAAAGCTTCAATTGTTTGACCAATCTTAAGCTCTAAGGAGCGCGCGGGATCGTTTCTTAAGTGCGGCATAAAGAGTTCATCAGGTGTTTCACCTTCGATCTCAATCAGGCGAACAAAGTGGCCTGTTTCTTCGGCCGATATAACGGTGAACTCTCTTATTTTTCCTATTTCCATAGTCTGCACTTTATGAATTTTGCAGCGAATCGTCTAGCGCTCAAATGCCTGAAATGACATTAAATTGACCTTTGTCGATTACACTTATTGGACTTAGCTTGGTAAGATGAAGCCTATAACAAAGCTAAGCAAGGAATAGATGATGAAATCAGGTAACCCAGCATTAAGCGATAAGATGTTTCAAGGCACCAGAGTTGGCGCCGGTCAGGAAGTTATGACTTCAAGCGGAGCTTATCAAAAGACAGCTATTCTTTTAGGTCTTTGTATCAGTGCAGCTAGTTTTACTTGGTCTGAAGGCGGCGCCAGCTTTGCTATGTTTGGATTGATTGGTGGACTCATTTTTGCCTTGATAACTATCTTTAAAAAAGAATGGGCCATGTTCACTGCTCCTCTTTACGCCATCTGTGAAGGTGTTGCTCTTGGTGGAATCTCTTTCATGTATCAAGCTCAGTATCCAGGCATCGTCATGAACGCCATCATGCTGACGTTCTCAGTTATGGCCCTCATGCTTTTTATGTACTCTAGTGGAAGAATCAAAGTTACCGAAGGTCTTAAGAAAGGTATCTTTGCAGCAACTGGAGCAATCTTTTTCGTGTATATGATCGGTTTTGTCATGAGCTTTTTTGGATCTGGTATCCCGATGATTCATGGATCAGGATTAGTCGGAATTGGTTTTAGTGTAGTCGTCGTAGGAATCGCTTCTTTTAACCTTTTGCTTGATTTCGACTTTATTGAAAAAGCATCAGCCACACGCTCAGCTCCTAAATTTATGGAGTGGTATGCAGCATTTGGCCTTATGGTGACTCTAGTTTGGCTATATCTAGAAATTCTACGTCTTTTATCAAAGCTCAATGATCGTCGCTAGTCTTAAGACTTATCTTGAACTTTTAACTATATCAAAATTAGATAAAACTGGTTCAACCTATTGAATTTGTTGAGCCAGCTTGTATTCATCGCCATGTAACGATTTCCATCCCCCTTTGCAAAGATGTCTTGTTTAGATAACTACAGGAAAAATAATTAGACAGAGGGATTTATGCAAAAGTTAACCATCATCATTCTTTCACTATTCATCGCTGGGCAAGTCTTTGCTAGCGAAAGACTAAATAAGCTAAAAAGACACATTAGTCTTGTAACGTCAGATGGACAGAAAATAGAGCTATTCTTTTCAAAAATTGAAGCAGATAAAGTTCAATATATAACGATGGACTTAGATTATGAACTAGCAGCGGCTGAAGTATCTGAAAATAGCGAAAATGAAATTACGCTGTCGTTATTCGTTGATAATTATAACTATGCTCAAAGAGAGCAACAACCTAAAAACCCGGGTATTAGATATAAGTTTAATATGGGCAGTTGGATTGAAGATAATCAAGCGTCTCAATCAGTTGAAGCCAATCATATCTCTTTTAAAAACGGACTCTTCGATGATGTCGAGAACTTCAAGGTTGAGTACACACTGCTTGTACCAATCAATGAACCAGCAATTCCTTCTGTGGTCGTAAATGGTGAATTTTTTGCGAAGAATATCTCTGAGCAAGTCAAATCAACAATGATCGTTACAGGGCCTATGAGCTTTAGTCCATGTGATGGCTGTGAACATTCTGATCAATTATGGATTGATGATGTTAATGCAATCAATGTTGATCTAGGTCAGTACTATGAAGAAGATTGCGGTGGTACGTTTCATGTCTTTTTTGAAACTTTGTTTAACCTGGAAGCTCCAGTGACTTTTGAAGGAAATATAACGGCAGTTAGTCGTGATCTTTGGGAAGGTAACTATTGGACAGCAGTGCCTGGTGGAGAAATTTTTCTTGGAAACTCTAAAAACCTCAAATTAGTACCATTTATTGATTCTTTACCAAGTCGATTCACAAAACTTACTGGCTCTTCAGTTTCAATTGAAGATCTTGAAGGTGGTATGGGAATTATCATGGACGTTGATGGCACTTTGGCCTTTGTTTATAAAGATCAAGCTTTAAAAGTTAACCTAGATAACGGTGATGTCGTTGAAAGTTTTAATAATGTAGCGCCGCTTGCTGCAGAAGAATTACTTAAGGCTGTAACACCACCATACGGCGAAGATGCTGAGTATCTTGCTGAAGACGAACTTGAAACATTAACAAGAGAAATGAGAAAAGCATTTGTTAAAATTTATACGCCAGAGCTTTTTTGTACAAAAAAACAACTACCTTATTACGCAAAAGTTCATCTTAATGAGGCAGACTTAAGAGATACAAACTCTGAAAGTGATCAAGTGAAATGTGATTCATTTCTAAAAATGTGGAAGGCCAATGACTATGCTAGAGAGTGGAGCAAAGGCTTTAAGAAAGAGTATGGCAAAGTAAATCTTGATAAGAATGAAATTAGCTATATCTTTATTAAAGATGCTCCAAAAACAAGTTATATGACTGAATCAAAAAAGTTAGTGATTAAGTTAAAGACAACAATCTATACAAGAAAGCACTTAAGCTCTAGTTTGAGAATGTAATGAAAATGGCTTCAAGAGATTTAGCGAGTCTCTTGAAGCCTATTGATTATTTTTTTAAATCAAAACGATCTGCATTCATAACCTTGTTCCACGCCGAAACAAAGTCAGTAATAAATTTATCCTGAGCATCATCTTGTGCATAAACCTCACAGAGTGATCTAAGTTCAGAATTTGAACCAAAAGTTAGATCAACTGCCGTCGCACTCCATTTTGGCTTACCTGACTTACGATCAAGCCCTTCGTAAATACCAGTTTCAGAAGTCGGCTTCCACTCAGTGTTCATATCAAGAATATTTACAAAGAAGTCATTGGTTAAAGAGCCAACTTTTTTAGTTAGAACTCCGTGCTTTGATTTATCAAAGTTAACTCCAAGTCCACGAAGTCCACCAAGAAGGACTGTCATCTCTGGTGCAGTTAAGCCAAGAAGCTGAGCCTTATCAATTAGAAGTACCGCTCCATGTTTCGTCATACCTTTTCTAGTGTAGTTTCTAAATCCGTCACCAATAGGGTTTAGAACCTCAAAAGCTTCGACATCTGTTTGTTTCTCTAAGGCGTCCATACGACCAGGAGTAAATGGAACCTTCGCTGTTTTCTTACCTGACTTTTTAATGGCTTCTTCAATACCCACATTTCCACCTAAAACGATAAGATCAGCAAGGCTAACTTTCTTTTTAGATTTAGCGTTGTATTTTTCTTGAAGAGCTTCGTATTTGGCCAAAATTTTAGAAAGCTGTTTTGGTTGATTCACTTCCCAGTCTTTTTGAGGCGCTAAGCGAATCCTGGCTCCATTGGCTCCACCTCGCATGTCAGAACCACGGTAAGTAGATGCTGATGCCCACGCTGTTGTAATTAGCTCAGATGAAGACAAGCCTGTTTTTAAAATTAATTTCTTAAGTGCAGTAATTTCTTTATCATTTAGAGCAGATCCTTTGGCCTTTGGAATTGGATCTTGCCACACAAAATCTTCACTAGGAACTTCAGGTCCTAAAAAGCGAACTTTTGGTCCCATGTCACGGTGGGTGAGTTTAAACCAAGCTTTTGCAAATGCTTGTTGGAATGCTTTTGGATCTGCTAAAAATTTACGAGCTATTGGCTCAAAGTCCGGATCATAACGAAGAGAAAGATCCGCCGTTGTCATCATTGGACGAGTTTTCTTTTTAGGGTCATGAGCATCAACAATCATGTCTTTTTCTTCGACATCTTTGGCGTACCATTGTTGAGCTCCTGCAGGACTTTTTACCAATTCGCATTCATATTTAAAGAGCACTTGAAGATAGCCGCTATCCCATTT
>CAYGRY010000060.1:0-16918 GCA_964352405.1 uncultured Halobacteriovorax sp.
CTTAAAGAATCACTTAAGCCTTTAGCTCTAAGTTTTCCAAATCTTAAGTTTGTGGTTGAAGATGCTGATATTCAATCCGCAAAAAATAAACAATCTATGAGCAAGTCTGTCATCTATGCCGTCGCGATGATTCTTTTCATTCTTGCTTTAACATTAAATTCAATCATTCAACCAATCCTTATTGGGCTGGCGATTCCTTTCGGCGCCATTGGTGTGATTGCTGCTTTTGCACTTCATGATAAGGCCATTGATGTCATGGCGATTGTCGGAGTGATTGGAATGGCCGGAGTTGTTGTGAATGACTCTTTAATCTTAGTAAATTCGATAAATAGAAAGTTTGACTTAGGCTTAGGACGCGAAGGTCTTGTAGAGGCTTCGATTTCAAGACTTCGCCCAATCCTCTTAACCAGTATTACAACTTTAGGTGGAGTCTTCCCAATGGCCTATGGTTTAGGTGGAGATTCGGGCTTCACAAAGCCATTAGCACTGGCCATGGGCTGGGGCTTATTATTTGCAACTTTTCTTACTCTATTTCTGATTCCAGCGATGGTGTCGATTCAGAGGGACTGGAATCAGTGGCTTTCGAATCGATTATTTCGAAAGCAAGAGCACTAGCCATTGATTCAAGCTCCGCTTCATCTTTCATCGTGACTCTAAGATTGGCTCCATTTCCAGAGTATAAAGCAGATTCTTTATACTCTAATTGCTTTTTTTGGCCGCTATCAGTTTCCACAAAAACTTTTCCTTCAAAGCAAGTCACTTGAGTGACTAAGTCTGGACTAGAAACAGCTGATGGAATCAGTTCAAGTCTAGGAAGTTCGATGGGAGCCTCCATGGCTTCGCCTTTTTGTCTCTCCATTAACTGCTCTACGTTAGAAGCGATTTGAATAATAAATCTGGTTCCTACGACATGAACTTTTGCTTTGGGAAGTAGAACTTCAAGTCTTCTTTTATCGACTAATTTCTTTCTCGTCACCGATGAATACTCTCCCATTAGAAATTCACCAAACTGGTAACGCTCTTTATTTTTTAAGTTCATCACACGAAATAAAGAATGAGGAGCAAGAGAGATGGTCGTATCTTCAAACTGAAGAGAGACATGCCCATTTTTAGTCATCACAAGATCATCATTTTTAAGTTCTGATCTCTCGGTCAGAATCGACATCGTTTGTGCTCGGTAATACAAAACTTTACCTTTAATATTAGCAATTTTCACCGGTACCGCTTGGGCCCAGAGACTTGCTGATAAAATAAAAAAGATTAAAGCAAAAATTTTTTTCATGATAAAAGTTTTTCCAACAAAGGGCCTCGAACTTCAACCACAGAAGGTCTAGGCATTTCACTGCCTCCTCTAGGCCAATGAGACGTTGGTTTATCTAAACTTTTAGTTAATTCACCAGGGTGCTGAATACTTAAAAAGAGACCAGTCCCGTCTGGTGTGAAGCAGATCCCTGTTAACTCAGAATCAATTGGTCCTTGGATTAACTTTCTAGCAATCCCTGCATTTTCACCGCTTAAAGCAACATAATATAAACCGTTATTACCAAAACTTGTATAAGGAGGTTTGCCAATTAACTTGCCCGAAATGTCTGTGGTGAACCACAGGTTTCCTTTAGCATCAAAGGCTAAATTATCAGGACAAGAAAAACCAACACCGTCACCACCGACCAAAAAATCAGAGGCACTAAAGTTTTCACTTTCATGATCTCCATTTTCTGGAATCAATTTCATAATTGAGCCATGAAAATTCATGCGTTCAACATTATTGGTAAGAGCAACGTAAACGTCTCCCGTTTTAGGATGAATTTCAATATCCTCAGGACGATCGAGTGGAGTGGCGCCTAAGATTTTGGATGCCTCACGACAAAAGGTTAAAACTTCAATTTGATCTTTAAAGTTTTTTTGAAGTTTCGGTTGTTTTTCATAATCTAGGCTGAGCCACTTACCTTTTTTAATATCAGCAACAAATAACTCACCTTCATCGAGTGAATTTGGTTTTGATGAAATAAAGCGATATAAATGTTCATCGGCCTTATCATCACCGGAATATGCTACCACTCGCCCATCTTTTAATGGATGAACGGTACAACTTTCATGGGCAAATCTTCCAAGGGCAATATGCTTTTTTGCTTTACCATTACTTGGATTAATTTCAACTACCCAGCCGTAGTGCTCAGGCGGATATTGATAAAAGTTTTCCCATTGTAGAAAGGGTTTATCAATCTGCTTTCCCTTTGAGTTCACATCACCATAATAACCATCAATATTTTCTTCACAGGTTAAGAATGTTCTCCAGGGCGTATATCCACCAGCGCAGTTTCCCATGGTGCCAATCGCAGTCTTTGAGTTTTTAACCATCCCTTTTGCAAAAGGAATTTCAGATTTAGCATCAAAGCGTCGGCCAGATCCTGGAACAAACATCCAGCGACTCGTTTTAAGATTTCTTTTAATTTTGACTAATGAGCCACCCACTGATTTCATTTCAGTTTCGATTTGATCTTTTGTTTTTGTATCTCCCCTTTTTGCGCCGGAGACAAAAAGTGGGTTGGTATATTCGTGATTAATCCAAAGCCAGGATTCATCAGTTTTCCCCGTTGGAAGCACGGCTAAATAGTCATTATTGAATCCGAACTCAATATCTTTACCAATTGGTTGTCCCCATTCAAGTAGAACTTCGTAGTTTAGGCCTTCAAGCATTGAGAGTTTGTCGAGATTATTAGACTCAAGTTGAGGCAATTTCTCACTATAATTAGCTGATTTTACTGAGCTATCTCTAGTACATCCAACTAAGGAATGGCCTATGACTCCGCCTAAAAATGTGACAAAATTTCGTCTATTAAAAGTAATCACTAACTCTCCTTCTGTGGCTTCAAAGCAATTATAAGCACTTAATTTCAAAACGATAAGCATCCTCTGTGAATCAAATCCTTACCTTTTTACCAACTTACTTGAGACTTATCTGACGCATGGTATAAAACGCCAATAATTGGAAAGGATAAAACATGATTTTGCGCTCTATTTTCTCATTCATTCTAAGCATGGTTTTCATGCCACAGGTACAAGGTGGAGCCGAACAGATTTTCTTATCTAAGAATATTGATAAACATCAAAGAAAAACGCTTTCTAGGGATTTAGATCAACTTAAATCAATGAGATTTGGAGCGGCTGCTGATCCTCAAACTTTAAAAGTGATGGGGATTGAAGACATTAATACTTCTAGTCTTCTCAATTGGCTTTCAGATCGAGTCAGTGTTGTTATTGAAGACGTAGATGTTGATAAGCTCAATATTAAAGCAAAAAGATTTTTTAATTATCCAAGAAATGCTGAACCAACAATTGAAAAACCTTTAGTCGCTCCTTCAACAGGTGGAGGCTCAAAAGGTGTAACGGTGATGAGTAATATCGGAACTGGACTTTATTTTGCTGGTAAAAGCTCACAACAACTTTTCACTCTTAAAGTGAAGTCTGGGTTTCTTTCTTCAAAGTCATTCGATATTAAATCACCTCGCACAGGCGTGATTCAAATTGGTGAAGGCTTATTTTTGAAGAAGTATTTAATGAATAAAGAAAATGAGCTAGCGCCTGCGAACAGTCTTGGCCGCATGGCCGTATTCTTTCACGAAGCAAGGCATTCTGATGGTAATGGAGAAAGTTTAGGTTTTTTCCACGCTGTTTGCCCATCTGACCACGATTTTGCAGGCGTTCACGCCTGTGATCGTAACCTTAATGGTCCTTATACGGTTGGGGCACAGATTGTTAAAGAATTTATTAATAACTGTGACCAGTGTAGCGTTTCGGAAAAAGAACAAATGCGACTTCGTTATATAGACTCTTTAAATAGAGTTCTAAAATCTACCACTATTATTGCTGAAACGACTGATGATGATGTTCAAATTCTTAGCCTTGAACTTGATACGCAAAAAATGCTCTATCAACTTGAAACAATGGCGGGTAAGCCGACACTTGTAACTTATAAAAAGATAATTGAATTAGAAAAAAATCTTTTAGCTGCTGCTCACAGAGCTAATGCAGTTGAGATGGTGCCATCTAAATTTTGGAACCCCTCTTCTGAATCGATTTAACTTCGAGGATATGATGGATAAAAGAAGAATTATTATACTAGCTTTGATCTTCACTGTTTCGGCCCTTATTGGTAGTCAAAACAGAAATGATGCTAAGGTACTTAAGGTCAAACCTGTAGCCTCGCCAATGACGAAAACGAAGTATGTTCAAACACAAGAGCCTACTTCTTCTCAAACGATTGAGATAAGCGCTATTGAGAAGCTTGATGCTTCTATCATAAAATTGACGACGGCAATGCCTTCGAAAAAAGCCGTTCGTGAATTAGGAGAGCAGGCTCTTCACCATTTACCAGCGTCAATTGCGGAGCTTTCTGAAGACCTTGGATCAATTAAGCAAATTGTTCATGACAACCCAAATGATGGACAAATTATTGGCAAGGCCATTGCTTTTTATAGAACATGTTCATTACAAGTTGAGTGGTCTACAAGTATTAGAGCACTTTGTATGGCAAACCTTCATGAAGTGGCTGGGGAATCACTTGATTCAGCACCAGTAGAATTATATAGATTGGCTAAATTAGCGGTAGAGTTACCGGAGACTTAATGCGAATTCTTCGTCAAAAACTGGCCAAAAATCAGACTCAACTTGAGTTAGATATTGGTCGACCATATGAACTCGATAGAAACGCTCACTTAGGTGGCAAGAGTTTCTATTTCTTTGATTTCGACGATAACGTTGCCTATCTATCAACTCCTATTGTGATTTTTCATAAACAAACTGGTGAAGAAAAAACGATCTCATCCGGTGAATTTGCTAGAGAAAATAAAAACATTGGCACTGCTGGTAAGTTTGCCGATTACTTTTTAAACTTTGATGACTTCAAAGGAAGCTTTCGCCACTTTAGAGATAAGAACTTTTCACTGATCGATAAAATTATTCGAAAGAAACAATTATTCTTAAAAGATATTGAATCGGCTCTTGAGACAAAAGACTATGGTTGGAAAGCACCTTCATGGAACTGTTTTTACCACGCCACATTCAATCGTCGCCCTGTTTCAATCATTACGGCAAGAGGTCACAACCAAGAAACAATCATGGATGGAATCAACCTCATGGTTCGCGATGGTCACTTACCTCATACACCTAACTACCTTTCAATTTACCCTGTTTCAAATCCAGAGGTAAGGCTGGAGCTAGGTGATAAAAAATTAGTTCAAAGTGTGCCAGAGCTAAAACGTGCTGCGATTCGTGAATCAGTTGAAAAAGCCATTCAAGTTTATGGCCATAGTCCTTATCACCGTTTTGGAATGTCTGATGATGATCCTAAGAACGTCGAGCTTATTACTGAAGAGATGAAAGAGCTCAAGAGAAAATACTCTGACATGAGCTTTTTTGTGATTTATACAAAACAAAATACTTTTGAGAAAAAAGAAATCATTATTCCAAGAAAGCGTAGAACGCCTTCAACTGAGCCTAAGCCAGAGCAATTAGGACTTTTTTAACTTCTTCTTTTTTGGTGTTTTTTTCTTTTCTATTTCAATGTCTAATTCTATTTCACTTTTAATTGTACTATTTGGCTTAAAGTGGCTCATTTTTAAAACAGCTGAATTAATTTGAATCATCACTCCATCTTTGAGTAAAAAGGCTTGATTGATACGTGCGGCTTTTGTCATTTCGTCCTCCAACAACAAGATGGGCGCCAAATCACCCTCGTCAACCCTTCGATTTAAATAAAATCAACATGTTGGAGTGCACAAAGAGCCTATTTTTTTTACACATCGCAACATAACCATCCTCATTTCCACTAAAATAGGCTCATGAAAAACTTGCTTCAAACTCTACTCCTCGTTGGGATCATTGCCCTTTGGGGTCAGGCCAAAGCTTATGATGTCATCATTGATATTGATGTCACTCATACGTCAAAAGGCGCACAAGCGAGTGTTGATGGTAGTGCCTACACGTTAGTTAATGACCAAAAAACAAATATAGAACTTGCATCACTTAATCTTCAGGCTCCAGTCGATCGTTCAATTTCTGGTGAAGAGTGGGCCTTAGAATGGCTTGGTGAAAATGCTGAAGACTTAATTCTATCAACTGGACTGGATCCAAATCTTGTTGAAGTTGAACTTGATCTAAAAAAACATAAACTAAAATGTCGCGGCAGACAGAATCTTGAGTGCCGCGCTGAGCTTGCAGTAAGACTAACGGTGAGCAGGCTTTAACATCTTTGAAAGTTTTCCAATCATCAATAAGCCTGGAATGGCGATCAGCGTACAAAAGACAAAGAACCAAACATAACTCATACTAGCCGCCATATAACCTGTTGGCGCAGAAGCAAACACTCTTGTCATACCCATCAAGCTTGAGAGGAGTGCATACTGAGTGGCCGTAAATTTCTTATTTGCTAAAGATGCCATAAAAGCGGCGTAAGCAGCGGTTCCCATTCCTGCTGATAAGTTTTCAAAACTCACTACTGCAGCTAATACTGATTCATTTTTTCCGACCATCGCTAAGATTGAAAAGCCTGCGGTTGAGATCATTTGTAAAATACCAAAGATGATAAGTGATCTGACCATACCTAGCTTGATCATTAAGGTTCCGCCAAGAAGACCTCCAGCAATTGTCGCCCAAAAGCCAAAGGCTTTAACGATGATCCCAACTTCACTCTTAGTGAATCCAAGATCAAGATATAATGGCATCGTCATATTCGAAGCCATTTGATCTCCGACTTTATAAAAGAAAATGAACGCCAAGGCCCAAATAGCTCCGTCACGTTTAAAGAATTCAACGAAGGGATCAACAACACTTTCTTTTAATGTTCTTGGGGGTGCATCAGTGACAGTTGGTTCATCAGCAAAGAGAGTGGATAAGGCCGAAACACCCATTATTCCCCCCATACACATATAGACAAAACCAAAGCTCATGTAGTCGGATAGAATCAAAGCGCCGGCCCCAGAAATTAGCATCGCCACACGATAACCGTTTACGTAAAGGCTTGAACCAAGACCTAATTCCTCATCGCTTAAACTCTCTCTTCGATAAGCATCAACGACGATATCTTGAGAAGAGCTAAAAAAGGCGACTAAGAAAGACATGAGTAGAAGTAGAGTTAAACTATGGAGTGGATTAAATAAGCCAACCATAGCAATACAAATTGCTAAACAAACTTGAATAAGAATCAACCACCCTTTTCTTCGACCTAAAAACTTAGGAACAAAGCGATCAAATAGCGGGGCCCATAAAAACTTAAGCGTATATGGAAGACCTAGTAAGGAAACCAGCCCAACGCCTTCAAGCGAAACACCTTCACCGCGCATCCAAGCTTGTAAGGTCGAACCCGTTAAGAGCAACGGCAAACCAGAGGCCATCCCCATAATAAAAGCTATAAGCATTCGCTTAGAAAACATTTGCTGCCAAACAGACATAATTTCTTCCTGAAGAGATTTATTATATTTTCACAATCAATTTTGGATACGGCAAGTCATTAGCCTATTTTAAAAACCATATAACGAGGCTAACTCTCTCGCCTTTAGTGACTTGTAGTACTTGGTGCTCAAATTGATCGAAATCGACTTGAAAAAGAAAAGTTTCGCCGTATTTAAGCTGACCGACATTGGCGATTAACTCAGTTGTACCAATTCGGCGAAGTTGAAACTCTCCCCCTTCATAGGCTTGTTTTGAAAGCTCGATTCTTAGGGATAAGACTCTAGAGGCTACTCTATTATCGTTATGCCAATGAATCTGATAATCATCTTGATCTAGGATTTTATAAACTCTAGTCGTCGCCAAACGAATTTCTTCTTTTCCCGATACTTGGCGAAAAAAGTTTAAGAAATCAGAACTGCTAAAGATTAGATTGAGTTTGGCGTAGAACTCTTTATTATCAATTCGATACTCTTTACCAATTCGTGGGTCATGAAAGAATTCAAATTTTTGGTTATCAATTAATGATTGAAGTTTTTCTAGAAAAACAGGTTCAAAGAATTTTGAAAGCAATACACTATGATTGGCGTTGAACTGATTTTTATAATCATTAATTTCAGAATCGCTCATTTTTCTAATGATTCTGTTCATTCAACTTAATTCCATAAGCGAAGTGCTATTCCCATTCAATCGTTCCAGGTGGCTTTGACGTAATATCATAAACCACACGAGTGACACCTTTAACTTCATTACAAATACGACTTGAAACTGTACTTAAAAGTTCACGAGGAGCATCTGTCCACGTCGCTGTCATACCGTCACCGCTATTGACCATTCTGACACAAATAACTTCTTCATAGGCACGAGCATCGCCTTTAACACCAACTGTTTTTACTGGAAGTAAAACAGTGAAGGCTTGCCAAGTGGCTTCGTAAAAATTTTGACGATGAAGTTCTTCAAAAAGAATTTGATCACTTGATTGAACCTTAAGTACACGCTCAGGGGTGACTTCACCGAGAATACGTACTCCAATTCCAGGTCCAGGAAAGGGATGACGATGAACCCATTCGTATTTTAATCCAAGCTCCTCGCCTAAACGTCTGACTTCATCTTTAAAAAGAAATCTAAGCGGCTCTAATAGCTTTAGTTTCATTCGCTCAGGAAGACCACCAACATTATGGTGAGACTTAATCGTTACTGACTTGCCATCTTTTTCATGGGGAGAGATAGATTCAATCACATCAGGATAAAGTGTTCCCTGTAAAAGATGGGTAAAATGAATTCCTCTATCTTTTTCATAAGCGTGAACTTGTTCTTCAAACACTTCAATAAAAGTGACACCGATGGCCTTACGTTTTTTCTCCGGCTCATCAACACCGTGAAGTTTTTTATAAAAGACTTCTTTAGAATCAAGCACTGTAATATTGAGATCGGTATGTTCTTGTAACGTTTTAATATGACCGTGATCCTGTGGTCTGAGAAGTCCATTATCAACAAAGAAGCAATGAAGTTTATCGCCTAAAACTTTATGCGCTAAAGTCGCCGCAACTAAGGAGTCAACCCCACCTGAAAAGGCACAAAGTACATTTCCGTCTCCGATCGATTGAACTAAAGCGGTGGCTTCTTTAAGCATCTCACTCTCATCCCAATCCTTTTCAAGTCCAGCAAGCTTCTCGTAGAAATAAGCTAGAATTTCTTTGCCACCTTCGCTGTGATCAACTTCAGGGTGAAACTGTAGTCCCATAATAGGCTGAGTTTCGTGAACCATTGCCGCTAAGATTTTATTATGAGATTCCATCGCACGCTTAAAGCCTTTTGGAGCTTCACTGACTGTATCAAAATGGGACATCCAAACTTCAAGATAGCCCTTCACTCCAGGAATATTAAATCCATTAGTGGCATGAATTTTTGTATGGCCGTACTCACCGAGTAAACCTTTTTCAACTTTTCCACCAAACTCTCTGGCCATGATTTGCATACCGTAGCAAATACCTAAAACAGCTAAATTCTCTTGGTTAAAAAATTCATGATAATTTTCTTTATCTTCAGAAACCGAATCAGGGCCACCAGATAAAACTAAAGCACCTGGCTTTAATCCGTTTTTAAAACGTTCTTTGGCTTGATTCACTGTCATAATTTCTGACGAGTGACCTAGTTCACGAGTTTTTCTAGTGATGAGCTGAGTGTACTGACTTCCAAAGTCGACAATCCATATTTGGCGAGAAACCATTTTAAATACCTTATTTAAGAAATTGAGTAATTAGGCGCTTCTTTAGTAATGATGACATCGTGAGGATGACTCTCTTTTAAAGAGGCAGCAGTTATTCGAATGAATTTCGCCTTCTCTTTAAGCTCAACTAAATTTTTTGCACCGATATAACCCATGCCTGAACGTAATCCTCCAAGCAATTGATAAATATTACTAGCAAGTGAGCCACGATACGGAACTTGCCCTTCAATACCTTCTGGAACAAGTTTACCTAGATCAAGCACACCAGCTTGGCCGTAGCGATCTTTACTACCTAACACCATGGCACCTAGAGAGCCCATGCCACGATAAACCTTATAAGAACGTCCTTGATATAAAACCATTTCACCTGGAGTTTCATCGGTACCAGCAAAAAGAGATCCAATCATAACAGCAGATGCTCCTGCGGCCAAAGCCTTCACAACATCACCAGAATACTTAATACCGCCGTCGGCGATAAAAGGAACTTTCGCCGCTTCACAGATTTCTCTGGCTTCCATTAATGCTGATAATTGAGGAACACCAATACCTGCGACAACTCTTGTTGTACAAATTGAACCTGGCCCAACGCCAACTTTTATAGCGTCAACACCCGCTTCAACCAATGCCTTACATGCATCACCTGTGGCAACGTTTCCAGCAACAATATCAATTTGTGGAAATTCTTTTTTAAGGATTTTAACCATATTGATAACGCCCACACTATGTCCGTGAGCAGTATCCACCACAAGTGCATCAACACCCGCGGCCACTAGTGCTTCTGCACGCTTGAGTTCTTTGTCTCCAACTCCAATAGCAGCGGCAACGCGAAGTCGACCTAGTTCATCTTTGTTCGCATAAGGATGGGCCATAGTTCTAAGAATATCTTTAATCGTGATAAGCCCTTTAATATGGCCGGCCTTATCAATTACTGGAAGCTTTTCGATTCTATGTTTATGAAGAAGCTTTTTAGCCTCATCTAATTTGATACCTTCAAGCGCAGAGATCAATCGATCAAATGGAGTCATCACGTCTTCAACTTTTTGATCAAAGTTTGTTTCAAAGCGAAGATCGCGTGAAGTTAAAATCCCTATAAGTTTTTTATCGTCGTCAACCACTGGAACACCAGTAATTTTATTTTGAGCGGTTAATTCTAAAACGCGCTTAAGACTCCACTTTGGGCCAACAGTAATTGGATCAAGGATCATTCCCGCTTCGTATTTTTTAACTTTTAAAACTTCTCGCGCCTGATCTTCAGCTCTCATATTTTTATGAACAACACCAATGCCACCTTCTTGCGCCATCACAATAGCAGTTCGTGATTCTGTCACGGTATCCATAGCGGCGGAGACGATTGGAATATTCATTGGAATTCGTTTTGAAAAACGTGACTCAAGAATGGCGTCAGCTGGCAGTATTTCAGAGTAGCCAGGCTTTAAAAGGACGTCATCATAGGTAAGAGAATCTTCAAGTTGTGATGAGGGCATGAGTGAACTCCAAGAACGTTTTATCTTGGAGAAAATAATACCTAAATTAGTGGGAATCAGCTACTAAACTAGAGACTAATATCCTTCAACGTAATCTTGATCAAAAGACTTAAGTTCATTGATGAGCTTATTAGTTTCTGATGAATGACGCATCTGGTTTTTGTACTCTTTCATGAGTTGGCTTTCAAAAGGATCGTTCTTTAGTGCTGGTGCAGCAACTTTAGGCGCAACCACCGATGCAGGCGCTCTTTGTTTTGGTGCTGTTACCGTGGCACTCATTGTCTTTTTCACTTTTGGCTTTTGAGCAGCACCAAAAATTCTAATCTCAACATTACTAGGCTTCACGTAACTTGGAGCCCATTTTTTCTTCTTTGGCTTTTCTGTCACCAATTTTGGTGCATAAAGCTTTAAAAGCTCTTGATCCATTTTTGTATCAACTTTTGGAGCAACTGCAGTAGGTGCTGGGTTCATATCAACCACTGGAGCAGCACTTGGAGTCGAAAACTCATCTTGAACTGAAGCGATATTACGCTCGACTTGCATTCCTGCCGGAGCCGATTGATCAATATTTTTAAATAGAGTTACAACTTTGTTAAAAGACTTATAGCCAATTGGTGTTCCAGCTCTTGGAAAGCCTTCTGTTTCTTCAATAGTAATAAATGAAAACTGACCTTCAACAATTGTTTGTGAAAACTCTTGGCTAAATGAGTTGGCATATTGCCATTGACCTTTTTTCACTAAAAGCTGAGATTTTCCAGAGGCGCCATCAAAAGAAACGATTGCCTCGCCTCTTTTAAAAGTCGCTACTGAGTTCGCTGTTTGAACTGAGAACGTTTGATTATCTTGATAAGACTGAACCCAAAGATAACCATCTTTTAATTGAACAGATTTACTTAAAAATTGAACATGACCTGAGCCAGCTAAATGATATTTATGATCGTAGTAATCAGACATCGAAAGTTGAGCACCAACTTCTGTGTAGACTTCAGAAAATGCTGGAACCTGGTCTCCAACATGAAGACTTTTTGTGCTTCCATCAACTGTATAGAAAGCTCGACCACTGAGGCTATTCACCACAGCGACTGCAGTTGCAGCACTTGCTTCTAAGCAAAATAGCGCCGCGACAGCTAGAGTAACTAAACTAGAGCGACTTATATTTCTGTACGATTTTTTCATAATGCCCACTTAAAATATTCCATTCAGGTGTATTGCGATATTTCTTACGAAACTCTTCTGCTGTATTAAAAAAGGCTTGTTCATCACCAAGTTTTAAATGAGTCATGGCAATCCAAAGCTTGGCGCCACGATAAAACTCTGATGCTGGATATTTTTCTAGAAGAGCCGTCATATGTTGAATCACCCATTCAGGATGATCACCTGACTCATAAGCTGATACACCAGCTTTGAACAAATACTTATCGTCCATTTTTTCATGGCCTGGATAATAAACACTTAAAGCATGATAATACTGAGCTGCTTTTTCTGAATTTTTTCCAAATTCTTTTTCTGCAACGGCGATAAGATCATTCGCCTTCCATTTATAGACATCAAACTCAACCAGATCTTTTTTAACTTTAAAAGATGGAACACTCGCTGGAATTCTCATAGTTGAAGGTGATTGCTTATCTAGTTCTAATTGAAGAAATTGATTTTGAGATTTTAGAGTTTGAATTTCAAACTTAAGACTAACAATCTGTGATTGTAGTTCTCGATTTTGTTTGGAGAGAGTCAGCGCTACATTTTCATAGCGATTAATCTGTTTGGCTTTATTCTCAACATGAGTTGCGAGTTCGCACCCTGTACTAGAGACGATAATGGCCAATAAAAGACTGTTAAATGTCCAACTCTTCATGTATTTCTCCTGCCCCGAATCTAATAAATCAGGTCATTACGAAACATGTATCGGCTAAAGAGCGAAAAAAATTAATCCAACCAAGTAAAAGAGTGAATTATTTTTGAAAGTCCTTGAAAATACGTTGGACTAAAGGAATACCATCGATAAATGGAGCGGGACCTGGTTGCAGGAAAATGGCAGGATCAAGTTCGAATACTTGATTATTTTTGACGGCTGAAATTTGACCCCAACCTTCTCTTTTAGAAAAACTTTGAATATCGACGGGCTTTCCACACCAACAACCCAAAATAATATCTGGATTCGCGCGGATCACTTCTTGATCAGTAACGGTTCGATCCTTGGCCAAAGATGAAAATGATTTATCATGATTAATATCAATACCACCGCAGGTTTCAATGATTTGCGAAAACCAACGTATCCCACTAAGTCTTGGTTCATCCCATTCCTCAATATATACTTTTGGCTTTTGCTTAAATTGCATCGCAATCTCTTTAGCATTCTCGAGCTGCTCTTCAAGCATCGCCACATAATCCATGGCCGACTTTCTTACTCCACACAATGAACCAAGCGCTAAGATGTAATCAAGAATTTCATCAAGGGATCTATGATTGGCAATCCATACATTCAGTCCCATTCCAATTAGGTCTTTGGCGATATCTTTTTGAATATCTGAAAAGCCAAGAACCAGATCAGGCTTGGCTTCAACTATTTTTTGCAGATTGGCATGAGTAAAGACAGACATCGTAGGTAATTGTTTAGCTTCAGCAGGTCGCTCGACAAAAGCTGATACGCCAATGATTCGATCCTGGAGTCCTAACGCGTACATCGTTTCCACACTTTCTTCTGTTAAACACACTACGCGGCGTGGATAATCTCTTAGTCGCATATGCTCTCCAAAGACGTCTCTTGTCTGATAATTGTCAACGCGCCGTCAAAACTTAAGTCTTACAAGACTATTTATGAAAAAAAAGTAAAAATATGACGATAGAATACACTAAGAACTAATGAAACAACATTTTGCGCTCAAATATTGCGTTGGAACCTTTATGAAATATCTGCTCATTTTATTAAATCTTTTTCCTATTCTAAGCTTCGCCAGTTCAAGCGATAGTAATATTCCAGATGTTCTTCTAAGGCTTGCCGCCACTCAGCTTCAAGAAAAAAATCTTCTCGCCGTTAGTTTTGATAATGCTCCTCACTGGCATACGTATTGGAAAAATCCAGGTGATGCAGGTCTTCCAACAACGGTTAAATTTTCTATCGATGGACAAGCCGTTGATCTCGTAGAAAAGGAATGGCCGGTTCCTAAAAAGTATATTGAAGAAGGTGATATTTTAGCTTTTGGATATCAAGGTCGCTACGACGCTTTTTATGAGTTGCCACAAGACTTTCTAGATCGCAATCAAGGCAAAATGTTAAAAGGTGAAGCAACATGGCTTATTTGTAAGCATGTTTGCATTCCGGGAAAGAGAACGTTCTCTGCGACCATTGGTAACAATCTCACTTTCGCAGTTGATGGCGATACATTTACGCCAGCGATGTCAGAGCTTGAAGACTCATACTCTGCCTTGCCACAAGTAGCTGAGTGGCCTGTTGATCTTGATATGGTGTTATCACTTAACTCAGACAAGCAAGATTTGGTTTTATACGCTAACTACTCTGCTGACGTTAATAAGAATGATTATAAGAATGCTAATCTCGTTATTCCTTACCCTCGAGAGCTTCTTACTTTTAAAAGGGAAGAACTACGCACAGATTCAACTGATCTTCTCTATGCTAAACACCCAATTGATTGGGACGGAGAATATGAAGAACCTGAAATCAATCTTCCAGGCGATGGTCGCTTTGTAGAACCACTGACTATAAAATTTTTATTTCTTGATCCTGCCGATGGGATTTCAAAAGTGATTGAGAAAACATTTAATGTTTTCAATTTAGATAACTCGACTTCGGAATCATTCTTTAGTTCTTTAAATCCGCTTCAACAAGCGCAAGCTTCAACAACACCTATGCCCGTTAACGAAAGCTCAGACGCAAAAAGATCTCTATGGAGTTTCTTGTTATTAGCCTTTATTGGCGGTCTCATCTTAAACGTCATGCCATGTGTTCTTCCTGTGATCACACTCAAACTCTACGGTATGATTCAACATCAAAATGAAAGTCGCGCTCGTATCTTTAAGCATAACCTCTTTTATACACTTGGTGTCTTGTTCACTTTCTCTTTACTAGCGGCTTCAATCCTTATTCTAAAGAATGCCGGTGAAACAGTTGGTTGGGGCTTTCAGCTTCAGTCTCCTAGATTCGTCATGCTAATGATTCTAGTGCTGTTTATTTTCTCCTTAAATCTTTTTGGACTATTTGAATTTGCCACTCCAGGTGGCAAAAGCCTTGGCGGGGTCAAACTTAAAAATAGTATGCTTGGAGATTTTCTAGGTGGTGTTCTCGCAACGATACTTTCAACTCCATGTAGCGCTCCGTTTTTAGGAACGGCACTCACCTTCGCCTTTACTGGCGGCGATATGATGATCTTTTTGGTCTTTGGCTTTGTAGGACTTGGCTTATCATTTCCATTTATTTTGACCGGACTCTTTCCAAAAGCGATCGCCTTTTTACCAAAGCCAGGTATGTGGATGGATCACCTTAAGAAATTCTTAGGACTGACTCTGATCCTGACACTAATTTGGCTGATGGATGTTTATGGTGCCTTAGTCGACACAAGTATTCCTGTGTTAAAACTTCATACTATTTTAGCACTTACATTCTTTGCCTTTTTTGTACGAGCTAAAATTACTAAAAGAAAGATTGCGAATATCTTGGCGTTTGCACTTCCTGTGTTAATGATCATTCAGCTTTTAGGCTCAACCATGAGTTCAAACACAACATCAGACGGCGATTTAATGGCGACCAAACAAAGCTCTGGTCTTCCTTGGCAAAAATGGTCAGTCACGACGATGGAACAACTCAGAACTCAAAAGAAAAAAACCTTTATTGATTTCACGGCCAAGTGGTGTTTTACCTGTAAGGTGAATGAGAAATTAGTGATTGATACTAAGGCTTTTAAAGATATGGTGAGCGATCAAGGCGTCACCTTATTACTTGCTGATTGGACCAAGCGCGATGAGGTTATAGGAAACTGGCTTCAGTCTCAAGGCTTAGTTGGAGTACCAGCTTATTTTGTCATCAATGAAAAAGGTGAATTAATCAATTTAGGTGAAACAATTACCATTGATGAAATCAAGCAAGCATTCTAAAGACACTTAGAATACTTTGTGGAAGATCACCTGAATGCTGCTCTATTGTCAGTAATAATTTTTGATAATCCCCATCATAATTATCGTGAGCGATCTGACTAAGATTTTTTCTTGGATCAAGATCGCCTTCATCGACTTCATAGAACTGACCCTCTTCACCGAATTTCCAGCTCCATAAACGTTTAGTACCGTTTTCTTCAAAACCGACTTCAATACGTTTTACTTCGTCTTTAATTGGTTCAGACCAGACAAAGACATCCATTGAAACATCGCTAAACCATCGTTTTTTAAGTCCAGTATTATCTTGTTTGGTGTTTTTAAACTCTTTTAAACTCAAGGCTTGCTCCTTACGGATTTAAGTTTAACGGTCATTTTACCGAAATGTTAAGCATGAAGAAGCTTCTTATCATTCTTATTCCTTTTATTATCGCCTCGTGTGGAGATGATACTCGTTCAAGAAAGCTAAACTCTTCTACCAATGCAAATCCACTAACAAATAGCCAATGCTCATACGACTACAATCCAGTTTGTGGACAACCACCAATGCCGGTTTGTCCTCCAGGGATTTTTTGTGCCATGGTGATGCCAGCACCTACGACATACGATAATGAGTGTGTCATGAAAGAAGCGGGAGCTTCATTAATCTCTACGG
>CAYGRY010000061.1:0-16212 GCA_964352405.1 uncultured Halobacteriovorax sp.
CCCTTAAACATTTCAAGTCCAAGAACCTGAAAGGAGTCGACAGTTGTTTCTGCACTTGCAAAAGCCTGAGCTGAAGCAATAATCATGATTAAGGCGAATAACTTATACATATGAGACATCAATTTCATCTTGTCCCCCTTATTGGATTTGAGTATCAATATTAATCATTAAATGGCCGTTAGGGTCCACTTCGGTATCAATAACATTAAACGGAATGCCCGCCATTGAATCAGGTATAGGAAATTCATCGGCCAAAACCATGCCACGAACATCATTTTGAGCCGCTTTAAAACGTTTTCGAACTTGTGGCATAACAACGCCAGACCAAGACATTAAACCTAAAAACCTTTTTATATACTTCTTATCAACATGGACTGAATCCATATCAATATCTGCCGCTATAATTTTAATTTTTCCATCTTCAACAGGAAAGTCTAAAAACATATCGAAATTAATTCTAATAGGGTTGTTAACTAAGCTGGCACCGACTCCGGTCACCGTATACTCAAGTTCAACTGACATACGAGAAGGTGTGCGAGCATCTGCATTTTTAAGTTTAAATTCTGGTATTTTTGAAATGATATAGCTTTCACCATCATCTGTTTCAAAGGAATTAAAATAACCACGATTATAACTTAATTGGACGATCCTATTAATAAAACCTTGGTTAATGGATAAGACAAAGTCATGATTCTCTGAAATACGATGTTCAAGTGGTTCATTGTTTGCCTGAAGTTGGTTAGAAAAACTAGTTCGGCCTTTAACTGAGTCTTTGAAGTAGCCATCAAGAGTTAAGTGAAGACTATCGTTAACAAAGTTGTATTTCTTAAGTTTAATGCCCCATTGAAAAGGTGCTACGATTTGATCTAGTGGCGCTCCAGCAGGATCCATAACGTTCACTTCTTTAAATAGACCTTCTGAAGTTTTATCTCCAATCATTTCATTCATCATGACAGCGGCATCATCCTTCATCCAGCCGTTCATACTTCCTTTAATAGCTTGAACAATTTTTTCTTCATTTTGCTTAAGCATATTCTCTAGTTCAGAATAATTGGCGCTAATCACACGTCCATTAATTCTAATTTCGATTTCAGGAAGGATAATTCCACCTTCAAAATTAGCTCCTAAAGCGATCTCATCAATATTTGATTTAAGACTTCCGATCACTAACTCTGGGCCATTATGTCCAGACTTATTGATTAACGATATAGGAACTTCAATTCGAAGTGGTTTTGATTCTTGATCGAGATAAAGTGAAAATTTATCTACTCCAACCTGACCTAAGAAATCATTATTAAGGTCTTGTCCTCTTATCTTCGCCACATTAAGGTCAAAACCTTTTGTTTCCAGAACAAGTTTTAATTGCAGTTTACCTGCCATTTTGGAAAGACGATCGAGCTCAATGTGAACATCTTGCCAATCAATATTGACATCGATGCCTTCAAGATCAACGGCAAATTTATGCTTATTAAAATCTAAACCCATTAAAAAACGCTGTAATGTTTGCTTAATTTGTAGAGCGGCATCACGAAGAGCTCCGGAAGGTGGAAGCATCTCTTCTAATGACTTTTCCTCCATTTCTACATGTTGTTTATGAAAATAAGCTTGGGATAATGAAAGACCATTGCTATTCATTAAAGCTGGAAGTCCATTAAAAATTTTATCTTGCCCTCGTTGAGTTATATAGACTCCGATAGCATGAGGAATTTCACTCTCTGGTTCATAAGCTAGGACTTGCGGCGCGGGTTGCTGAGCAAGTGAAGCTAAACTTAAGAAAGTGACAAAAGCTGCGACAAGTGTCTTCTTTTTAAACACAATAAACTCCAAATCGTTCGTTATTTAACGGACTTAATTATTTGGAGATATATAGAGCAAGGTTTATGCCATGTGATTTAGGATAAGAGAAAACTAGGAGCGGTGAAGATAATGGTGCCAATACTCATCCATAGACCAAAACGATGAATCCTATTTCCACTACCTTGAATTTGTTGACCTAGACGCTTTGTTAAAGGCAGACGATTCAAGTCAAATCCCATAATTTCAAGCCAGACTCTAAAACAAGCTAAGGCAAGGATGGACGCCGTTATAAGATCATTGCTCTCACCTAAAGTGATGTTTAAAATGTTCATACGGCCTCCTTTATTAGCAACAATGGGAAGAAAGTATTGAAATCAGTAGATTCAATCCCTTTCATTGATTTGATCGGTGATAGTGATGAAAATTTTTATCAATTAGGACTAAAAGACGCTGAAGCGGCTAAGCTTTCCCTACGCCACACTGAAAACTTGATAAAAACACCATGGAACTCGCTTGATTCAAGCTTACGATTTTTGGCCGAGTCGATGTTTAAGAACTCTAAGGCTTGGAAAGCTCGATTTTCACCTTGGACCAAGGCTTATGCTGAAGGATTAGGCATAAGTCATGAAAAATTTCTCTTAGTTCTACTTGTTCCTGAACTCACCGCTTGTTTTTCCAAGTGGATGCCAAGACTACCTAAGGCGTTACTCGGTTGCTCGTCCTTATTTTATCGAAACGAAGATTCTGATTTAGTTCACTTAAGAACGTTAGACTTACCACTTGGTCAAAACTTTGCTGAAAATGAACGGTTTTTAAGAACGCAATTTAAAAACCAACCAACAATTGTCTCTTATGGCAGTGCTGGTTTTCCTTACCCATCCCTCACTGCGACCACGAGTGAAGGTATCACTTTAGCACTTCATCAAAAGTTTAGTGATCAGTTTGACGCAAATGGTACACCGATCTTTGAACTTGCTAATGAGATGCTCATTCGTTGTGGTGATCTTAAAACTTGCCTGGGCTTTTTAAGAAAGTCTAAAAGTCTTACGACCTGGGCCTTTCATTTAGGATTTAAAGACGGTCAAGTTTTAGAAGCTGATTTAAGTGGAAGTGAATTACAATACCAAACGTATAATATCGATGATCATGAATCACTCTATTTCAATAATCGCTTAATTGACGAAAAGAAGATGGCAAAAGACTTAGCCCCTCTTAATTTTGAGTTTTATAATTCTTCAAGGAGTGATAGCTCAAAAAGAAAATTGAAAAAAGTTTTTTCTAATGAAAAAACTCACACAAAAGAGTTATTAAAAACGTGGACAACACTTGAAAATCGAAAAACTTATGGCCTAGATGTTTTAACACCTTCAAGCTTGCATGTAGCCGCGCTGATACCTGCCAAAGCTACCATTCAAGCGATTGTGGGAAATGCTCCCAAAACATGGAAAGGTTTTATTCAAATTGAGAGTGGTCTTTGGGGTCAAGAAAAATATAAATCTCAAGTGATAGGCAAAGAAAAAGAGCAAAGTTCAATTGATAAAGCCTGGAATCATTTGATGGTTGCTCAGTCTTATCACGACAATGGTGATGTTCATAAATTACATCATCACCTTCAACTCGCTCTTAGAAAGATCAAAGGACATAGTTTAGAAAATACGGTGAATTTGTTTCATTTAATTTTTAGTTTCTTAAATGAGACAAACCCAAAAGCTCTTTCTCAAATTGCCAGCGATGCGATTGAACTTATACCTCACTTAGATAAAACCGTCGTCGATCACGCTTGGCTTTTAGTCTTTAGAATTGAAAAAATACTTGATTTACCAATTAGTATTTATGCCGCCCAAATTAATCATCCCTCCCTGGCCCGATTAATTGATATCGAAAGCTCGATCCCGACCATCGTTTTCAAAAAAGTGATTAGACAGATGATCTTTCCAAGAATTGAACTTTTAGACGTGTTTTATCTACATCAGCGAATCGAGTCGTAAAATTGCCAACTATGTAGGGCAGCCTGTAATTCTTATCAGTTATTAAATTATCTGTAATTTCAACAACCTAACATTTTAATCAAGTTTTAATTAATTAGAACACCTAAACAACCGATAAACTGTCGTTATGAAAAGGCATTTATCGATTGAAATCTTTGTAGTCACACTAATCTTATTTATAAGTTCTCAGTCTGTATTTGCTTCAAACTCAAAATGGTACGACACCAAACAAGTTAAGTTCGAAATTAATATTCCAACAAAAACGACGAAGAACTGGCTTATAGGACCCCTACTAGGTTTTCCAATTGCAGTTCTTGCTCCAAACGAGGGTGGTTACCGTCCAACCATGAGTCTTACCCCTGAATCAGTACCTAGCAACAAACCAATTACATTTGACCAAGTTCAACAATCTATTGGTTTTTATAAGACTGGTAGACAGAATTATGTGAACGGAAGAAGAGGCAGTATTGAAAAGTTTTTTGAACCTCAAAAAATTAAAAATGAAAATAATATTGAAATCTTTGCCATGGGTTATGTCTATACTATTGATAAATTAAAAATAGTTGAACGCAGTTTAAGATTCATGTGCGATGGTCATCTAGTGTTAGGCATGACGAGGTACTACCCTGACTTTCATAAACATGCTGAACTTGATTTTTCAAAAATTTTAAACAAGCTGGATTGTAAGAAAAATAGCGGAGGTCGTTCATGAACCTTCGCTTGATTAAAAAATTCTTCGCCATTTCATTACTACTATCTTTATATATAAACTCTTACGCTATTTCTGCAGAGCTTAGAAATACAGAATGTGTTCCCTTTTCAGATTCACCTGATACAGATGAAGACTCTGCTAGAACTGAGGCCCAAGAGCTCTCCTTTCAAGCTTTTCAGGTAAGGCAAAATGCCTGTCGTAATGAAGACGGAAGTTTTAAAAGAGAGACAGTACAATTCCCACCGGGAGCTCGAACTGATGAGACAGAGCAATTAGATTGTGTTTCGATGGCAGAACAAGCTTATATGATGTCAGTTCGAAATAATTGCCAAATAGATCGCTCTGGACTGATTAGCTGTTTAACCAACGGCTGGGATCAACGCGACGTCTTTGATCTGTTTGATAGCATTCAAGAAGTTGATCAAGCTCTACCAACTGGCGAAGATCCAGATCCATTTGCCAACAAACTTGGAATGAAATTAGAAGAACACTTTGCTTGCCCAGGAAAGTCTGAGCCGGAAGGTGCAATTTATAAAGCTATCAGTTGTAATATTGTTAGCTCAGTTGCTGCAATGGTTCCTTTTGGTAATGTTATCGCCGATAAAGTTGTGAACTCAATGGTTCCAGCTTCTTCAAGGCCAGCAGCTGGCGAATGTATCGATACTGAAAACTCATGTCTTACTCAAGTTCTTTGGGGTGCGATTCAAAACGTCTTCACCAATATTCAAGGTCTCTATGATCTTGGAAAAATGGCAGTTCAAGGTGTTGTTAATGGCGCTAAATATGTCGGCAGAAAAATTAGCGATGGTTGGAACCGTCTTTGGGGTAACGACCAAGTTGAAGATGCAAGTGCAGACCAATTAGCGGCTGCTGCTAGATTACAAAATGAAATTAGAACTAATGAAGAAGCACAAAAAGCTACAGGCAATTGGGCCCAGAGACTTGTTAGTGGTTTGATGAGTTCAATTGGTGAAGGAATGAGAGATCAGTTTTCTTGTTCTAAATGGGAAAGTGGTGTTTCTCAAGGTGCACTCATGTCTGGCCTTGGTGCTGGTCTAGTCAATCGCATCGGATCTGGTACAGGATTAAGTTCTGCTAGATGTGTTGAAGCATCTCCAAGCTGGGAATGTGCTTCGGCCAAACAAAAAGTTCAAATGGTTTGCGGAATTGCAGGTTTTGTCGGTGGTGAAATCGTCACAACTCTTCTAACTGGTGGAGCTGTAAGAGCACTATCAGCTGGTGGAAAAGCAATAGCAAGTGCCGCAGGTAATGGCTCTCGTGTAGCCAAGGCAGCCCTGGCTGTTGGTCGAGGAACTGCAGGGCTAGCTCGCGGAGTTCTTAATAAAACAGGGAAAGGTATTTCGGTCGTCGCGACAAGGGCCACAAACGGTGCAAAAAGTCTTGGAGGCATGGGTCTCAAGGTTGCGGATAAAGTACTACCAATGAATCAAAGCATTCAGCTGATGTACATGCGAAGCTATTTACAAAAATCAGGACCTGTTATTTCCGGAGCAAAAAAAGCTGCAGGCGCGGTCGCTTGGCCAGTCAAAAAATATTTCAACACATTAGATCGCGCTTACATGCTTGGTCGCTATGGGCAAGATGGCTCATTTGCTCTTAGAAATTTATCAAAAGCTACTAAAGCTGATGAGATCACCGAAGCACTTGAAAAAGGCATGATGTCTAAAAATTTACATCGTAAAAAAATGCTTCCTGATGAAGATAGCTTTAGAGCAATGTCTGAGGGTAAAGATGCTCTTGAGAATTTAACAGCAGCTCAAACGACTCTTAAAGATACTCAAGAAGCGTTTTTAGAAGCAGTAAAAAAAGCCAGACAAGGTGCAAATGGACCAAATGGACAAGCTCTGATTGATGAAGCTGACGCTGCATTTTTAGCTTACAAGAATGCGAAGAATTCTCTTGCTCCACTAGATGAAGCTTATACCCAAGCACTGGTTCAGCATCAAGCAAGGATTGCAGAAGAAGCTCGTCTTGCCGAGCAGGCTCGCCTAGCAGAAGAAGCGCGTCTAGCTGCTATCAATAATGGCACTGGAACAACGGCGCTTACAGTACAAAGCAATAGAGGCTCTTCAGTTACTAGAACAACTTCAAATCCTCCTGCAAGAACGAGCTCAGGCTCAAGTTCAGGAGCCGGTACAGTATCTGGAACTAGAACTGTTCGAATAGGTGAAACCACTGGTGGAGCAACGAGAAGAGGGATCGGTTCTGCTGCTCAGCCAAGCCCTAATGATATTAAAATTGGTAATTTTGATTACGATATTGGCCAACGTAAAAGTCTCATTAATGGCTTTATGGACAACTTACATTTTGATAATAAATCTGTTCGAATTTTTAGAAATAACTCAGATAATTGGACTGAAAAATTAGTTAATCCAAGAATTGAAGGTGATGAACTTGTTGGCAATCTTCATAAGGCAAACGGAATCGAAAAACGTATAAGATTAGAAGAAATCGACATGCTAGATTTTAGAGGCACGTTTAATAGCGGTGCTCCTGGTGCAGTCGATGAAGTTTTCTCGATGCCATTATCAGTAAGTCACAGCCAAAGCCCTTCTTATGGACAATTTACTGATTTAGCGGCAGATGGAATTAAAAGGTCAAATGATGAAGTTAATACACTTCTAAGACAGATGAACGATATGACTAGGGCCCAAGCATCTAGAGTTGGTGGGATTGCGCACTTCAAATTATCAACGGGACAAGTTCCTACTGAAGTTGAATTCCTAGCAGCTATAAAAAATAGTAGTGGCTATATCACTAAGCAGAACCTTCCTCATATTGATAAATTAAGGCAAGTCTATAATTCCAAATCAACTGAAGAAGCCTTTGCTATAATCAATGATATTTACAAAGGTACAAATAGTGAAGTTACCAATCTAATTAAAAGCAATATTATCCTTATGACAAAAAGATTAGGTAAAATCAGAGCACCGAGACAACTTGTTACTACTGTTCAATTAACAAACGATGCTAATATTGTAAGACAAAATGCTATAGGTTCAAGAACTGATGATTTATTACTAGAAGGTCCACCTACTCCACTTCAAATCACAAGCGGTTCAGGCAACACAGCTTTAGTACCTAGTGGAAACAGACTACCACAGGTGATTGATGATGTCGTACCACCTCCTGCTTTAAGATTAAGCACGACGGATTACCCAGTTCCATTCCTTAGTCGTGGCACTCTTAGAACAGGAATGTCTACAGGTGGAAGGAATGCTGTGATTCTCTCAGGAGCGGCTCTGACGGCGGCAGCAATTACTAATGCAAATACACAAGATAATGCCCTTCCAATTCAAAATCTTGATGAGATTGTTATTTCAACAAACCGTAGATATGCAAACCTTGAGTATATTCTCTATTCTGCGTACCAAGCAAATCCAGTACGAAAGTGTTTTGCGTATGTAAAAAAACGTAAATCAGACGGTGACCTAGAAGATACTGCTTTAGAAGAAGCAGGTCTTCAGGCTGAAGGTATTACAATTAAATGGTTTAAAGTAAACTCTGAAAACCCTGACGAAGAAGTTTGTAAAGCAAATAATCAAGAATGCTTAATGCCTGAAGGTAAAAAACATCTTTATATTTATGCCTACAAAGGTGGAGAAAAAATTAGTAACGTTGCGTGTGCCTCACCAGATGATGTCAATACAAGAGAAAGAGAAGATCCATTTAATCCATATGATACGGACGATGCAGATAGTGATGGAGAAGGTTCAGATCTAGATATGGCCAGCCAGTTCTACGAACAACAGCGCTCGCCACCTCCATCATTATTCCAAGCGGCACCTATTCCACGTCGCCCGACACATTATCTGCATAGCGGCTGGTACTAGAAACCAATCTCGACTAAGCTTTAAAAATGTTAAAAAAATCAATGGTGATCTTACTCACCATTTTTTTATTTCTACCGCTCCATTTACTGGCGCAGCAAATCACTAAAGCTCCTGCTTGGAGCTCCTTTGAATCATTTACCTTTGCTACTGATCAAGACTTTTTAACTAACTCTCTACTCGTCGTTAAAGACGGTGAGGTTATCTACGAAAGGTACCGTGAAGGTTTTCAAGCGCAAACCAAGCAGCAAATCTGGTCGATGTCCAAATCTATCTCTGGCCTCATTATTGGTAAGGCCATCAATGATAAAATTATTGGCTTACAAGACTCAATCTCAAAGTATTACCCTGAGGCACCAAAAGACGTCACCATTTCCCACTTGCTCAATATGGTTTCAGGTTTAAGTTGGAATGAAGGATACGAATATAATCCTGTCGGCAGTGATGTCATCAATATGCTTTACACTGAAAACTACAACGATATGGCAAACTTTGCGGCGTCTAAAGATCTTGCTTACCCAGCAGGATCATTTTTCAAATACAGCTCTGGATCAACTAACCTTTTGATGGGTATCCTCTCTAAGGCAATGGGCCCTAACGATTATGCTGATTACCCATGGCGATCATTTTTTAATCTACTCGAAATTGATGATGTGACTTGGGAGAGAGATCATAGGGGAACTTTCGTTGGCTCTTCTTACATCTTTATCAAGCCTCGTGACTTAGCAAAAATTGGCCAACTTTTTTTAGATAAGGGACGTTATAAAAATAAAGTTATTATTGATCCAACTTGGTTAGAAAATTCAAGTAAACCGTATCCGTATTTTTACGTAAAAGAGCGGGACATAAAAAACAATGATGGTTTTGCTTATTCGAATCAGTGGTGGCTCAATGCCGCTCTTCCATACCCAGATGGAAGTCTTAAGAGTCGCTACCCTTCTCTTCCCGCCGATGCGATTTTAGGTTTAGGTCACTGGGGCCAAATGCTTGTCATATTACCCGAGCAAAAAACTATCATTGTAAGAACTAGTCAGGATAAAAACGGTAAACTTAATCGGGATGAGTTCTTTTCACTGTTCATGCGTGCATATGAGCAGGCGTATCCTTGACGAATACTTTGCGCTCACGTTCTAATAAATAAAATACAAATCATTTAGGAGTTTCATGATGAAATCACTAGTAGTAGCAATCGCTATATTTTTCAGTACAAATCTTGTTGCACAATCTCGTGGTCAATTACTTGAAGACGTCAGACAAATCTCTTCTCTTGTAAAAGAAGAAACATATAATTCTCAAGCTAACACTCAAAGTCTTCGTCAAGCGAGAGAACTACTTGAAGAAGCTTATGAACTTGTCGGTGGAAATCGTGGCGGATCAGACATTCTTTGCGCACGTGTTAACTTTGGTTACATTCCAACAAACACCGCATCTGGCGTGAATTATGGTGAAACTGTTTCTTCAATTAGTGAATGTCAACGTATGCTTCCTCCACGTGGAGCAAAAGCTCTATGTGCTAAATCAACATTTGGTTATCAACCAATGGCGATTGCTCGCGCGCTATTTATTGGTGATGATTATTTCTCAAGTCTCGATGCTTGTTTAGAAGTAGCTCCAACTTTTGGACAAAATATTATGTGTGCTAAAGTTCGCTTTGGTTACTCTCCGTACAATATTGATCGCATGCTTCAAATGGGTGATTACGTTTCAAGCGCAACCCAATGCTTAGAGATGTTACCTGCGCGTGGATCACAACTTATGTGTATTAAAATTTCATTTGGGTTTCAGGCGATTAATATCACTTCAGGTAGAGCTTTTGGTCAAAGAACTTCAACGCTTGATCAGTGCCACCGTTTGATTAACCAATAAAGACTGAGGTTTCTTTGAAACGCATCAAGCTCATTTTAGTTGCTGGTTTTGGAATTTCCATACTAACAATTGGTCTTGGGATTGGTGCGTGGCTTTGGACAAGTCCATTTGCTAGAGTTCTCTCTGCTAATTACGCTAAAGAAATGTGTTCATGTCTCTTTGTCAGTGAACTGTCACAGGATCACTGTGAAAACTACTCTACCCAATATGTGAAGCCTGCTGGTCGCGAGATCAACCTTAAGGCGAAAGAAGTCCTAGCTTGGGGTTGGGGGAAAGAGTCTAAAGCGTCTTGGATTTCACCGCGTGAAGGTTGCCGCCTCGATATAGCTCACAATATATCGAGTAACTGAGACTTATCTTTTTTTGAAATCATCTTATTTTGAACCTGCTTCCAGGCATCCATAGCTTTTTCACGTCCACCCTGATTGATATCAAACTCCTTACCGGTATCAGCGCCTGTTTGCGAAGTCGTCTCAAACACCGGAGGGGTAACCTCTTCATGTTTTCGACTTGGAATGAGAGCCTTGATATTTAGTGCCATGCACCTATTTTACCTCAATTTCGACTCCTACATATTTACAGTAACTTATGGCGCATCACGTCTTCTTTTTATGCCAACCAAAGCAAATCCTGACTAACTATTTTAGCTCAATCATGATACCAACTTCCCGAACTTAAAAGGATTTAGTCGGAGGACATATGCACACAATCATAGCGGCCCTGATCTTGGTATTAGGACTTTCAGCTTGTCAAAAAGAGCAACCCCTTGGAACTCAAGACAACCCTGTTAAACTTTATTTCACTCCGTCAGTTGATTCAGAAACGATCACATCCACATCAAAAGACTTTATTAAATACCTTGAAGCTGAAACTGGTCTTTATTTTGAATCAGGTATTCCATCAAACTATGTTGCCGTGGTCGAAGCTTTTGGTTCTAAAAGAGCTGATATTGCTGTCATGAATTCTTTTGGCTACCTTTTGGCTAACCAAAAATATAATGCTCACGCTCGCCTTAGAGCCCTTCGTTACGGTGAAGACTCATATAAAGGTCAAATTATTGCCCACGTAGATAGCGGTATTAATGAGTTAAAAGATCTAGCCGGTAAGAAGTTTGCCTTTACCGATTCAAGTTCAACTTCTGGCTATATGTTTCCACTTAAAATCATTAAAGATGCTGGTGTTCAACTTGGTAATACAACTTTTGCTATTAAGCATGACAGCGTTGTTACCATGATTTACCAAAAGCAGGTTGATGCAGGTGCGACTTACTACTCTCCTCCAGCAGAAGATGGAACCATTAGAGATGCTCGCTCACGTGTTAAAACTCAATTTCCAGATGTAGAAAGTAAAATCAAAATCATTTCTATTACAGAGCCAATCCCAAATGATCCATTTGTATTTCGTGACGGTCTTCCTGAAGAAATCGCCACTAAATTTATCGATGCACTAAAAAAGTATATTGCAACTCCAGATGGCCAACAGTCATTTAAAAATATTTATAGTGTTGAAGGTGTTGTTGATACAACTGATGAAGCCTACGACGGACTTCGCCAAATGATTAAAGCAATTGATGTAAATGTTGAAGAGCAGCTTAAAAAATAAATAAACCTAAATAATGAGGAAGCCATGATCCAAGTTGAAAATCTGGTCAAGACTTATCCCAACGGAACTCAAGCCCTTAAAGGCGTGAGTTTCGATGTAAAAAAAGGCGAATTTTTAGTCGTCATCGGTTTATCAGGATCTGGTAAATCAACTCTCCTTCGCTGTATGAATCGTCTGCACGATCCAAGCTCAGGTAAAATCAATTTTGAAGGTGAAGAGATGACGGCGCTTAAAGGCAAAGCTCTTCGTCAGGCCAGATCAAGAATTGGAATGATCTTCCAACACTTTAATCTCGTTCCAAGAAAGACTGTCATGACCAACGTTCTAACTGGAACATTGGCCAGAACAGGTGTACTTGCTTCTATCTTTGGCTGGTATTCAGAAGAAGATAAAAAGAAAGCCGCTGACTTTATTAAAATTGTGGGACTTTCAGGCAAAGAAAATGTCCGCGCCGACAATCTTTCAGGTGGTCAGCAACAACGTGTAGCGATTGCTCGCGCCCTTATGCAAAACCCAAAAGTTCTTCTTGCAGATGAGCCGGTCGCTTCACTTGACCCGGCCACTTCTCACTCAGTCATGCAGTATCTTAAAAAGGTTAATGAAGAGCTTGGAGTCACGGTTATTTGTAACCTTCACTTCCTCTCTCTTGTTCGTCAGTATGCAAGTCGTGTTATCGCTCTTAAAGGCGGCAAGATGATTTATGAAGGTCAACCTCTCGATATTGACGAGCAGTGGTTTCAAACCATCTACGGTGAAGACGCTGTAGAAGTAACGATTAACTAGGATAGGTGATTAAAATGAGTACTGAAAATACACTACCTGCCAAGCAAACACCGTCACTCGGTAATATGAAGAAAGTTATCTCGGCCTTAGCGATTGATACTTTTCTTTGGAGTTATACAGCTTTAGTTATTTATAAAATCATTTGGGAAAAGCTCATTAAAAATGTTCGCTATCCAGAGTTTACATGGAATCAACCACTAACAGCTTTGGCCATTGGTTTTGGTATATCTGTCGTTTTATTTTTTACAACAGCTTCACTTGGTCGAGCTTTTCAAGGTCTCTATGACTTTGATGAAAATGAAACTAAACTTGGTAAGCCATTTGCGATCTGGGGTTATTTCGTTATCTTTTTAACGTTTATTGCCGGTCTTCATATGTCTCAAGTTTCGATGCGTGAGTTTTTATCCGACTCAGGACTTGAAGGTGCTAGAAGAATTTTTACAGCTCTCTTTAATCCAAACTGGAATATTATTGAAGACGCGCTCTTTGCTGCCGTTGAAACAATTTATATGGCGTTCATCGCTACGGCGTTTGCTATTCCTGTTGCCTTTATCATGGGCTTTTTTGCGGCAAGAAACTTAATGAGCTCAAATAGATTAATGTTCACAATCTATACGCTCACTCGTTTTGTTCTCAATATGAGTCGCTCTATTGAGCCACTCGTTTGGGCGATTATCTTCTCTGTTTGGGTCGGCATTGGTCCTTTCTCAGGTATGCTTGCTCTTATGCTCCATTCAGTAGCTTCACTTTCAAAACTGTACTCAGAACAGATTGAAAGTATCGGAGACGGCCCAATCGAAGCGATGACGGCCACTGGAGCTCACCCAATTCAAGTCATTTGGTACGGGGTTGTTCCTCAAATCGTTCTTCCATACCTGAGTTATACGATCTATCGCTGGGATATTAACGTTCGTATGGCGACAGTTATCGGACTAGTTGGTGGTGGCGGCATTGGTACAATGCTTATGCAATATCAGGGACTTGCCAAGTGGAATGAAGTTGGACTCCTTGTTATCGTGATTGCCGCGATTGTCTGGTTTATGGACTGGGCCTCTTCAAAGATTCGCGAGGCGATCAAATAAGTTAATTCCTATATTAAATAAAAAAAATTGCCTCACTTCCTTATGTGGGGCTTTTTTTTTCTCAAAATTGTCCGATAAGAGAGCTGTGAAAGGCTTAATTTTATTACTCCTATTCAGCTCTTTTGCTTTTGCAAAAGAATGTCCTAGCATCGATGAGGACTTTATCTCCTATTATGGAGCGCTTAAAGACGGACCTATTCTAGGCTTAAAAGCGAGTCTCAGTGGACCAAAAAATGATCGTATTCTTTGCTCTAGTGAATCTTGTGGAAGCGGCGGCTGTGAATGTGCTCTGTATGTTGAAGTTGATAGTTGTCTAACACGTGTACTTGAATTTCGCGGAAGTCATAAAGTCTTAGGCGAAAAAAAAGATGGTATGCCACTTATTGAAGTTAGAAAAAAGGGCGATGCTATCGCACCAACGACGATGAAAACTTTTATTTGGAATAAGGACCGAAGAAAGTATGTTGAAAAATCGAAGTAGTCTCATCTTCATATTTACTTTTATTTTTTGTCTTGAACTTCAAGCTTTCCCTCTATTTTATAAGTGTGGTGCTGGTGATCGACTAGAAGATACTTTTGCTGGTCCAGAAATTTTAAATCAAGTTCAGGCGATGCTAGCAAGTTCGACGAGCCCAGAAGACTTTCAAAAACAAGCCAATATTCTATGTCTAGGCGCTAATGAATGCTTAGAAGAGGTTGAACGAATAAAATCTTTGATTGGTGAAACACAAGACATAACAACCGAGCTCCTCAATATTACTAGCAGATATAATGGGGAGATAAGAAGTTCACAAACGGTTGATCAAAACTATTACGAGTCTGTTAAAGCGGTTACTCAACAAGCTTTTACTCTTCACGCCTGCCAAGAAATAAAACGCACTTGGGATGCCAATTCTTGGGTCGGTGAGGATAAAAATATTTTTGCCGTGTTTTATCCGAAATATAATAATTACATGTACGCAACAGGTTGTATAGGTCGCTCGTCAAATGCAGTTTGTGCTCCCAACAAAATTTCTAATTACAAAGATAAAATCAAAAGTGCTTTACTGATGGGAATGGATCCTTACCTTGCTATTTCTTTAGTATGGATGGAAGGTGGAACAGAGGAAGGCTTAGATTATCTCTACCTTGATCCGATTGCTAAATTTGGAGCAATGGGATGTACGGGAACATCTATTAGAGAGAGTCAAACAACAGACACAAGCCTTAATTCCTATGGAACATATTATGAAATTCAACCAAGAGTTGTCACCAGACCTGATCTAACCAAAAAGCTCATTGATTTTCAAAAAGCGAAAGGAAGACCAACAAGTTCTGGGGGAACCTCGTATTTTTGTCGTAAAATCTACGATGATTTAGGCATCGTCTATGATGAGCCTCAAGATGAATCGTGTTGTCTTAAGCTTCCCTTTACTAAAAGTAGCGCTGATATGGAACTCATCGAAGAGGCATTAATTTTTGAGCAAGCCAGAAAGAATTATCAAAGGCGTTTTAGTGACCGTGAAGATCCGGCCTTTAGAGTTCAACGCTTTAATGGCTACAGTCGACTGATGGGTGCTGCTGAAAGCGTCGACGCTTTTAGAGCTGGCGTTGATCACTATCAACATCCAGCTTATGGCTATCAAACCATGGACTATATGGTGAATTCAATTTTAACCAATCCTGTCATCAGAAACTTAGTCTTAGAAGCTGAAGCCGAAGTTGAAGTGTCTCTTGGAAGAAAATCTGATTGGCGATCTATTATGTGTGTCGAGCATCCGGGTGGAGGACTCTTTCAAACTGATAGTAATTACTATTTTAATCTTCACCGCGATACACCAAGGCTTGCTGAAGCTTTTAGAAAGTGGACAAAGGGTGAAGCATTATCTAATGCAGAAACAAAGATTGTAGAACAAGATATTAATCTTTTGGTTGGAAAAGGCATCATGAAAGAAGAAGAAATCAATGTTGAGTATGGTCAGATGATTAATAATTATTTTACCAACCATTATAAAAATAGAAGCACCGTTGGCAGTGCTTCAGTCCAACAAAGTGCTTATACTTGGGAAGATCTCAGTAATAATGATCTAAGCTCTATTGGATCAAGAATCCTGAATCGAGATTAGTATCGGCCATAGTAATCAGCAATAAGTGCTTTTCCTTTAACCTTTGCTTCTTTACGACATGAGAACTGATAAAACTTACAACCAAGAGTTTTACGAACTCTTTTGATCATCGTTTTAGTTGTGTACTTAGGAACGAGGGTCTCGTCTCTGTATTCAGCATCAATATTTGACTTTAAAACTTCAGACATAAAGTTAAGTCCTGCAAAGTTTTCTAATTCTTTCTCAGAGAAGAAGTACATGACACCATCTCTTCCGGTTGCAGGATATCCTTCAAACTCAGTTGCCGTCGTTGAAACGTCGCGAACATATATTTCTGCATTAAGTTTATAATCACGAGTCGCATCTGCATAAACGTCTTGATCATGAGATGAGTTATCACCAAAGAAAATAACTTTTAAACCTGGCTCTTCTAGGTAAGGACGAAGA
>CAYGRY010000062.1:0-15965 GCA_964352405.1 uncultured Halobacteriovorax sp.
GAACTTAAGATTTTTTAATAGATCTGTATGAGAGACAGAGACTTACAATCAATATTAAAGCAATTTCCTTCAACGATTTAGCTCTATTAATTAGATAATTATTCTAATTAAATTAATAAAATATAAATTATATTTACCGATCAATGTCTTATTTAAAATAAAAGTTACGAACCAGGAGAAATATCAAAATGGATATTAAAATTACAAATTTCGATGAGGACTGTAATGTACAAAGGAGTATTAAGGGAATCGCTATTAATGCACCATCTCCCAAATTTCCAATTGGTTCTTCGTTTGAAGTTGTAACAAAAATAAATCAACCCCTCCTAACAAATGGTGGCATTTTTTGTCTATCATTTTTGAATAATAAAGCAGAAGAAGCCTTTCCTAATGGACTTGAAGTTTCAGTGATTGCCATTCCAAGTGCCCAACCGAGTGAATACAAATATAAAATTGAAGTCATCTCAAACTCATGTCCATGTTCAATATAAGTATCAAAATAAATCTACTCACAGTATTGTATTATTTTTCAAAATTGAAAGATTCATATTCACTGATTAAATATTAGCTCAACTTCCATTTTAGGACATCGCTTGCAACCCGAAACTAAATACAGAATCTACTTAAAAGGCGAAGACAGGACAAACGATGTCTCAAGCTTTAAGAATAACGGGGCTACATTCGAAGTAACATTCCATGGTGGCAAGCCGTTTACCTATAACGCAGGTAACGTCGAAATTATCCATTCAATAACCAATGAGCAAGCGGCAGGAAATTGTCTTCTATACTTAAATGAAATCGCCAATGAAATTGGAATTAAATCAGAAAGTGAGAACGGTGAACAGTTTAATATACTGTCGCATTATTTCTCACAGATAGGATTCGTGCCTCATGATGGTATGCTTGGAGCATTTCTATCAGGCAGACTCATTGAAAATAGTGAAAGCGAATTTACTGATCCGATCTATCCTTTTGGTTTAAACCTAAGTCAAAAAGAAGCGGTCGATAATGCGCTTAATAACAAGCTTAGTATTATTGAAGGACCACCTGGCACGGGAAAGACTCAAACTATTCTTAATATTATCGCCAATCTTGTCATGCGTGGACAAAGCGTTGCCGTTGTTTCAAGCAATAACTCCGCTACTAAAAATGTTCATGAAAAGCTCATGAAAAATGGTGTCGATTTCATTGCGGCCTATTTAGGCAATAATGCTAATAAAGCAGACTTCATTGAGTCCCAGTGTGAAAGACCGGATATGTCGTCGTGGCGTATTTCTGCAAAAGAAGCTGATTTGTTAAAGACCGAGCTTAAAGCAAGGCATCTCGCCCTTGATTCGATGCTTAAAAAGAAAGAACAACTTTCACTTTTGAAGCAAGAGTATTCATCGTTTAAAACTGAAAAGGACCATTTCTATAAATTTATCGTAAGTGATAAAACACCCATTAGTATTAGAGAAACTGACAAAGTTAAGAAGTCTACACTTGCTCTAGAGTTGTGCCTAAGAGTCGAATATTTAGATAAACTTAATTGGATATCAAAACTATTAAAATCAATCGCTGGCTTTTTTAGATTTAAAAAGACAAAGAGCGCTTTAATCTACGATCTGTTGAAAAAGTATGACCGAGAGGATTTGATCGCTCATTTTCAACGAAAATACTATGAGTTAAGACAGCTTGAGCTAACGGAATCAATTGCTAGTTTAACTAAAGAATTAGAACACTTTGATTTTGATAAGAATATGCAGGAGTATTCAGATCTATCTCTAAAGCTGTTTCAATCAAGTTTAGAGCAAAGATTTGGTAATCAAAGCTTCGAGAAGTATGAATTAATAGATCTAAAAAATAACTCTGAAAACTTTATTCGTGATTACCCCGTCATTTTAAGTACAACTTACTCACTTAGGGGCAGTCTATCTAGTAGCACGGCTTATGATTATGTTATCATTGATGAATCTTCACAGGTCGATATCTGTACCGGATCCCTTGCGTTATCTTGTGCTAAAAACACAGTCATCGTAGGGGACTTAATGCAATTGTCCCATGTGGTTGATAAAAAGATGGCAAGTGCGACAGATAAGATCTTTCAAAAGTTCGATTTAAGTGATGCTTATCTTTATAAAAGCCAAAACTTACTCTCGGCCCTTGTTCAGTTATTTCCTTCAGCGCCAAGAACCCTCTTAAGAGAACATTATCGCTGCCATCCTAAAATTATCGAGTTTTGTAATCGTAAGTTTTATGCTGGAAAGCTAATCATTTTAACAGAAGAAACAAGTGATCTAGAGCCTCTTGTTATCTATAAGACAGTGGAAGGTAATCACGAACGAGACAGGGTTAATCAACGTCAAATCGATGTCATGAAAAATGAAGTTATCCCACAGCAAAAGATAAGTACTGAAGATGGCTCCCTTGGAATTATCACTCCTTATAGAAAACAAACAAATGCCCTACAAAAAGCATTTGAAGGAATGAACGTTAAGGCCGATACGGTTGATAAATTTCAAGGCCAGGAAAACGATGTCGTTATTCTTTCAACTGTCGATAATGAAATCTCAGAGTTTGCAGATAATGCTAATAGACTCAATGTGGCCATCTCAAGGGCCATTCATCAACTCATTGTCATCGTAAACGATACGGACACTCTTAAAGATACAAATCTAGGTGATCTGGTTAAATACGTTGAATACAATAATCTAAGCGTTATACAAAGTAAGACTCATTCCGTCTTTGATTACCTATTCAAAAGCTATGCTGAACGAAGAAAGGAGCTGCTTAAGAAAACTAAGAAGATCTCAGATTTTGAAAGCGAGAATATTGCTTATAAAATGATTAATGATGTTATTGAGGAAATGAAGATAACCACCTTAGGTGTCGCCACTCACGTTCCTCTTCGAATGATTTTATCGGATATGACGATGCTTGATGAAGTTGAGCGTAAGTTTGCAAGCTTTTATAAAACTCATGTGGATTTTCTGCTCTTTGATAAGGTCACGAAGGCGCCTGAATTAGTCATTGAAGTTGATGGGGCTAGTTTTCATAAAGAAGGATCGAGGCAGGCTGAGCGGGATAAGTTAAAAGATCAAATACTTGCGAAGTATGAGCTTTCGATTTTAAGGTTGGGAACTCAGGGGAGTGGGGAAGAGGAGAAGTTAAGATTGATAATACATAAGATAGTATTTTATTAGAAATAAAATTCTAAACTCTAAGAGAGGTAATAGTCTGTAGTAATTAAGAATTTTGTATCTAGTTAGAAAAAAGTTAATACTTCATCTTTTCAATTGAAGATAGAACTCAATTGCACTATGAAGTCGATACATATCGGTCTCAAGATTAGATTTTATTATAACACAGCAATTATATTTCCTATTCATTAATTTTATGGATCTCAAAATAACATCGTCAATTTCAGAAATAGTAAGTTGTACTTTCCTTTTTTCTACGACAGTAGATTGATATTGAAGGAAACATTCACTTATAAAGGTATAGTCATATATTGCGCCTTCAAAAGAATCATGTCGGAAAAACTTAAGTTTTATACAATCCATAGCAAATAGACCCCAACCATAGTAAATTTGTGCTAATGAATAGTTTTTATCTATTTTATCTAAGCCAACTTTATTATAAAGAGTCACTAGATAGGTCCACTTACTCACATAGATAGATCTGAAGTTCCAATATAGTGCAAAGAAAAGTGCAAGTCCGGCTAGTAATGCCCTACCATCGATACTAGGATTTTTATTAGGGATTTTCTTAAAAAGGAACGAAAAATTATCTTCCAAATGTATACTAAACTTTTGAAGAAAATATATCAAAAGACAAAGTAAAGAAAAAGTCCAGATAGTTTTTGCAAGTATGGCCGGTTTATTTTGTTCGTTTTTGTGGTATGTAAAATTTAAAAAGAATAATCTTTCAAGCATATCAATGCCATATTTATAGAATGTTATTATTTTACCTAATATTTTCCAATAAAGAAGTTTAGAATATAACTTAAAATTACTTACTCTACCTTCTGAATCAGCTTTGCAGTCGATGACAACAGGGAACTTTATAAAAGATTGATTTAACTTATTATAGTTTCGATAAATTTCAGGATAAATCTTTTTGAAAAAAAAATCCATAGCTGAAGTTTGAACTTCGGGATCTGAGAAAACTTCATCTATTCTTTCAAAATCAATCAATCATCTTTCCTTTGTATTTAGCTTTTGGTAATTTCATTTTTTACTAATCTCTTCAATAATCGTACCAAGTAGCGCTCCACCAGCTGAAGATAAAAGATATATTGGAACCCCAACACCCATTCCTGCTGAGGCTATTCCTGCCATTTTACTTCCAGCTATTGCCACGCCAGTCGTAAGACCAGCCAGAGCGAGGCGAGCCGGCCATCCTCTTTCATCCCACGTGTGCTTTTTCAATAACAAACCAGTACTTTTTATAAATGAAATTGCAATTTTATGTTTTCTTGTTAAGGTTGTAAGTTTTTTAACTTTTTCGATATTCGTTATATTTTCATCATTTCTGATTACGTACGCTTTCTGTGCCCAAGAAATTAAATCCTTTTTATCATTTGATGGCATTTCTTCAATAATCTTCTTTGCTAAATTACTCATAAGTCCTCATGAAAAAATCAACTTTCATTAAATAGTTGAATTTACAATATATCTTTGATTTCCAAACTCTTTATTATCCGGAAAAACGATCATAAAACCAAATTGTACATTTTTGCATTTTATCGGTTGTAGGTTATATACATTGCCTGATCTCTCTTTTGATTTACTATTATTTGAAAGGGGGTAGATTGCAAGCAACGCTCTATCTTTTGGTCTAGTGTTCATTCTTATTTTAGCTGTCCCAATAGAGTTTCCATCGCTATCTTTTAATACTTCCTCTAAATTATTCGATTCATATAAATCTCTTAGATCAATCATTTCATCTTTAGGTAGGAACAATCCACGTAAATATGATGCTTCTGGATCGTCTATCTTTGTAACATCTGGTACGAAGGATCGATCTAACAGAATTACTTTGTCGCCATTCTTAAATTGATATTCATCACCATCTTTAATCAGAGAAAATACTGACACAGACCAATCGATTAGTTTCTTGTTGTTAGTAATATATTCAACAAGGTCCTTTTTATTAGCCAGAGTATTTGCATCACTTAAGAAGTATTGATCAAGAAATTGTAGAATAATTTCTTTTTCTACACCACGATATGTATTTGATGTTCTAAACATTGAGAACGATTTTTCCTGTTTCTTTATATCTTGCTCAGATATTTTATTTAAAAGGTTTTCAACTGCATTTAGGTTTTGATTTGACACTTTCTCATCGTGGAGTCTTAAGAAGTCGGGGAGAGCTCTTCTTCCTGAAAAAGAGTTGGCCTCTGTTGTTGCAGTTCTCATTTTGTTAGCGGCAGTCAGTTTCATGCCTGGATGCTGACGCACTCTAATTCTGAAGTCTTTTGGTGTATCTCCATTTTCTGCCATAACAGATAATTCTTCTCGTAAAGAAATCTCTGATGTGGCCATTTCATAAAAATGATCTCTAAGTTCTGCAGTGATATAGATTCTTTTTAGATCAAGATATCCAGGTCTATAGCCAAACCATCGACCCATTTGCATTAAAGAATCATATGTTTTACTACTTCTAATAAAGTAGCTCATTGTAAGGCCTTCGATCGTCAGTCCTCTTGATAATGTATTGCCACCAACAACAATTCCTTTGAAGTTTTGCTCAAATGATAAGCGTTCATCAGATGCTGAATTATCAAGTATAATTTGAAATTGCTCAAGAAGAAGACCTATATTTCTAAATAAATCATCATCAGAGATATTATTTATTACACCGTTAATCAGTTTTGTAGTTTTATCAAACTCATTAACTTTGATATTTATAATTCGTTGTTTTGTTTCTTCGACATCTCTTCGAATATTTGATCTTATTAGATCCACGTGTTCTTCAACTAACTTATAAACTTTAGCCTGGTCTTTTGTAAGGTATGACCCATGAATAAGCATTGATATGTGTTTCTTATGATGTCCTCTGGATAATCTGATTGCACCAGCTACTATGAAGCTCTCAATGGCCATTTCGAGAGATGGTGGTAGTTCGTCATATTCCTTCTCTTCGCCTCTTTTTGATGCTGATATCTGCTGTGCATCGAGATCATTAATATTTCTTATAAGGGGAAGTCCAGAGTTAAAATTACCATCAGAATCTTGTGCACCGAAAAGTTCTTCAGCTCCTACATAAGAAATTGGTTTAGATAGTGAGACGATAAAATCTTTTGGGAATAAATCTTCGTCATTTTCGGAATTGATTAGAATATTGGCAAATGGTGTCGCTGTGTAACCAACATAAGAACTAGTTGTGAAGTTTGATATAATCTTTCTAATTTGTTCATTTATTGCAGTTTGCTTTTCTTCAGGTTTCTTTGACGTATTGATGCTTGCTTGATCTGATTCATCATCAATTATTAAGACTGAAACTTCGCTCAATATTTCGGGTCTCGCGTTTGATAGCCATGTATTGAATTTTCTAAGAACTGTTGCATTTTTTTTCAAGACAGCAATTCCGAATCCCTCGTTGCTACCTAGAATTCTATTTGCGGACTGGGTTAGCTTTTCGCTAAAGTCGCCCTTTTCATCCATTCTCGTTATCGGATCAGCTTTTAATTCACTTGGATCGACAATCTCTTGTCTTAGCCTCGCTTCTGTTTGGTATCGAAGATTATTATGGATACCCGCCAAGACGATGATAAATTTATATCCCGCATCTATAGCCTTTGAAATGACAGCAGAGTAGTTTGCTGTTTTTCCGCTTTGTACATACCCAAGAACTAAACCCTTAACGTGAATTTGAGATTTTGTCTGTGGGTTAGCCAGCTTTTCAACGACAGCATTTGAGCTGTCATTCAAGCTGTTGATCATTTCTTCTGACCAACCTTTATTTGTCGAAAGAATACTTGTGAGCTTTTTCCAGTGACTGTTAATTGACTCATTCGGTCCGGCAAACCAATCGTCTTGAACAGCAGGCTTCCCATTTAATGTCTCATCCTTATTCTGGGAACGTACTCTAGCAATATAGTTGGCAATCTCAGTATTGATGACTTCATCACTAACACCCATATCTCTGAGGTTTGCACGTACGGTTTGAATAGACTGACCAGTCTTAATCTGGGATTCAACTAGGCTTTTAACCATTAGATCGATTTTTATTGTCACAAAATATCCTTTATTTACAAAATTATCGGAAGATCAAAAGCCCAATATTAGTTAAAAATATTTAACTAGGCGGCAGCGCGTTGGGATAAATATGCACGGTAGGACCGTACTTCTCAGATTGGTACAATAAAAGATAGGTGAGGTGTCTATGTCAGCATATAAAGCGGGCGAAGTTCAGTGGTTTGATCTCGAAAAAGGTGAGGGGATGATTATAGATAAAGAAGATGGAACTTCTTATTATTTTCATTACTCGGCCATCGAATCAAAACAAAAATTCAAGAAACTAGAAAAAGGCGAGCAAGTAAAATTTCGTCTTTACGAAAATCTCTACATGAGACAAGTCGACAGTATTAAAGAAGTTTAAATTTACAAAGTAGATTTCATTCCAGGAAGGAAGAATCATGGCAAGAAGTGCTAAGAAACAAAAGTACGTAGATGAAAATCAAATCGATATGGCCTTAGAGACCAAACGCGATTTTAACCCGTACTGGCGCTCCTCCCTTTTTAGTGATGTTTATCTTAAAAATGATGTACCAAGAAAATATAAAAACTTTTGGGATCATGACGAAATTTCAGACGAAACTAGTGGTTATCGCGCCTTCTATGAAGGGTTTTTGAATCTTTGTCATGAACTAGATCATGAAAGTTTCGATAATTGGAAAGAAGCGGATACTGTTAAGAATTGGATTCTACCAATAATGACTCTACTTGGTTGGGAAAATAACTCAGAAGGTCGTCAAAATTCATGTATGGATAATGAGTCCTTTACTGTTTTAGTAAATGGAAAGAAACAAACATATCGTCCAGACCTTGTGTATTTCGATAAACCTACCCATAAAACATATACACAAAAAGAAAAAGAGTTTGAAAAGAAGTTAAATGAAGTACGAGATCCAAGAACAGGCGCTAAGATTGTAGTTGAAGCAAAGTACTGGAATAGACTTGCTCAATCATCAAATGATAAGAAACGAATTACCAGTGATGAAGACTCTGCAAGTGGGTTAGGCGCTGAACTTCAAACGCTAAAGTACATGGATATTTTTAACCATGACTTTGGCATTTTGAGTGATGGAAAAACTTGGAGATTGTTTCATAAAGAACTTTCACAAGGCATGGACAGAAGAAGCTATGATTTTGATCTAGGACGCCTTAGAGAACTTGCATTAGATAACTTAAATGCTGAAAGTGAGGCGAAATATAGTAGCTATGCTAAGTACTTTTATTACTTTTTTGCGAAGCAGTCGCTAGTTAAAGAAGATACTTCGAGCAACGTCCCATTTGTTTATGAAGTCTTTGATTATAGTAAAAAATATGCTCATTCAATTGAAGAAGACTTAAAGAAGCGCTTTATTGTTACAATGGGTGTCGCTTGTAATGCTTTAAAAAATAGCTGCGATGATCAAGGTGAAGAAGCTGATCTTGAGATGATTAGAAATGTAGCTGAAAGTCATCTTTTTCAGATCCTATTTGTAAAGTCTTGTGAAGTAAGACATATACTTCCAATTAAGTCTGGCAATTATATTAAGGTTTCGCTGCATGAAGTAATCGAATCACTTGATGTAATGAGGTTTGATCCAGACAAAGACTGGGATGATTACTTAGTTGAGTTCATGTACGGTCAAACCTTTGGTGGTAAGGACTTTTCATACGATGGATATGAAATCTTCAATCGCTTTATAAACCTTTACGAAGTGATTCACGACGGAACCTCAAAGAAATATGATTATGGCTTTGAGATTGAAGGATTTAAAGAGTCGATCTTCTCAAAAAACGAATGGAAATTTGCTAAAAAACATAAAATTAATAACAGAGATATGATTCAAATCTTATTTATGTTGAATTTTATTGAAGCAAATTTTTCAGGTCGAAAGTATCAGCAAATCCCATATAGCTATTTCACTCCAAGACAACTTGGATCAATTTATGAAAGCTTTCTAGAGTATCGTCTTGAGCAAGCTGACTGCGATATGGTTTTTCAAAAAGGTAAGTGGAGCAAGGCGAATTTAAAGTCGGATAAAGTTAAATCTCTAAAGTTGGTCGATTCTCATATTGTAAAAGAAGATGAGTTGTTTTTCTCTCCAGATAATAAAGATCGAAAAATGACTGGTAGTTACTATACTCCGGATTATATTGTTAAATACATTGTTCAAAGCACTCTTGGACCACTTGTTGAAAATAGAACATCTAAAGAAATCTTAGATCTTAAAGTTTGTGATCCAGCTATGGGGTCAGGGCATTTCTTAGCTGGAGCCTTAGATTTTCTAGTAGAAGAATATCGTAAGAAGTGGAGTGAAGAAAACTTGGATGATTTATCTGAGCCTTTGGAGGTAACTTCTAGAAGGGTTTTAGATGCGTGTCTTTATGGGGTCGATATAAATAGTCGAGCAGTTAAACTTGCAAATATGACTTTATGGCTCGTGTCTGCTTTCTCAGGAAAAAAGCTAGAGCGATTAAGCGATCAGCTTAAATGTGGTAATAGCGTTATAGATGATAAAAATTTTACAAGTAATTCTTTTAACTGGCAAAAACAGTTTCCGAATGTGTTTATGGAGGATGGTTTTGATGCAATTATAGGTAATCCTCCATATGGTGCAAATATTGATAAGTTTATAAATTATTTCAAAGAAAAATTCCAAGACTCCATCGGTAAATATGTAGAGATTTATAAAATATTTCTTGTAACAAGCATAGGCTTACTGAGAAGTGGTGGAAAATTAGGAATGATCACTCCTAATACATTTATCGCACAACCTAGATATTCTGACATAAGAAAGTTTTTACTTCAATTCAATATAGAGCAAGTTATCAACCTTGGGGACAATGTATTTTCTGAGGCAGTCGTGCCGACTGCGATTGTCTGTCTTTCAAATGATACCTTTGGGAATAAATTTAATTTTATTGATGCCCAAGTTGATAATAAATTTATTGGCGATATAAGAGAAGGGATTTTGGAGGAAATTAATTTTGAAGATATTCTTTCAACTAAAGATTTTAGCTTTAAGCCTAAGTATGTACTGAAGTCTAATGAGCTATTTTTAGAAGATGTATTTGTTTTAAAAGATGGAGGAATTCAACACCATAGGAGCGGAATTGGGTTGAAGAATAAAGGTGGAAATAATCTTAGGGACAGAATTTATAGTAATGATTCAAAAAAGTTTAAGAATGTAAAGAAAGTATGGTATGGAAAATTACTTAAGCCTTATTCCTTGGAAGAGGATACGGATGAATTTTTTAATTTAGATTTTAAGAAATGTCTAAAATCTAACGAAAGTGTCAGCTTTTCGAAAGAAGCATTTTCTATTGCTGAGAAAATTCTTTGGAGACAAACAGCATCTCATCTTGTCGCAACCATTGATACAACAGGCGCATGGTTTAGAAATACGATTCAATGTGGTTGGATTAGAGATGAATATAAAAGTAAGCTGGAGCTTAAATATATATTAGCTCTTTTTAATTCAAATTATTTCAAATACCTTTATGGAAAAATTGTCAGTGAATCTTCTGGTAAAGTATTCCCTCAAGTAAAGTTAACTTACTTGAGACAACTTCCAATTAAAATGATTCCTAAAAATGAACAAAAGGTTTTCGTTAAGCTTGTAGATAAGCTATTAAACGGTCGTGCAGATATTATTGACGATGATGTATTAAATGAAATTAATAATTTAGTTTGCAAACTATACAATATTGAGGATGAGAGTTTTTTGAAAAATATAGCTGCTTAGCTTAAAGTAAAATATTTTTCGTAAACTTAATCCCTTTTCTTGAAGGAGCTTTTTTAGAAGAAGCTAGTATTTTTGTAATTTCAATTTTCCAGCCCCACTTATTCATTTCATCCCAAGCCCAAGGAGAGTCTGGCGTAACTAAATGCTTATCTTTATCATCGTAGAAGCTTTTCTTAGATTTATACTGAAAGCAATCAGTAAACTTAATAATCGCAACAACTCTCGCTTTAAACTTACCCTGCTTGCCAGGCGTTTCAATCATAGCCATTTCTACATTTAGATATTTCTCTGGAATCGGGTATGTTCTAGTTTCAATAGTTTTCTTTCCAGATAAAATATCTTGCGAAATAGGCCATTGAATATTGATCCCAGTATAAGTCTTCTTAGACATGGATTTCATTTTCCTGACTTGTTTTTTTATCTAGTTTTGTATGGAGTGTAGATTCAATTACAGGCTTTAAGTTCTTGTGCGAAGTATGCTTCATTCTAGTATCCCATCTGATATCTCTTGATGTTTTCACATTATCAAAAGCCTGAACTCTATTAATAGCATTACAACAGTCTTTTTTGTTGCTCCATAAGTCTTGATCACTCCAAAATTGGCCTTCACCATTACCAATGTAGCATGTCGTAAATTGAATACCATTTTGAATACATTTGGCATGAATTCGCTCATAATACGCTCTAATTTCTTTTTCACTATAGTGGAAATCTCTGGCACTCTTTCTTTCATCTTGTTTATAGAATTCGCGAAGACTTCTACCAGATGCTTTTTCAATTTGATTGAGAGAAAAGCTTGAAAGGCGAACCATTCCAGTAAGAATTGATTGAACACCGTAAGATGCAATTTCATCGACCATTTCAAAGCTAGAAAAGTTAAATGGCTCAGGCATGGTTTTCACGTCAAAGTCAGGATCTGTGAAATAGCCATCAGCATAAATAGGAAAGAAAGGGTTCATGCGAACAGTTGTCCAAAAACCATTTCTTACAAGCTTTTGAAGGGCCTTTAGACGTCTTTTGGCCGAAGGCGTTCCCGGTTCTATTAGTTTGTTCATTTCATCGTTGGTTGAAGCGATACTCATCTGAATTGAACATAGATCTGGATCCATGAGATCAATATACTTATCGTTGGCCACAAGATCTGAACGAGTAAAGATTATGTAAGGATAGTTATAGTGCTTTAGAATCTTAAGTAGTTCCTGAGTTACTTTATACTTACTATCCATTCCCATAAATGAGTCAGACATTGAACCAATTCTGATCGGCACGCGCATTTCTAATACTTCACGCCATTTAGATTTTTTATCTGTTTCAAAGACGGTGCAGAATACCTTCCATATTTCTGTGATATCGACTGGAAATGGAAAAGGCTTATTCCAATAGCCATGCACAGTTAGCTCTGCCTTAGCGTAGCAATAAACACAGTCGTGCACACACCCTCTGCCATAGGTATCTACCTCAAAAGCATATAAACATTGCTGACATGTCGAGTGGCTGTTAACAAGCTTAAAAGGCGTATTGAAGACAATTCCACCTCTTGGTTGCTCATGACCAAAACGAAGTTCAAGATCACGGTAGATGTTGAAATCGTAATCACATTGGTAATTAGATAGAGCTTTTAGCTTCTCAGCTTTAGCAAAAATAGCATCACTCTTAGGAGTAGCGATGACATCATTTTTGATTTGTTCATCAAAATCAGCTTTAGACATAAGCGGTATAGGCATTACATTACTAGTGATGTTTTGAATTTGTGTTGTCATGGCGATCTCCAGCTTTTGAATTATCAAATGCTATTAAGTTGATCTTTGGTTCTTTTATAAATTGATTGATGGCAAGTCTCGCAAGGCTTGAGAAGTCGAGGAAAGGATTGAGTCTTAAGAACTCGTTGATATCCTCTTCTTCTTTTTGCGAGAATCTGACTGCTTTTGGCTTTGATGTCATGTACAACTAGATACAATTACCCGAACGGAAACGTCAAACTCTGTGGTACATTGTTAGACGTGCAGGGTGTTAGAGTTCTTAATCTTCCAGTATGTTAGGTGTTTTTAATAGAAAGTTATTTACCAAAGTGTCGATAAAACTATTTTAGAAGTAATGATAAATAATTATCAAAAGTTTAAACGATTGGTCGCATTTATTTATCTAAAGAATGGGCAAATTATGGCAATTGAAAACAAAACTTTATATGTACTAGGGGCCGGATTCTCAATGGGGAGTGATGCAGGAGCACCTTCTCAAGAAGCTTTAGTTGGGAAAATATTCGAGTTAAAAGATAGTGGAATATTTGAAGTTGAGGCAATTAAAAATTTTGAAAGATTTTTGTCTCGGTCTCTATGTATAGATAAAGGCAAATTTGCAAAAGTCACCTTAGAGGATATTTTTTCACCTTTAGATAGATGCATAATTGAAAACTGTTCTTTTAGAGATTTAGACAATAACGAGGTTCGTAGACTTAAATCTGATATTAATTACTTAATTTCAAAAACATTAGATGAAATTTTGAAAAATAAAGAACCAAAATATATTAGAGATTTTGCTAAATTCATAGTGAGTCAGGCCTCAAAGAGAAAAAATGGAAAGTATAGAGGAAACGATCCTGTAAGTGTCATTAGCATGAATTGGGATATCTTGTTAGATAATGCTCTCAATAAAGCCCTTCAATCTTATTGTAATAATCCGAAAAAACCTTCTGTTGTAGACTATTGCTGTTATGTAAGTTCTTTTGAAGAAGATAATCATCTTATCAAGCCAGGTCTTGAAGCACTTGGAAGGGGTGGTTTTAACGTAAAGCTCCTTAAGCTTCATGGATCTTTAAATTGGCTAAATTGCCCAAGGTGTCGATGTTTATATATAGGCTTCAATAAAAAGATTGGCCTTTTGGAGTACGCAGAGAAAAAGCCATCTTGTCGACATTGCTCTAAAAATTATCCAGAGACGAATTCAAAGTTAATATCTAGCCTGGTGATGCCAACGTTTCTAAAGGACTTGAATTCTTCACAATTAAAACTAATTTGGAAAAATGCCGGCGTTGAATTTTCTGAAGCTTCGAAGATAGTATTTATAGGATACTCTCTTCCATCTGCAGATTTTGAGTTAAGACAATTAATGTCTCGTATGATTCGTCAAAATGTTGAGATTCACGTTGTCGATTGGAAACAAAAAGACTCTCAAGATGCTATAAAAGAAAACTATGAGTACTTCTTTGGAAAAAGAAAGATTACATATAACTTTAATGGAGTTGAAGATTTTATAGATAATGAGCTCAAGTAAGATAATATTTCTGCTAAGTGATACTTGTTTAACCGAAGTTATTTGATTTTGTGATTTAATACTTATGATAAGGGAGCTTTTTTCAAATAGCTGTCGCACTAGTATCGAGAGGCTGGCCAATAAATGTCGGGAATCAGAGATTGATTTTTGCTACAGATAAATAGGGAAAGCCTACTGTCTAGTGGGTCATGATAAGGAAAGACAAGTAGTTTTTAAGCAGGAGAGATGATGTTCATTCTAAGTAAAGATTTGAATGATGAGTTTTTAGCAGCCCCCACTGCAGTAAGGTGCGTGATCCCAGGGAATGATCAGTCAGATCCATCGTTTCTAGTAAAAGCCGAGACACTACTTTTGAAATTCTTGGTAAACGGATGCAAGTTTAAAATCAGAATTGAGAAAAATAATACATCTGGTGAGATCTTGTACGGCATTCATATCGCGGATGACCCAAGTTCTCCAGCCTTTATTTGGTCATTAGTGGAAAATCATAATGAGCTGCTTGCTCTTCAGAAGCTTTTCCAATCTAGGAGATGTAATATATTTCTATTTAATGAGGCTGCATTTAATCTTGCACGAGCTAAGATCGAACTTGATATGGATGAGTTGACTGGTCCTGATTTCAAAGAATGTCATTTTATTAAGTCTAATACCGAAGAAGCAGCTAAGCTAGTCACCGAGTTGAATATTTTTGATTTCACAAGCAATCAGTTTAAATCCATTCTCAATCCTAAAAGCATTATAGAATGGACACATATAAAAACATTACTACCAAGACTAGGTGGGAATAATGCAGTTCTAAGTTTGGATATACTAGATGAAGGAGGGCAACAAGAAATACTTGCTCATTGCTTAGCCGATGACCTTCTACTTAAGGGTATAGAAAGAAATCCGAATGTGTTTGATGGGAGCGGATATAGAGAACTGACGGATCTATTTTTTAGTCACGAATATGGAAGTTTTTTAGTGGAGTCAAAAACATTAGCTGTTTTTGGCAAGAATGAGCTGCCCAATAGGTCAAAACTTAGAGATAGAACTTTAAAGAATATTGAAAAAGCGTTGAGACAACTTAGAGGAGCATCTAAAAATCTGAAACTAGGCAAGAAAGTTGAGAGCTTAAATGGAGAAGAAATAATCTACAATAAAGACAAGCCACAACATTGTATTGTTCTTGTTCCTGATCTATCCTTACTGCATGAAGCAACACAATTAGGTGGAAAATTTGTAGCGTCTTTCTACGAAGAAAATAATGCCTTTTTGCACATTTTAGATATAAATGCACTTCTTCGCTCTATTCAGCATGCGGAAATATATTCCAAGAAGAGTGAGTCCGGATTACCCCTGATAGTGACATTTGACTACGCCTTACTTAAGAGATGGGAGCACGCCATATCGGCCCCGACTCCAAATATTGATGTAAAAATGATATGAAGATTCACTGTATTAGGCTATATTGGGAAAATATGCTTCTCGATACTTAAAATGACTAGTGAGTTTCCTTTTAGCATCTACACCAAATTTTGCATTCTTTAATTGGCTTAAATCATGACAAGATTTAACCACTTCTCACTACGTCTTCCAGCTCTAACATCCTCAGTGGAGAAGTACGTGATTCTTTCATGAGTGTGCCTTGTAAATCGCTCTCCTTTTCGAAATTTTCCCTCACTTTAGGTGAAGGAAAAATTTCAAAAAGGAGAACCTCATGTTTCAAAAATCATCTAAACAAACTGACTCAAACTTTCGCACCTTGCATCTC
>CAYGRY010000063.1:0-15726 GCA_964352405.1 uncultured Halobacteriovorax sp.
TGGCAGAATCAAAATCTGCTGACTTAGCCACTTGTCGATACCCCTACATCTTGCAGGAACTATACATTGCCCAAAAAACTTCGGCAACCTTAAAGCTCTTCTTCGCTCTGCACTTTTAGACTTGCGACACAGTGCAAATCATTAAATAATTTGCCTCGATAAAGAAGATAATTCTCTAAAATTCTAAACGCAGTCGAGCTTCCATAAAGAGGTAATGACTTACCGCTTCTTTCGGTTTCTTGACCGACCCAAATCACGCTTATAAATCTGCCATCAAAAAAGACAAACCAATTATCTCGCCCACCATTGGTCGTACCCGTTTTTCCAAAAAAACGCATCTGCGACATGACCTTGCCGACAACTCTTTTAATTGTTGTTTGATTTGGGTCATCGAGAACATTAATAATTCCAGATCCAGCTTCAGCACATTGCTCATCAAAAAAGCCCTGATAAGCCAACGCCAATTCCTCCAAGCTCATTTCAACCGCACCCAATAGTTGAGATGGATATTGTCCCAATGGAACTTTTAAATGTGGTATTTTAGGTAAAAGCCTTTGCTCTAATTTTTCAAAACCAACATCTTTTGCCAGCCTAATAATGGGCCTATTCAAAGACTGCCTTAAGGCTTCAGCGATTGAAATCTCAGGCTCTTCAACGTGGTGACTTTCTTGAGGCGACCATTTTCCGGACAGCAAGGATAAATTAATCTCAGCTGTGTCGACCATCGAATCCAAACCATAGCCAAGATTAATAAGCTCAGAGTAAATGAGGGGTTTAAGCGTGCTACCAACTTGATGCCTTTCTTGTGTCGTAGCAACAATTCTATCTCGTTCAAACTTTGAATAAAATTTAAAATAGTCTTTATTTTCGGATTTTTCGCTCCAACTTTTAACGACTGCCTTTACTGCAAGGTCAGTATCCGGAGCTCTCTCTTTTGAAATAGCGAGAATTGATTCTGCCCCCCTTATAAAAACAAATTTTCCAAAAGGTTCCATAGGGCCATTGTCTATTTTGGTTGAAAGCCACCAAGAATATAGAGGTCTTTCGCCTTTCTTTTCTAATCTTGCTAGTCCTTCACTCCAAGTTTTCCACTGGTCATCAGTCCACATTGTTTCACTAGATTCAATGACATTTTTATCAATCAATGACTTCCAAACTGAACTGACTCTCGACTTTAACCGCTCTAAGTTTCTTATCGGGTGATAAAAACTTGGCCCCTTAAGTAAACTTACAAGTATCGTTGCTTCATAGACCTCTAAATCTCTAGGTCTTTTTTGAAAATATATAAAACTAGCCGCATGAAAACCTTTAACATTAATCCCCTGGAGAACTCCCCAATAGACTTCGTTGAGGTAAGCCTGAATAATCTCCTCTTTTTCAAACTTCATTTCTATACTTACGGCAACAATAAGCTCCTTAAGTTTTCTCCAAATACTTTTTTCGCTTGAAAGAAATAAGTTTTTTGCCAACTGTTGAGTGATGGTTGAACCACCTTCAACAAAACCAAATGCCATAATATCTTTCACAACCGCTCTTGCAATCGCTTTAAAATCAAAACCGACATGACTCAAAAATCGAATATCTTCGATACCAATTAACCCGCGCCAAATCATGCTTGGAATTTCTCGAAATGGTCTTCTCGATTGTAGACAGTAAAGCTCATTACAATCATTTACAAATGGTGGACTTAAAATAAGATCTTCGTTGATAGCGACAATGCCCTTAGAAATCGTTGTTCTATTGGATTCATTAAAAAGAAGAGAATCGTCAGCACTAAAAGCAAGATAAGTATAAAGATCTTCACTTCTAACCAATGAGCCTGCTTCTAATTTATCAGCGTAACTTGAGTTACCCTCAGTCTTTGTGATGGATCGAGTCAAAACCTCTTTAATTTCATCTAATTTGATTTGCGATAAGGTCGTAAACACAAAAACTAAGGTCGCTAAAAGAAACATGAAACTCATGCCTGAGATTATTAATAATATCTTGTGCTTACGCGCCATGAACTGCCTTTTATCCTACGGTCTTCTTTGACTTCGCCCCACTGTTTTAATATGCTTGCGATGATTTAAACAACTATTTCTCAATGTGCTGGAATCAGCGGGAGAGCTGCTTTGCGTAATTTATTTTTATCCCTCGCAATTTTTTCTATTCTACCTTTAACTGCTCAAGCACTTCCCATTGATTGGAATGGTGTCTTTGGTGTTGATACGACTTTAATTGATAACTTTAGAAGAATTAAAGAAACAACTGATAGAACTTCTACTAACACTGGATCTCAAGAATCACCTCTTGCTGCTGGCAATAAGGCAAACGCTTCTTTCCAATCCTATGTTTTCAGATTGCAGCCAACCATGATCATCAATGATGCTGCCTCACTTAAGGGTGAAATTTCTACGAATTATGCTCGAGGTGGACGTTTTGGTGACGATAGTACTCGTACAGCTTCTGCTCGTGATGCTAGTTTCGGTAGCACTCTCTACACTCATAACACAACTAATGGTGACTCAATTGTTATCAACCAGCTTTATGCAGAACTTTATTCTGATGCAGCGACTTGGCTTATCGGCCGCCAAAGTTTTAACTGGGGCCTAGGCGCTGTTTATAATGACGGATCAGATCGTTGGGATCGTTTTGCAACAGCAAGAGATGGAATCACTGGTAAGATTAAAATTGGAAACTTTCAACTAACTCCCTACTGGGCAAAGATCGCACAAACAAACTTTACAAGATCTTCTCGAATTAGAGAGTTTGGTGCCTCTGTACTTTATGACAACGTCGAACGTGATCTTGCTTTTGGTCTATTGTACGGAAAAAAAGAAAGCAGCTCTCAAGCGACGGCGATCACTGGTGATACAAATAACGATGCGACAAACACAAGCTTAGGCCAAACAAATGTTAAAATTACAGATCTTTATCTAGCTAAGAAGTTCGGTGATCTTTCATTTGCGGTAGAAGTTCCAATTATGAGCGGTGATATTGGAAACTATTTTGAAAATGGCAGAAACGCCAAATACAAAGCAAAGGCAATTCTTCTAGAGTCTGGTTATAAGATTTCAGAAAAATGGCAAATTCAACTTTTCGCTGGCCAAGTTTCTGGCCAAGGCGCTGGCGGAACTGATTTCGAAGCTATGTACCTTCACCCAAACTATCAAATTGCAAACTTAATGTTCCGTTATGACCTTCGCTCTATTAATAGCGGTGCTCAGATTTACGATTCGTATGTGAACAATGCAACTTATGCAAAACTTGGTGCCATTTATTCAACGGGCAAATGGGATTGGGATGCTGCTCTAATTTGGGCGAAAGCTGATCAAGTCGCAGAGACTGGAAAGGTTTCTTACAACCACACAACAGGTAAATCATTTACAGCGCAATCAACACAATCTGATGACCTTGGAACAGAAATTGACCTTGGATTTAATTATAAGTGGAATCAAGAAGTTCATGTGGGCGGCTCGGCCGGTTACCTGATGACTGGTGATTACTATGCTTATTCTAATGATCCTGCTCAAAAGAATAATGCTGACAGCACATTTGTTTTACAGCTTCGAACATCAATTGATTTTTAAGAAATAAAAAAGCCTCCATTTCGGAGGCTTTTTTTTGGTTTAAATTATTGTCCCATCATATAATAGGGGCTGACCGAACCTTGTCCCTGCATCATCCCAGGCTGCTGATACATCATCTGCTGACCACCCTGCTGCATAAATTGACCAGGTTGTTGGTACATCATCTGTTGTTGTGGCATCCCATATGGGTTTTGGCCCATCATCGGTGAATATGGCATCATTTGAGATTGCTGACCATATTGTTGCTGCTGCATACCTGCAGGAGAGCGAAGTGAACCCATTGGATTACCCATTCCCATCGACATGCCACCCATATCATATGATGAATAGCTGCCACTTGAGTATGAATCACCATAAAGATAGCTATAATCATCTCCATAGTTAGAATAAATATCCATGTCGTCGTAAGTAGAACCACGCTCAGATTCAAATCTTTCTATCGAGGCTTCATATTGATTTGAAAGACTACTGTAATGTTCGCCCCTTCTTCTAAGATTTTTCAGATCTCTTTCACGGGTAGACATCGCTCTACGTCTGCGACCTTCAGCTCCCCTTTGGAATTGCTGACAACGAACTGGATTGCTAACACCACCAATAAAGTTTCTTCCACAGTATTTTTTCATTTGATCTTGTTCGCCTTTTTCATAGCGCTGCCAATTTCTACTGACTCTATCATAAGCCTGAGTAACTCTTCGTTGAGAAGATGTTAGTGGAGCTCTGTCTAGGTTTCTTACACGGTAACTGTCATCCCAATCCTGAACAACCTGGGTCATGAATGTTTCCATACGATCAGTAACAAATTTATTTGCTCGCTCAACTGAGATTTGCTCTCCACGTCTAGCGTCTGGTCTTCCGACATAAACTCTAGAAAATGCTTCTGACTTTAAACGAAAGCCTTCAATTTTTTCAGCTTGATCAATTAGAGCAAATTCTTCGAGACCTTTATAAAGATCTCGTAGACCACGACTACTTCTTTTAGCGTAAGCACCAACAGCTTCATTCAAAGACTTTAGTCTGTCTTGAATTTCTGTTTGACGTGATCTTGATGTTGTCTGACCGTGCTCTTGTATAAGAGAGTCAATTTCTGAAATTGATGGAGAAATAACAACGTCATTCAACTCGGAAAGCAATGTTGCATATTCATTACTTAAACGAATGGCTTCGTCTTCAGATACACCAACTTTTCTTCCAGCAGCAATATCATCCGCACTTGGTTTAAACTGTGCTTCAATTTCATCAAAGCGTGTATAAATCTCAGTGGCACGCTGAGCTCTCGCAGTATCAAGTGCACCTTGTAAAACATTTCTTAAAAGTGAAGCGTTACCAAGAGTACTTGCATCGAGACGCTCAAGTTCGCGAAGAATTTGCTCATAATCTAAACTGTTACATGCTCTAAAGGCACGATCAGCGGCCTCACTTTCTGGCGAAAGATAAACAGAGGCTCCGCCCTCCTGAAGTGATTCACGCTTTGAACATGTATCTGCCGATGCCAACCATCCAGATGGAAAAGCTGCGCCGTAGTTACCGTTTGTAGGATTGGGATTTGGAGACATAAAGAAAGCTTCAATATTTTTTGAAGCATCAAAACTTGGTAGATCAATATATTCAAATGAAGCTTCAGAAATTGTTGCTTTTGATGCATCAAAACTAGCACCGTCTGCGCTCAAAATACCCTTGCCTTTTAAGCACGATGTATATTCGTCATAAGACTTATCGTTTGCAGCTGTAACCTGAATATTGTTATCAACGACTTGATATTGAAATCTAATATTTAAGCAATCACCATAGTGAGCTGGTATCTGAACCTTAAGTTTTCTTGTTTGGCCTTGAACCATCGAAATATTATAGTCTCCAGGTGAAACCATTAAGCTTCTTAGCATTTGCAAACTCACACGATTTGCCGTGCTACAAGTCTCACGCGTCGAAGGTAGCGCTGTAACTGAAAGGTCTGTTTGCGGAGCTGACTGAACAGTAGATCCACCGCCTGACCCAGAACTTCCACCGGGTGTATTCACCACAGAAAATTGCGCCCACGCACTAGATGACGATGCGAATGCAGCAAAAAGGATAAAGAGTTTTAGCTTCTTTTTCATAGTAACAACCCTGGTCTAACGAACTAATTAGGTTCACTTCATTCGACTTTTCGGGATATTGACTGAAAACTTGAGCAGGCAAGCAGAGTTTATTTTTTATTTATAGAATTATCAAAGGCTTAGGTTTTAAGAAATAACTTGAGGGTCAACATCAACCTTTATCTGTACTGGCTTAAAGCCATCAAGATTTGATTGGCACATCGACAGTACGGCATGCAACTGCATTAAATCATTGGACCTTAGCAGTATTGTCCAAGTGAACTTATTAACTCTCTTTTCCATTATCGCAGGCCTAGGCCCTAAAATATCAACCTGATCATAATGGTGATTCTTGAGCCCTTCCAACCACTGTCCCAGTTCCAGTGACTTTTTAATAAGAATATTTTTATCCTTATATGTAAGATATATGACGGCCATCTTCGCAATTGGCGGACAACTTGCTCGTTGTCTTAAATCTAGCTCTTCATCATAAAAGTCACTGAAGTGATGTTGTGTAATATGCACAAACAGTGGATGCTCTGGTGAATGTGTTTGAACTAAGACTTTACCGGGTTGACCAAATCTTCCTGAGCGTCCGCTCACTTGAACGAGTGTTTGCCATGCTCTTTCCATTGCCCTGAAGTCTGGAAAATTTAATTGTTGATCTATACCAAGAACAATAACGGTATTAACTTTTTTAAAATTATGTCCCTTAGATAACATTTGTGTACCAACAAGGACATCTACCTCATGACGATGAAACCTATCCAAAGAGTCTTTAAGTTGCTCTAGATTTTTAATTTCATCTCTATCAAATCGTTCTACTCTTAAACCTTTGATAGATTCCTTTAATACCTGTTCAACTTTTTCAGTTCCATATCCTTTTTGCATTAAGGTAATACAGGAGCATTCTGGGCAAATTGAAGGCATAGAAGTTTTCGTAGCGCATGTTTGACAAGAGATTTCATTTCTTGCTTTGAAATATCGCATATTGGTTGAGCAATTGGGGCATTGAAATTGATGACCACAAGATGAGCATTGAAGGTAACTTGAAAATCCCAAGCGATTGATAAATACAAGAGCCTGCTCTCCGTTGTTGAAAGCATCTTCAATCGCTTTCATTGATTTTCGAGTCATTGGCCAATGCTCAACAGTCTCACCCTCGCGATTTTCTCTTTGATCGAGAATCTCAATTGTAGGTAGATTAAATCCATGCACACGCTTTTTTAACGGGTAGTACGTTTGAGTATTAATCAGTGATTTATACGACTCAAGCGATGGAGTAGCTGAGCCAAGAACAACGGGAATATGAAGCATTGAAGCTCTTTTAATAGCTACGTCTCTGGCATTGTAAGTACAGCGATCATCTTGCTTAAAGGATGAATCATGTTCTTCATCAACAATAATTAATCCGATATTATCTATTGGTAAAAAGACAGAACTTCTCACGCCGACAATAACAATTGGATCTTTGTTTTTCTTCAAAGTATCTCGGAGTTGATATTTTTGTGAAGCACTGACTTCACTGCTATAAGCATAAATTCTTTGATCAAGAACAGATCTAAACTTATCTAAAAATTGTGGTGTTAAGTTAATTTCTGGAAGTAAAAAAAGGACACTCTTTCCCTCTTTTAATACTTTTTTCATTAGATGGAGGTATATATGTGTTTTACCACTTCCCGTTACCCCGTGAATAAGGTGTTTTGAGAATTTATTAGTAAAAGATTTTTGTATTTTTTCAAAAACCTCTTCTTGATTTTTTGTTAGTGACTCAAGCGCTTCTAATTTTGCATTAGCTATCGCTTCAAGTGGTCGAGGTCTTTTCATTGACTTTGGAAGAGCATCATTCACCAACTGTCCAAGCGGATAGTGGTAATAATCGGACATCCATGAATAGAGCTTCATTTCATGCTCACTTAAGTCCATAACCTGATCATATTTATTTTTTATTGATTTCAGATTCAAGCTTGCTACTTGGCCATTATCTTCTCTTACAACCCAGCCGAGAACTTCTCTTTTTCCAAGGGGGGCTGTTACACTTTGGCCAACTTGAAGTCTTTCTTCAGACGAATAGGTCAATAGCGATTTGTTAAACGGTGTATTACATGCAACCTGGTAATTCATTTAGAAGATAAATGTCGGTTGAACTTGCTCTACTTTTTCTGTTAGATCTGCTGGTTTAGCCGTCTGCTTTTTCCTGTAAGATTTTGCGGCTTCGGCATATTCTTGAGCTCTTTTCGTGAAAGGTGTCGACCTAGTGTTTAAGTGCGACAAACCCGTAAACTGTACGCGCCAATTTACTCCCGCCATATCTCTGTATATCATAGTTTTTGGAAGCTCATGAGAGCCGTTAAAGAGTACGTATTCATCGGCGATGATTCTAAGGTCCCCAAGAGGTGATTGGTACTCTACTCTTTTTAAGCGGTGATCTTCGTTACCAAAAAGTGCAGTAATGCTTTTAAGGTCTACCTTCCAATACAGCTCGCTCGCCTCTCTGCTTAGGCTAACATTCCCTGCGTCTTTATACATAGGAGCCGATAAGACTTCTTTAACACTTAAAAGTTTTTCCTGATCCTCCGGTTCGAGAGGCGACATGAGAGCTTCATCATTTTGCCTTTGCTCTAAATAGATCTTGTAGCGATGATAGAGATTAATCTTCTCTCTCGACATCAGCTCTTTGTTTGAAACAAAGCCTTGAGAATACTTGTTTAATATATTTTTTAGGACTGAAGCATCGTTTAAAACCAAAACACTCATTAAACCATAAAACATGCCTCTTTCCAGTGAAGAGTCATTTTCAATGATTTTTTTAAGATCTGGAAAATATTTTGTTGCTGTCACGCTATCTTCTTTTAGCGACTGATTTTCATAGCTTACTTGAATAACATCAATTGACTGCTCTTTTTCGAGCGAGATTAACCATTTAAAGAACGCTGGCTTTTGAATGATTTCGGCCACCTCACCCACCAAGCCCTCTCCCATACCTTCAGGAGAAATTGTCGGCATTTTACTAACCATCGCAGTCACTACAATAAGGTTTCCGCTTGGCTCTTTGTTGTTAACATTTCTAAATAGTCCTTCTACCGTTGGAACAGCAGAGGCGCTCGTTGCCACAATTAAAGATAGTATTAATGCAATTAGCTTCATATTAATTGTCTCTTTTCTTTTAGGATTGAAATCATTGTTGCGCGTAGGTCTTCACGATCTAAAGCAAAATCAATCGTTGCCCTAAGGTATCCTTCTAAACTTCCTGTATCATATCTTCTACCATCAAACTCATGGGCCAAAACTTTATCCTCTAGGCAAAGCATATTGATTGCGTCTGTGAGTTGATATTCACCGCCCGCACCACGCTCGATTCTTTCCAGGGCGCCAAAGATTTCATTTTTAAGAATATATCTTCCAGGCGTTGCTAGGTTTGTTGGAGCGTCTTCTGGCTTTGGTTTTTCCACCATGCCATCCATCTTCATGGTCTTTCCATCAATCGCTGTCCCTTTAACAATGCCATATTTATAAGTTAACTCTTTTGCGACCTGCATGACTCCAATGACTGATCCATGATGTTTGTCATAACAATGAATAAGCTGTCTTGTGACTGGAATATCGTTGACGACTATATCATCACCCAAAATGACGGCAAAATCCTCTTTTCCAACAACCGACTTAGCACATAATACCGCATGACCTAGTCCAAGTTGTTCTTTTTGCCTAACGGTGACAATTTCAATCATGTCTCCGATTTTTCTAATTTTCTCAAAAAGTTCTTGTTTGTTATTTTTTATTAGAAAAGTTTCTAATTCGATATTCCTATCAAAATAGTTCTCAATAGCCTCTTTTCCTGAAGAAGTGACAAACACGATCTCTTGAATGCCCGATAACACGGCTTCTTCAACACAATAATGGATCATGGGTTGATCCAGTATGGGCAACATCTCTTTTGGCACCTGTTTAGTAGCAGGTAAGAATCTTGTCCCTTTTCCGGCAACGGGGATGACAGCCTTTTTTATCTTCATTACAATTAAACCACCTATATCTTTTAAGAAGGCATCTTACCCTATGAAATATACCATCGCCACGTTGTCACGACTTCTCCCGACCATTTTACTCGGTCTTAGCTGCGCAACATATCTAAATGCCTCAGAAATTTCGACCACTAGACTAAAATCAACTGCCGGTGCTGGTGTTGGGTCGCTTTTAATGGATGAAGCGACTGTTTTAAACCCTGCCGCCATTTCATTTTTCCAAGTTTCATCAATTTACATCCAAAAATCTGGAACAGATATTACTCCTGATGATACCTCCCCGCTTTCCGCCGCCAATGAAGAAAACCTTTTGTTTATTGCATCAGATTCTAAGGGCGATGTAGATGGATCAATAAGTTATTCAAAACAGGATGATCGTTACGGTAAAGTAACAAGACTAGCGGCTTCAGCTAGTTCAGCGGTTGGCAAAAAATCTGCACTAGGATTTAGTTATTCCACAACGAAACGCACGGCTGGCCCTTTACCGGCAAAGTTGAATCAAGTTTCAGCTGGTGTTACTCATGCCATTTCTCCGGAATTCACTTTTGGAATCGTGGTTCCAGATGTGATGGGTGATGACCCATTGGCACGAAGAGCTATTGCTGGCGCACAATATGTTTACAAAGATTTTATCGCTCTTATGTTTGATGCTGGTGCGGGCTGGGAAACTGACGCTAAAGAAAGCTCAGTTGTTCGTGCTGCCATCCAACTAAAAATCTTTCAAGATTTTTACATGCGTTTTGGAGCCCAAGAAGATAAGGGTCTCAAGAAGAAAGGGACTGGCGCTGGACTTGGCTGGGTTCAACCTAGACTTGTCATTGAAGCAGCAGTTGCTTCAACCCAATATAGTGAACTAGCCTCCATTTCACAAACTAATGAAAAAGCAAAGGAAACTTCATTTTCTTTATCGTACAGATTTTAAATGAATAAGAAAGTTGATGAAAAATCTTATAATGTTGTTCGAGCAGAGCCCGTTTTAAAGGCATACTCTGAAAGACTTAAAATTTTAAAAAAAGCACAAGAGTTTGCTGCAATGGACGAAATTCCAAAAGCAGTTCAATTTTATTCGCAATATCTAAATATTTTAGCGCAATATCATGATGTTCCAGAGAGTTCACTTTCACCTGCCTTTTTTAGTCGAGAAAATGACCTAGCTGAAATGCTTTTGATTTCTCATGCCTATTGGGATCTTTCAAAAGCCTATGACCGAAGTCCAAACCTTACCCTCGAATCAATTCGCTGCTTAAAACAATTTGTTACTTTTACACTGGGATTTAAATATCAGTATGTTAATTCCCAAATGGTTAAAAAGTTTATTAGACAAAAACTAGCCCACAATCCAAAAGCTTTCAAAGATGCATACGAAAAAATAAGAATTGAGGCGAAAGGTTGCTATATAGCAACATTATGCTTTGGTACTCTTGATACTAGAACAATTGCACTTCGTACCTATAGAGATACAGTTTTAATCAATAACCTATTTGGAAGAATTTTCATTTATCTTTATCAAGCTATTTCACCATTTTTTGTTAAAACTATTATCACTTTTCCATTTTTAAATAAGTTACTTGAGCCCTTCTTATCAAGGGTCATTAGCTTTTACATGAAACTTTCAAGGATCTCGCTACCTCAATGATTTTAAAAAACCTAATTCTGATTGAATGGTTTAAGGCATTTATAGCATCAGTCTTCGCACTTATGCTTTTGATTACTGTATCAAACTTAGTTTCTGGTTTCTTACGAGATAATGTTACTGCGCAGGAAGTTTTTTTTAATTTTTTAATCGAAGCACCCAGCTTTCTCGCCCGCGTTCTTCCTATTTCATGCCTAACGGCTTCACTATTTAGCATAAATAAACTCAAAAACAGAAATGAACTAACTGCGATATTTGCTTCAGGGTTTTCAAGAAAACAATTTTTTTCAACAATCGCCTTGGCATCATTTCTAATTTGTCTTGTTCAGCTTTTAATTACGGGCTTTATTGATCCATATGCTCGCTCACGTAGACATATACTAATCCCCGAATCTGATAGAAAATTTCGAAACCTTGAGGGCCAGGGCCTTCGAGCAAGCACCATTGGCAGTGGGCGTATATGGTATAAGAGTCAAAACTATTTCTTTTCTTTTTCCTCCTTTAACAAAGAAAGAGACGAACTTCTTGATGTAACACTGTATTTTTTTGGATCTGATTATAAAATTACAAAAAGAATAAAAGGCGACAAACTCATCAACACACCAGCAGGTAAATGGTATTTTCCAACAGCGACAAGCTATATCAATTTAGATAATCAAGTCTTTCCAGAAAAGGTCTCCGAAACGAACCTCGAAGTGGAACTTGAAGAGAATGTTGATGACTTCAAGAGAATTGAAAGTGACATCACAACTCTTCCTTTAAATGGTCTTGTCGATTACGTCTCCAGACTTAAGCGCTCAGGAATTAACACTGATGAATATTCAGTTATGCTTTATGATAAGTTTGCCGCTGCATTTGTGTGCGTTGTTTTTGCACTTTTGGCCAGTATCGCTGCCTACAATCCAGGTCGAAGATCGTCTAATATGGGAAAGAACATTGCCTTTGTTTTTACTTTCACTATTATTTATTGGCTCACAACGAGCTATGCGACTGAACTTGGCAAGAGCTCCAAAATGGCTCCGATCCTAGCATCTTTTGGTGTACCTTTTTTATTTTGTGGCTTCATTATTTACACGTTTTACTCTCATCGGAAACTAAAGACATGATTAAGTGGTTGATACGTTTAACCCAAAAACATGGATTTTTGGCATCATTCATTCTTGCTTTTATTTTAATGGCCTGGGACATTGGCAACCTTGATGCCATAAGACAGGGGACTGAAGGCTTTTACCTTCAAATTTCCAAAGAGATGAATTCAGTTGATTCTTTTTTAACTCCTTTTTTTCGCGGCGAACCACATTGGTCGAAACCGCCACTTCATTTTTGGCTTCCGTTTCCGTTTTATGCTCTTGGTTTTCTTGAAACTACAACTGCGGCAAGACTATCTATTCTACTTCTTTCTCTTTTTTCTATTGCTTATATTTCGACCTGGGTTCAACGTTTTTTTTCTATTCCAAAAACTACGGCGGCTTTATTCTTTCTCTCCACGATAGGATTTGCTAAATACTCTAGAATTTTTATGATGGAGATGCCTCTTTCTCTCTTAAGCACTATCGGTGCCTTATTTTTATTTTCGGCTTTAATAGATCAACGTAAAAGCGACTGGCTCTATGCCACTGTTTTTTGTGCACTTAGCGTCTTAGTTAAAGGGCCTGTTGCTTGGGTTATGATTGGTGGAAGTTTTTCCATCTTTTTATTCATTCGCCGCTTCTATAAACAACCTATTCCTTTTAAGAAGCTTTTTATTTTTGGATTAGCAACATTCGCTTTAGGAAGTCTTTGGTTCTTAGCTTGTTATATTAAGTACGGACAGTATTTTATTGATTACTTTTTCTTGCGTGAAAATCTTGGCAAGTTTACGTCTAAACCTTATCCACTTCGAGTAGTTTTTCAAGGGCTGGTTATCTTCTCGCTACCTTGGTCCCTTTTTCTGCCACTTGTTTTTAATATCGAAAACTGGAAAAAGCGTCTTACTCCAATGGATAAAAAATTCTGGCCTAGGATTTTTGTTATTTCTTCTTTTTTTGTATTCTTTTTCTTATGGCTTATTCCGAACCAACGATCACATCATTATGCCATGCCAAGCATGTTCTTTTTCTTGATCATTTTACTTGATACGATGAAATGTCATCACTCACCAATAAAAGGTCTAGCTGCTAGCTTTTCTAATCTTGCGAGTTCAACATTATATTTTATATTACTTCCAGTTCTGTTAATGACCTTTGCATTTCCTTCACTCTTCGAAAATAGCTCAAATATTTTTGTAATGCTTCTTGCGATTGCCTTTACACTTTTTGCTTTTATTTCTTTTTTTAGAAGAGCCTCACTCAGAACCAGAGCACTCTCTTCACTTTTGTGCTTTGGGTACATATGGTCATTTGTCACACCATTATTTGTTTTTCCAACTGTTCCAGATCGTGTCATTAAGACTGTTGGTGAGCGTGACTTAACTGTGGTTTACCGAAAGCCATATTTTATTGAAGAGGCTATTGATCGAAACGGACTTTTAATCGTTCCTCCCCAACAAATTTCTAGCCGCCTATCTGATGTTAATGACCTACTTTTAATTCCAGAAAGGGTAATTAAACAGGAAGGTCTGAGCTCAAAAATCATCATCATTGACTCGTGGCGCGTATGGCAAAAAAGCCGTAAGTTGAGCCATATTTTAGATGCTATCGCTAAAAGCGACTTATCTATGCTGCAAGAGTCGTTAATGCTTGTTCAAGTCAAGCGCTGAGCTAGACTTGCGCAGTGCATGTATGCTATGAAAAGTCATGTCTGAATTTACAAAAGATCACTACAAACTCGAAGGTGAAAAGCTCACAGTTTTCACTTATCCTGCGCCAGTTTTAAAGCAGGTTGCTAAACCTGTAGTTGATTTCAATCAAGATTTAAAACAGCTTGTAAAAGACATGTTTTTTACAATGTATCACGCTCCAGGCATTGGTCTAGCGGCACCACAAGTCGGCAAATCAATCAGACTTTTTGTCATGGATATTGATTTCGACAGAGAAAAAACTTTAAACGCTGACGGACATACAGATTGGACATTCTCAAACTTCAATCCGATGGTCATCATCAACCCTGTGTTCAAGCAAAAAGACGGCGAAATTCTTTACGAAGAGGGTTGTCTCTCTGTTCCTGGTGTTTATGAAGATGTTAAGCGTGCCAATCATGTTGTGCTTGAGTATCAAGACCTTAACGGTGACAAGCAAACGCTTGAAGCAGAAGGTACACTTGCTGTTTGTTTACAGCATGAAAATGACCACCTAGACGGAATCGTTTTTCTGGAAAGGCTTTCACTTTTAAAACGCCAGTTTCTCACTAAGAAATTTTTGAAAGCGAAAAAAGGCTAAGCTGTGCTCAAAGTCGTTTTTTGTGGCACTCCAGATATCTCAACAGACTGTCTTCAAACTCTATTTGATCTTCCCAATGTTGAAGTCATTTGTGTTATCAGCCAACCCGATCGTCCAAGTGGTAGAGGCAACAAATTAAAATCCCCCGAAGTTATTGAGCTTGCCACCACTTTGGGACTAAAAACATTTCAGACTCAAAATATTGATAAAGAGCCTGAGTTTCTGTCAGAACTCGAATCCCTGAATCCTGATCTCTTTATCGTTTTTGCTTTTGCCCAGTTTCTTGGTAAACGAGTTTTATCGCTTCCACGTTTAGGATGTTTCAATATTCACACAAGTCTCCTGCCTCTCTATAGAGGTGCTGCTCCTATACACTACGCCATTTTAAATGGTGACAAGCAAACCGGTGTCTCCATTCAAAAAATGGTAAAGCAAATGGACGCTGGTGATATTTGTTGTGATTTAGCTCTGCCAATTTCAATTGATGAAACGACTGAGTCGCTTTATGTAAAGCTCAAGTCTCTTGCTTCGACTCTTTTAAAAAACTTCATCAACTCGGCCGACAACAATACACTTAACTTCACGAAACAAGATGAAAGCCAGGCTAGCTTTGCACCAACAATAAAAAAAGATGAAGGTTATATAGACTTTGATTCACAAGCCGCTGATACCATTGAGCGCAAAATTCGGGCTTTTACACCTTGGCCAGGAATTCAGTTCCTCCTTAATAATAAACGCTGCAAAATTTTAAAACTAAAAGTAAGTGATGAGGAACTTAAACCATCACAAGTTTTAATAACAAAAGACACTTTTGTTATTGGCTGCCTTGATGGAAGCATTGAGCTTTTAAAAATACAACTTGAAGGCAAGCAGGCCGTTGATGTTGCGACTTGGATCAATGGACTTCAAGGTCAAACTCCCATCATTTCTGCAATTCCAAAGGATCATCAATGACGATTATCTCGCCAAGCCTACTTGCTTGTGATTTTTTGAATATTGAACGTGAGCTTGAAGTTATTGAAAAGGTTTCAAACCTATGGCTTCATCTTGATATTATGGATGGCCACTTTG
>CAYGRY010000064.1:0-15709 GCA_964352405.1 uncultured Halobacteriovorax sp.
AAGATGCCCAAATACAAGATTTATTGTTATTCCTAAATTATGCTTCTTTCGTTTCGATCATGCCGTAGCTATGCAGTTTGTTGTAAAGCGTCTTAACAGTAATCCCAAGAACTTTAGCTGTTCTTGTTTTGTTACCACTTAAGTGCTCCAACGTGTTTGTAATATGGCGACGCTCAAGGTCAGAAAGAGTCATTTCAGCAAAAGCCATAAGCTCATCTTGAAGTGACTGTGATTCATCTGCTTTTTCAACGACGCATTCTGCAAGGTGACATTTCTCAACGATCATCCCCTCTCCAAGAATATAAGCACGCTCAACAACGTTCATTAACTCACGAACGTTACCTGGCCAGTTGTACTCTGAAAGTGACTTGATTGCTGATTGTGATAGAGACTTATGGGCGCTTTTTTCACGACCAAGATTTAAATAAAAAGAAGCGATAATTTCGATATCTTCACCACGCTCACGAAGAGATGGTACATCGATAATCATTGTTGCAAGTGAATACATAAGGTCTTCACGGAAACACCCTTCTTGAACAAGTGAGCGAAGGTTACGTGATGATGAACATACGATTCTTGCGTCTCCTCTAAAGGCAGTGTGACCACCAACACGAAGAGCAGTTTTTTCTTTCATGAAGTGAGCGATTTTTCCTTGAAGTTGCACTGGTAGGCGATCAACATTTTTAAGGAAAAGAGTTCCGCCGTGAGCATTTTCAAGGGCACCAACGATTACTCTGTGGCCACGTGACATGTCGTGAGTTTCTTCACCGAAGAGTTCACGCTCAAGTTGAGATTCAGTCATAATAGAGCAATCAACCACAACAAATGATTTACGATCACTACGGCAATGGATACGACGAGCAAGAAGATCCTTGCCTGTTCCTTTTTCACCTTGAATAAGAACGTTCATTGCTGAAGCTGATACTTTATCAGCGCGACGAACGGCTTCTTCCATAATTTTACTTTTACCAACGATCTTGCCTTCTTCAACTTTGAATTTAGACTCAACATCTTTACTTGAAGATTTCTCTTTAAGTTCAAGCTCTTTTTGCTCAATTTGGCGAAGTAGTGATTCATTTAATGATTTAGCTGAAAGGTACATCTTCATATTAGCAAGTGGGCCGCTAAGTTTTGATAGGATTTCAAGAACAGCTGTGATGTGTTCACGAGAAAATTCTAGCTCGCCATCAATAATTTGAAAGTGAACAGTACCGATAACAACACCTTCGTGTTGGATTGGAAGGGCCAGTTCGCGCTTAATACCTTCTGATAGTTCTTGATGAAAAAGTGGATCGCGTGAAGTATCGTTTGAAAAATAGGCTTTCTTTGTTCTGATAACGTGGCCAGCAGGACCTACGCCTTTTTCTAGGCAGATACCTTTAAGGACGGCCTTACCAGCTTTGCAAACTTGCTCAACTTTACCATCTTCAAAAGCACGAAAGGCGTGAACTTTATCAGCACCGATATGTTTATTTAAATGAACAGCTAGTTCACTAAAGAAGAATGATTCATCTAGCGTTGATAGCAAAATAGCTGATAAACGTTCGATTTGCGTCACTTCTTTTGACAAAGTCATGTTCATTGTAGATCTCCTAGACAGTTTTTTAAATTTGGGTGCGTAATTAATGCACAGCGAAACTGAGTAGATAATACAATGCGTCGGCATTTTTTACAAGAGTAAAATGCTCGGGTGTTTAATAAAAGTACATGCTTTAAAGTAATTTCGGCTACTTAGTCCACCTAGGACTTTGACAGTTCCCCAAACCTTCTGTGATTTGGCCTATCATTTCTCCATCACGGGTCATTATGTATACATTTTGGACGGCCTCAGTTCGAGATAGGACCCTTTGTGAAGCAAAAGCGATAAACTGACCATCATTTGAATAGGTCGGATCTTCGTTTGAGCCAAAGTCTTTGGTTAAGCGAACTAGGTTATGGCCATCAGAGCCGATTCTAAAAATATCGAAGCGATTATCCAACCACGATGAGAAAGCTAGCTCTTTACCGTCTGGAGAGAATCTTGGAGTGGCATTAAACTTACCAACATAACTAATACGCTTAGTGTTTTTCTCTCTGCCAGGAAGATCCATTATATAGATCTCGGCTTTATTGGCACGACCTGAAAGAAATGCCATTTTAGAACCATCGACATTAACAGAGGGATCGACATCAGGAGCGGAATGTTTTGTTAGTGTTCCAATGATGTCTTTTGAAGCAAGACTGACTTCATAGATTTCAGCGTTACCTGTATGAGATAAAGTTAGTGCAATACTCTTATCTCCTGGCATAAAGACAGCGCCTGAATTAATCCCGCTTCTGCTACTGACAAGAGATGAATTTCCAGTATCCGTATCTAAGACGTAGAGATTGTTGTTACGAGACTTACTTCTTGTTTGTTGAATAAGGCTATAAAGAATTTTTTTTCTGTTTTGTGAGATGGCCGGCGACATCACAACACCACCATGATTGGTTAGACGTTTAACGTTTTTACCATCAAAATCCATAATATAAAGTTCTTTGACAATATTATCGCCTCGAGAGCCCTTATCACAGACAAATGTAATTTGAGATTCAAAAACACTTTCTTTACCAGTCACGGTTTTAAATAAAGCATTAGCTGTTTCATGAGCGCTTGGACGTAGCTTTGATTCAGTGACTAAAGCATCTTTTAAGAGTGCCACTTTTCCAGCATTCACATCATGAAGCTGAACATTGGCGTAAAGGACGCCATCTTTTCTAAAGGTGACATTGCCAGCAAAGGTAATGCCTGCACTTTTTAACTTTTCATAATTTGGACTACTATCAATTTCTGGCGTTTTACTTTCATTTACGACTTCAAATGTACCTTTATAAAAAGCGAAGTCTTCTCTTAAGATTTTCACAAAGTCTTTGGCAACTTTAAGATCATCCTCACTTAAAGATGAATAATTGGCATGAAAAGCGACAAGACTGGCTTCAACACCAGCTTCTCCTACCGCTACAATCGTAAGGTTTTGGGCCATGAGGTTTGAGCTCATTAATAGAATGAATAGTGTTAAAAATTTCATCATGACTCCTAGGTCAGATTATAGAGGAAAGCCCAAAACAATTTCACCTGCTAAACCTTTGGCAGCAAAGCCCTGTGGCATTCGACCAAAACGAGCTTTTTCGACTGCAGCGAGGGCACGTTGATCATACTCTTCATTGCCACTTGATTCGTATAGTTGGGCCTTAATAAGTGTTCCATCTTCTTTTATAAAAATACGCACACGAGCTTTGAGTTCCTGTGACGCTAAATAACTTGGTAATTTCCAAAAAGGTTTGATGGCTTCTGGAATAGTTCCAAGGTAGCGAGCATACTCTCCTTGAGCAGCACTACCCTCACCACCAACTAAAGCTGCACCAGCAGATAATTTGTTTCCCGCCGCAACTAATTTATTGATCTTCGATGTATCAAAGGTATCTTTCTTCTTTTCCTTCTTTACAGCTTTCTCTTCAACTTTTTTCTGAGAAAGATTTTTAAGCATACTGGCAAAGTCTTGTTTTTTCTTTTCTTCAACAAACTCTGGTTGATCAGGAACAACAGGCGGCTCCTCTTTTTTAACAACTTCTTGAACTGGGGCTGGCTCACTCACTGGTTCTTCATAAGTCTTTAGTTCTTTAATGGTTAGTTCAGGCATGGCAACCATATCAACACGAACTGAATTTTGAACAAGTTGAATATTCTCATTTCTAATGTCTTGAACTTTATCCCAACTTAATTTGCCAATAATCAAAGCAAGAAAAACAAGGCTCAAGTGAACAAAAAACGATTGAACGCTATAAAAGCTTAGACCATGTTCACCAGATAACCTTTCGCTCATTTTTTTGTTTCCGTCACCAATGCAATCTTTGTAATCCCTTCACTTTTAAGAAAGGACATAATATTAGCGACCTTACCGTAAGGAAGAGCAAAGTCTGCTCTAAGAAATAACGTATCGCTTTTTGTTTCCGTAAATTTTGCTTTAAGCTCAGCTATGAGTTCATTCTCTAAAATTTTATCTGAGCCGATAAAGAGCTCTTCAGCCTTTGAAATGGAAAGAATAACTTGAGAGGTGTTGAGGTTAATTGGATTAGCCTCTTTGGTCTTTGGTAAATCAAGAGATATCCCATTCAACATCAAAGGTGCTGTGATCATAAAGATCACTAAAAGTACCAACATCACATCGACTAAAGGTGTGACGTTAATATCGGCCATTGGACCTTTTCGACCATTTCCTGCTGAAAATGCCATTAATACTCCAAACTTTAGACGGCTAAGATTGAACGCTCGAGCATATTAAGAAAATCTTGTCCAAAATTTTCCATCTCAGATGTTGATCGCGCGTTCTTATTATTAAAGTGGTTATAAAATAAAACTGCTGGAATAGCGGCAGCTAGGCCTACTGCTGTTGCAACAAGTGCTTCAGCAATACCAGGAGCTACGGCATCAAGAGTTCCGCCCCCACTGGCAAGTCCTGTAAAAGAATCAATGATTCCCCAAACCGTTCCAAATAATCCAACAAACGGAGTGACTGAACCAATCGAAGCTAAGATCGAAAGATTTTCTTCACGCTTCATCATCCCCTCATTCATGCCTTTTTTAAGAGCACGTTCAATCGCGACAAATCCATGCTCTGAGAAGAATTCTTTTGGTGTTTTTTTAGCACTGCTTGATTCGAGCGAGTTTTTAATTTTTAGAAATTCTTGATAACCAGATGAGAACATCACTTTATAAGGAGAGAATTCTATCTCATCACATTTTTGCATAACTTCAGACATAGACTTAGAGGTGTTGAAGATATCTAAGAATTCTTTATCTCCACTCTTTAAAGAGCTCTCGCTTTTACTTTTCTTTAAAACGACTGCCCAAGAAATAATTGAAGAGATGATTAGAGATATTAAAACTGCTTTTACCACTATTCCTGATTCAAGGATAATAGCTAGAATATTCATTTCAGTGACTTGCACTTGGGTCGCTCCTTCATAAGATGTATTTATTTGAAATTATAGCAACTCTAAGAGCAAAAGTTGACAGGGAAAAGTCGGGGGGGTTGTAAACTCTTGGTGAAGTTAATTCTCAATCAAAACGCTCAGTTTTTGTACGCCACCAAATGAAGCCTAAAGTTAAGATCCAAAGTGCACAGGCGACAGAAACCGATGTATCGACATGGGTCGACGAAGTAAACATGGAGAAACGATCGCCCCAAACAGGATCTAGACCAATAAGGGCGGCCATAGGGGCAATAATAAAAGCTATAAAGAAGACTGGATCAGCCCAGTTATCTCTACCCCACATCGCCAATTGAAGAACTGCTAGATGAAGAAAAAATTCTCTTGCGCCAAAACCTACTGCAAATGGAAATAACACTTTGTTGGCGAGCCAAAACAATATAGCCAAAATCAGAATCGCACCTCTATTCCCCCAAGTTCCAAAACCATTATGGTAACGAATCGAAATGATCATAAGTACATCTAGTAAAAATAATATAGAGATACTGGTATAACTAATAACTGCTTTAAAGATATTAGCGCCTTGATGAAAATTTGTTATAGGTGCCGCACTAAAAATGCTTATTAAGAATCCCGCGATACAAAGTGCAAATAAATTTCGTGAGGGAACCTTCCAAGTTTCTATTATCATGTCTCGAAAAGGTTGCCTAGAAAGTGACGGAAGATGGACGAATTTTTGTATAACTAAGAAAGACAATACCTTTACAAGTACAACAATCTCCCAGCCTTTATCAAAGACCCAGTCTTCAATAACGCCAAGTTTATGATCTAAAAGAAAATGAAAAAATGAAATAAGCGATACAATCACTAATTGGAAAAGTCCTGCCAATAGGTAATAGGCCGTGACTGATCCAAGAAATTGCGAAAATCCGAGTTTCTTCACAGATCTTTACTTTTAGATGGTGTAAGCCAGTTAAGCTGAAGCTCAGGCGAGGGATAAATACGAGCTAAGTTTTTATAAAGAGCATTTTCTTTTACAAGTTTATCGATTTTAACAATCATTCGATAGTATGTTCCCCAAAGCTCTTGATTGTTTTTAAGAGTTCTATCCATATGCTTGGTGATTTCAAACTGCTGAGAAAACGTAAAGCCCTTATCTAAAATCATCTCGTCATATTTTTTTAGGACAGCTTCTACTTTTTTAAGATCAAGCGTTCCGCCAACATAGTTTGTTCCAATAAGATCTTTAGCAGTTGGACGAATATGACTCTTAAATAGCTCTGCATCTGCACGAACCATATCTTCCATCAATAGGAGTGAAATTTCGAGTTTTGATAAATCTAGAGTTCTGATAAACGGAAGAGATAAAACTAAAAGATAGTGATTCGCTGAAGTTGGAAGCGCGAAGTGAGTCACATTAGCCGAATCAATTAAAAGAATTTTGAATGACTTTTCAAGCAGGCCTTGCTTTTCTAAAAAATCTTGAAAAGCTGTATCAAGTCCGAAGTCTGGTTTTTGAAAATCCCATTTTAAAATTTGTTGATTCTTGACCAACCACAATTCTGACATAATTTGCCAAAAATCATTTTCCCCAGGGATATTATAGCGAGCCTTACTGGCACGGGCTTTTTGTAATTTTACTCTCTCATTTTTTTCTTGTTTAATTCTGGCACTTTCATCAAGGCGATCATTTTTTAGAACATCTTTAATAGAGCTGAAATCAACCAATTCATCTGGCTTTTTTTGAGCAAAAACTGATTGAGAAAGAAGAAAGAAGATAAGGATTTTAATCATTTTAACCTCGACTTCCCTTCAACGTATTGATCATAAAGCTTACCCCAATAATACATTTGAGTAATTTCAAGCTTTAGATCATCGAAGAATCGAGGGTACTTATCTTGCAAGCATTCAGGTTTTTTAGAAGCAAGGTTTATATCTTGGACGAACCCCGTATACGGACCGGCAATCACTTTAGTCCAACCATTGTTGTTAAGTTCAACAACTTTAAGAGGATGACCGCAAGAGACGGTAGTAAGTGAAGCTGAATAGCGTAATGCATTTTGATGAACATGGCCCCAAGGCGTATTCATATATTTAACCATGATGATTTTTGAATCAGCCAAGCTCACAATGGGTATTAAGAATAGAAGTAAAAACTTAATCAAGAGACCTTCCATCTAAATTGAATCGTTTCCCACTCATGACATTGAGGGCAGCGCCAAAAGATGGCATCTGAGTTATAACCACATTGACTGCAAAAGTGCTTTGTTACGCTTTGGTTTAGATTATTTAAAAGCTGTGTTGTATGCATTAATGCTTCATCTTTCAAACCTAAATCGATTAAAAGTTTAATTAACTCAGCTTTCATCACTTCTGAAGATTGAGGATGATTTTCCATCCAATCTCGCATTAATCTAGCTGCACGATCCGACTCTCCACTTTCTTTTAGCAGTCTGACGTTTGTCAGAACGACAGAAGGTGAAGACATCAATTCTGCATCTTCAATATTTATAAAGTATCCACGTAGAGTCTCAAGCTTCGACTTATACTCTGCTTCGATTTCAGGGCGTACTTTTTCGCTTAAACTTTCAAAAATAAAAGAAGTATACATGGGATGTTCTTTAATCAACTCAAACAATTGGATTTGAGCTTGATCCATTTTGTCTTCTACGAGAAGAAGTCTTATGCGAAGAATATTAGCAGAAACAGAGGGTGCAAATCTAAAAGCGTCATCAAGGTCTTCATGACATCGTCCAAGATCACCTTGGTCAAAACACGTTTTCGCTTTTTGAACTAGAATGTGTGAAACGGTTTCAGCTTGATTTTCGTGAGCTACTTTTGAAAGCATAATACGGTAATTATAGGCTTGATCCCAGTCCCCTGTATCTTCATAAATACGACAGAGTGCTTGAATGACTTCGTATTGATCACGGTTGATACGAAGGACATCTTTATAAGTCTCAATAGCCTTATCAACAAAGCCACCCTTATCAAAATCAATAGCGAGTTCTTTTAAAGCACGTAGTCTTGTACTTTCATTAATATTTTCACGAGCAATCAATGAGCGATGAATAGAAATGGCTTTTTCGATTTCACCATTGCTTCTAAACAGTCCACCTAGAGCAAAATAAGTTTCGATTGTTTCTCTATTAATATCAACAGCGCTCAAGAATTCTTTAATAGCTTGATCTTTGTTTCCAGAGATTAAGTATTGTGTGGCGTTTAGAAAAATTCTTGATTGTGCTTCAAAAATTGAATTTCTATAACGCTTAGATAATTTTGTGACCGTATCTTTTTCAATAAGGTAGTGATAAATCAAAACAATCGTTAACGTAACCGCTACGACTGCTAATAAATTATCTTGAAGCCAGTGTAAGTAAACTTCCACGTTATTCCTTTATCTCATTATAAACATAGCAGATGGTGCTTCTCCTAAGTGAGAGCTTAGCCATTGTCTTACCATCGTCACACTTGAACGTGCTTCCTCAAGTGATCTTGCTAACTCCATAAATGAAGTTTTTTCTTTTTCTTTAACAAACTTCAAACCAAAATCACCTTCAAGTTTTAAATCTGCATGAATTTTACGGCCTGATTCCCAAAGACCAGAGATTTCATCAACAAGTCCTAAATTCACAGCTTCTCTACCAGAATACACTTGCCCTTGAGCAAGTTCATCAAGAGGTTTCTTTAAGCGATCTTTTCTCATTTTTAAAATATCTTCTTTAAATTGAGCATGGACATCATCTGACGTTGTTTCTAGCATCGCGCGCTCTAATTCAGTTAAACCACGATGAGGGTTACCGAAATCTTTAAACTGACCCGACTTAATAATTTCAGGTTTTACTTTTGCAAGTTCAAATACCTTTGATAGATCTGCAAACTGCATGATCACACCAATTGAGCCCGTTAAAGTTCCTGCATTGGTATAGATTTTTCTTGCGGCCGAACCAATATAATAGCCACCACTAGCAGCGACACTACCAAAGCTGGCATACACAGGTTTACTTTTTGTATTATCAGCATCATAAGCGCTATCGATGCGACGAATCTCTTCATAAATTTCTTGAGTTGGACCAACCGCTCCACCTGGAGAATCAATTCTAACGATAATCGCCTTGATTGATTTATCTTTTTCTGCACGATGAAGAAGTTTTATCGTTGGCTCTGATTCCATAATCGTGCCTTCAACTTTAACGACACCGATAGAACCCTTCTTGCCAGCCTCGCCAATCAGGTCTGATTCATTTTGAAATGAATTTAACGTGTAGCTTGCGAAAACCATAAGCAGTACAAAAAAGAGAAAGACCATAAATAGAACACCGAAGACTGCACGTTGGCCTGATTTTGCCACAGGAAACTCCTTAAGATTCGAGCTAAACTTGGCTTAATTGTCCCAAAATCCAAAGCTTACGGCAACAAATCACAGACTTTGCCGACTCAACCGAGTATCTCGCTCGGTTAAGAACGCTCAGGTTTAAGTCGTAGTATAATTAACCGATAAGATATTAAGGAATCACGTTAAACCAACGTGAAATGAGGTTTACCATGAAAAGACTATTAACAATTTTAATCTTGTCTAGCGCTTCTATCGTTATGGCCGAGTCCTACAAGGCTCCAAGTTTTAAAATGCCGACCAGCAAGCCAGTTGACGCGAAAGCTCAAAAGAGTGCTTGGGACGATGAGAGTCATTTTAAAGTGGAAGAATCAATTGAAGCGGAACGTGATCTCGCTTCAAGTCCAGAGCGTGATGCAGATTGGGCCAAGCCAAGCGATCAAGAAGTTGCAGCACCTGCTGCGAAAGATGAAGGGAAAATTATCCCTTGGAAAATGATCGATAAAAACTAGTTCCAAAGATTAAGCGCATCTTCCTTTGATTTAAGTTGCCCACAGGCAGCTAAAATGTCGTCACCTTTTGTAATTCGAACAGTACAAGTATGACCTTTATCCAAGAGTTGCTTTTGGAACCATCGAATATGAGTATCGCTTGGGCGTTTGAACTTGCTTTCAGGGTATTCATTAAATGGAATGATATTCACTTTTGACGTCTCTAAATCGAGAAGCTTTAGAAGACCATCAATATCTTCTTGGCGGTCATTTAGACCTGCGATCAAAATATATTCGTAAGTAATTCTTCTTCTAGCCTTAAGAGGTATCGTTCTAATTGCTTCAAATAAGCGATCTAAGTCGAAGGCTTTATTGATTGGCATTAGCTCTGTTCTAACGTCGTTATGAGCTGCATGAAGTGATATGGCAATATTAACAGGAGGAAAGTCCCAAAGTTTTTTAATTTGAGGCACGAGTCCAGAAGTTGAAAGCGTAACCTTGCGCTGACTTAAAGCAATACCCTTTTCTTCCAAAAAGACGATGGCTGATTTTTTAACTTCGTCAAAATTATGCAGTGGCTCGCCTTGTCCCATATAAACTATATTTGAAAGTCTAGCTTCATGATTAACATTGGTTTTTAACCACTGAGTAACAGCAACGAATTGACCGACAATTTCTCCGGCAGATAAGTTGCGAGTTAAACCCATTGTTCCAGTATGACAAAAGGTACATCCGATAGCGCAGCCAACTTGCGAAGAGATACATAAAGTTAAACGATCTTCTGCTGCAATAGCGACGGTCTCAACTGTTTTTCCATCCAGCATACGAACTAAAAACTTACGAGTCCCATCTCTTGATAAGCCCTGCCAAACAACTTTTGGAACTTCTAGATCCAGTTCGGCGAGCATGGCCTCACGAGTTTTCTTCGCAACGTTTGTCCAAAGAATTGGATCAGTCGTCCAGTTTTTATAAAGCCAATTATAGATTTGATCAGCTCCAAAGCGCGCGAGGTTACGATCAGCTAACCACTGGCGTAACTCTTCAAGAGACATTGAAAATAAGTGAGACTTAGGAGCTTGCTTCATGAGTGGCAACATAGCTTCTAAGCCCTAGATAAATCAATGACCTAGGAAGGAAATTCATGGTTTTAGGATAACAAAGTAATCGTAATATTGGTGACTTAGAGCTTTAAAGGGATTTTCAGATAAGTCTTCTCATTATCTTCAGCCTTAGGAAGTTCACCCGCTCTAATATTTACCTGTATACTAGGGAAAAGTAGTTTAGGAGCTGCAAGAGTTTTATCACGATCTTCTCTAAACTTTATATACTCTGCCTCGCTAGTCATCGCCTTAATTTGAATATTCTCTTTTTTATGATCAGCAATAGTCGCTTGCGATTTAAGCTCCCTATTATTTGGCTGATAATCATGACCCGGATGAACTTTTGTTTCATCGGGTAATTGATAGATCTTCATAATAGAATGATATAAATCTCGAGCGGAACCTTTTGGAAAATCACAACGGCCTGTTCCTGAGTCTGGCATGAACAAAGCGTCCCCAGAAAAAAGATGATCGCCAATTAAATAAGATGAGCATGCAGGTGTATGACCTGGAGTATGGAAGACTTTCATTTTAAAACTGGAAAATTCAAACTCTTGGTCATCTTTAAGTAAGATATCAAATTGAGAGCCATCACATTTCAAATCTTTTATATTAAAGACTGGCGCAAAAGTTTGTTGAACTTCAGTAATATGTTCACCTATAGCTACTTTAATCTGTGGAAAATCTCTCTTAAACAAAACGGCGCCACTTAAATGATCAGCATGGACATGAGTCTCTAAAACCAAGATGGGATTAAGACTGTGACTAGCAAGAAAGGACTTAACCTTATTATGACTCTCTTCGCTTAACTTGCCAGAAGCTAAGTCTAAGTCCCAGACAGGGTCAATAACAACGGCTTCGCTTTTTTCACTATCAAAGACAATATAGGTCAACGTACTTGTCTTAGGGTCAAAAAAAGTTTCTAACGAATTCATTAACGGTTCTCCAAAAATCGAACGGCCCACATACTTAAAACCATGACGATCACAAAGACAAATGCACTGCTCAAACCAGTAGCTAAATTAGCGATACCTGGTCCAGGACAAATACCTGCGATGCCCCAGCCAATGCCAAATAATGCTGAGCCAGTAAAAAGTTTGAAATCGAGATCTTTTTTTGTCGGCAAGGAGAAATCTTTCTCACAAATAGGTTTTGATCTTTTCGTAATGACTCTAAATAGAATGGCATAGACAGCAATGGCGCCGATCATGACAAACATTAAAGATGGATCCCAAATTCTTGTTAAGTCGAGAAAACCTTTCACCTTTACAGGGTTTAACATTCCCGAAACTCCAAGACCCAATGAAAATACCAATCCAGAAATAAGACTAGTTAAATTTTTCATTTAAACTCCCAAATAGACAGTAATAAATCCTGTCAGCATAAAAGTGATCGTGGCAAGAATAGAGCGCTTAGATAAACGAGAAACTCCACAAATACCGTGGCCACTGGTACAACCACTTCCAAAAGCTGTCCCTATTCCAACAAAGATTGCCGCAAGCGATGCGCGTCCAAAACTAGGAATATCATTAAAAAGCATGGAGTCTTTATTAATAAGAGTTGTGATGACGCCACCAAAAACAAGGCCAACGATAAATAAGACTCTCCAAGAACGATCAGATTTTTTTGATTGATACAGACCTCCGATAATTCCTGAAATGCCTGCAATTTTTCCATTCCCAAGAAGTAATAAGGACGATGCAAGACCGATCAGTGCACCACCAATTAATCCTTCAATCCATGTAATGTCTGTAGCTAAAGTCATACTCACCTCTTGGTTTTAACAAAATATTTTTTGCATACTCTCAAGCATTTTCAAAACGTCTTTCGATTTAATTGAGTAATAGGAGAACTGCCCCTCTCTTCTTGAGCTAACAATTCCTTCACGGTAAAGCCTTCCTAAGAACTGTGAAAGCTGTGATTGAGATATGTCACATAGCTCTTGCAACTCTCCAACAGTTTTCTCACCTTCCGATAAATAACATGTAATCATTAAACGACTTGGATGAGCCAAGCTTTTTAGAAGTTGTGCAACTTCAACACATTTAATCTGCATCATACCTGAATCGAGTTTACTCATATCAATTCCTAAATAATGTAAAAATTGTAAACGCTACAACACCAGAAAAAACGAGCTGTCTAATTAGTATGACTTTCTCTGATGAAACTTTTTTAACTAATAAGCGAATCATAAAAATGGAAACAATAATGGCAGAGAAAGCGTAGATAATATTAATCATGTCAGTTAAAGGTGCACCCATTGATACTTGCATTCCAAGTGAAAAGCTACTGATCAACGCTATGGTCGCCAAACTTGTTGAAATATCCTCTTTAGCTTCAATAAACTTTAACCACGGTAATAAAACTACTCCACCACCAAGCCCAGTCAAGGTCGTTAAGCCACCTAAAATAAAGCCGCCAGGCAAATGCCACAAGGAGCTTTTCTTCGCTTTAAGCTGAGACTTTATTGGGCTCCAAATAATATACAAACTCCAAAGTGCAAGTACCGTGAGCATGATCTTGATAACAATTGCTGGCATTATTGCTTTAAGTGGCAAGGAAACCCAGGCACCAAAAATACTTGTAACAAAGAGAAATCCAACAACCTTGAAATTAATTTTTTGTTGTGAAAAAAGAGAACTTAAAATGGCTGATAATGCGACGATGAGAAGCGAAGAAGTCGTTGCTTCTTTTAATGACATTCCTACCAGATTCATTAAAAGTGGAACCGCTAAGATCGAACCTCCTGCCCCGGTAAGTCCTAGAACAACTCCGACAAATAAACCAATCAATAACCAGCTCATAAAAGCCCCTTTTCTTATTATATTATAATATGCTAATATATTAAGAAAAAAGCAAGCCCTCTTTAAAGGGCTAACTTGGGATCAAATATTTAAGGCAGATAGAACTCAACAAGCATTGGTTTATGATCTGCACCTTGAACTTCTGGTAGTACATAACTATCTCTAAGCTCTAGGCCTTTATAGAATACGAAATCAATTACGTTGCCAAAAACCTTCATTCGACCTGGACCAAATGGGGCTTCTATCAAGTTTAGCTTTGCCATGAGTTCGCGCGTTTTACGAAGTTTCTTTTTTGACCAAGTATTAAAATCCCCTGCCCAAACAACAGGACCTTTGTGCGCTCTTACAACCTTAGCAATATCATTTAACTGAACCATCAGCTTTTTTGAGCTTACAAAGTTAATTGCGTGAATAGTAATCGTTAGAAGTTCTTCTTTATGCCCTTCAATCGCAAATTTTGCATAAGTCACTGCTTTAGGTGTTCTTATAACAGGCTCTCTAGGTTCAGAAATACGATAACCAAGATCGGTCATCTTAATATCTGATCCAATCGCCGTTCCTGAAGGTACGTACCCTCGGCTTGCTAAAATAAATGAGGTCGCCATTTCTAGTCTCATCGTGGGATGGTTTCTAAAAACTCGAGTCATTTTTTTATCGAGATAGGCTTCTTGTAAAAGAGCAATATCGACATCTTTCGTTAATGATAAAAAATCGTTTTCCCAAGAACCATTGCTACCTTTATACATATTCCAATTAAGTATCTTAATCGAACTTGGATCAAGGGTCGTTCTTGTGGTTTTTGCACCTGAAGTTATAATGACTTCATCGGCACGAGGATAAGCGTAGATTTTTGCTTGAGTGTTCATTGGCATCAAGGCCATGGAACTCAAAAGCGCAATAGATAAAGTTGCGACTCTCATGAGCGTTCCTTAGGTTTGCAGGTTAAATGGAAGCGTCATGAGAGTTATCGGAAGTCTAGATTTTGACGTTTGAACTTAGTGAAGTATCACTAAGAAGTGGCAGATTATTCCGGTCGAATTAATTTTAAGTGATTGAAAAGATGAATAGCTTAATTAAATAGCTTACCAAATAACCCTTTCTTTGCGTCCGCATCAGGGTTGGAAATGATATTGCCAAGAGTTGGTAAACGCTCTTTCAAAACGTCTATTGTTGCACTGGCTTCGATGACTTGGTTGAATTCTTGAAGAGAAAGGATATTCACTTGAGGCTCTGCAGCTTCATCGCAAATGCGAAAGCAAAACTTCGTAATATCGTCTAGCCCGTCAAATGGGCCTAAAAACTGTGGGTATGAAGAATTCTTTCTTCCAAAAAGCTCTTCATAAATTCCCCAGGATAAATCAGGGTCTACAGAGCCATGAGAGTGAATGAAGTGAATAAGGTAATAGTGGCCATGGAGTTGGCTGTGAACGGCACATAAGCCTCTAGAAACTTCACTCATGAGTAAACTCCAAAATCAACGGAGACAGAACCACCTGGTAGGATTTCTATTTGCAGAAGACCTTGACCACTTTGAGTTCTAACATTTGTTTCATCGACGAGCTTTAATAGTGCGAATGTTTTTTGAAAGCGTATTTCTACTTTTTTACGATAGCTCGTGGAATTATATAAATTAAGTCTTCTAATTTCTTCAAAGCTCAGTTCAGAAGGCTTAGCTTCACGTACGCGCCAAAAGTGATCAACACCCTCTTCAGCTTCCATATCAACATGTACAAGATCATAGGTCTCAAGGATTTTATTCCAAAATTTGGAAAGCTCTGAATCTTTAAGCTCCGGAAGTTTTTCACCTTGAAAAATCAGTAAGCGACCTTCTCCTAAAGTAATATTATGAAGCATCGTATGAAAGTTAATCTTTTCAACTTTTAAAGAGTTTTCTAAAAAGAAGGTTTCAAAACGTCGTAAGAATAAAATATCAATCCCAGTACGATTAAGTACAACTTTTCCACCAGACATGAAGACTTTTAGAAGGTCTCCAAAAGCTTTATCGTTAAGATCTTTTCCTGATAAGAAAAT
>CAYGRY010000065.1:0-15618 GCA_964352405.1 uncultured Halobacteriovorax sp.
CAGCGGGGCCATCACGGATGGAAGGGTCCAATAAATCTAACGTCATTTTTGATCCAATTTATGGTTTCATTCGCCTTACTCCTTGGGAGTGGGAGATTATCCATTGTCCATTTTACCAACGTCTTCGTTGGATTAAGCAATTAGGATTTTCCTTTTATGTTTTTCCAGGTGCAGAACATTCGCGCTTTGGTCACTCCATTGGAGTTATGCATAACGCCCATAAAATTTTAGAAAGCTGTGGCCGTGCTGTTTCAGAATCAGACCTGATGAATCCTAAAGCACAGTCAGCAGATGCACTTTTTCATAAAAGCCTTCGCCTTGGTGCTTTGATGCACGACTTGGGAACTTTTATGTTCTCGCATACTACCGAAGGCGCCTATATCCAATACGGCGAAACAACTAACGATAAAAATGGTAAGCGTTTAAAAGATGACCATGAAAATCTAGGTTCTTGGATTATTAAAAATACGAACTATGAAGGTGGAGTCACTCATATTTTAAAAAAATATGGCTTCGATCCACAACGCATTTCAGATCTTGTTAAAGGTGTTTCTCCGCAAGTACTAGGCAATCAAATTCTTCACTCTGAAATTGATTGTGATCGCATGGATTACCTTTTAAGAGATGCTCACTATACAGGGCTTAAATACGGTAGTTACGATAGAGATTATCTGCTTTATCACTTCTGTATTCGTACTGTTGATCAACAAGAAATTTTAACCATTAAACACAATGCTCTTCACTGCGCTGAAGACTTTTTAATGTCTAGGTTTGCTTGGTACTCCCAAGTTATTAGATCTCCTCGCGGGGCAAGATACGATGCGATTGCGGAGCGAATTTGTTTTCACTTCCTACAAAAAGGATGGATTCACCGTTACTCTGATCTTTTAGATATGGTGGCTAACGATCCGGCACGTTTTTATAATTTCAATGACGGCTATTTTATGAATCTTGTTCATAAACATTATGTTGATGGTGACTTAGATAAACATCCAACGCTTAAAGATATGGCGCGAACCCTATTGTTCCAAACAGGTGCAAAAGTTGTGAAGTGCGAAGAGTTTAAGCAGCGCCTGATTACACAAGAAAGCGATGTCGATCAAAGCAAAGTCATTAGACGTGCCCAACAAAAAGTTGAAGAGATTAAGCATGTCTTAGAAAAGAAGGGGACCAAGCTTGATTGGATGATTGAAGACCTTCCTAAAAAGCCAATCAACTTCGTTCAGTCTAAAAGTAGCCTGATTCGATCGGGTAATGTGAAGAACGTGTTACTCGAACGTGACCCAGTAAAGATTAGTTATGAAAGTGGTGATATCAAGCTCTTAGCTGATGTTGAGAACTCAATTATCTCTAAAATGAGTGAAGTTAATAACTATATTCCAAACGTTTATGTGTCTCAGTCGGCCTATGATCTTCTTATAAAAGAGAAGGTTATTTTACCTGATCTTTAGGCACCCAACAAAATCTTACATCTCATTCACGGGCTGTCTTCTTAGCGATACGCTCATTAACTCCTAACGAAAATAAAATAATAAACAACTCTCAGGGAGTGAGAATGAATAAGATTTCTATGGTCACGACGGCCTTATTGATGAGTGGTTTCGCTCAAGCAGAAGTTACAAGACTTCAGCATCCGACAGAATTTATCGTTAAATTTAAAGATGGTATTTCAAAAGAATTAAAAAATACTTGGATGGCGAAAGCCCAAACAAAACAAATTTCTAAGAATGGAACTTTTGTTGTTTCTCTTCCAAAAGTTGCTAAGGCAAGCGAAGCTCTTAAAGATGTTTCCGCTCTATCAAATGTAGAATGGGCAGCACCTAATTATATTTATGAAGGAGAAGCTCGTGAAGCATTCACTCCTAATGATCCTCAGTTTGCAAAACAACGCCATCACTTAATTATCAAGTCTCCAGAGGCTTGGGATAAAACTCTTGGTCAAGCTGAAGTCGTAGTTGCTGTTGCTGATGACGGATTTGATCTAGCTCACGAAGATATGACGACTTCTTATTACGTAAATCCAAATGAAATTGCTGGTAACGGAATCGACGACGATAACAATGGTTATATCGACGATACAAAAGGCTGGGACTTCAATGAAGCTGATAATGATCCTTCAAGTGATTCATCAAATGGCGCGCACGGTACTCACGTAGCAGGTATCATTGCTGCTGGTTTTGATGACGGTGTTGGTGTGACTGGTATTTCACCAAATGTAAAAGTCATGCCTCTTAAGTTTTACGGCGAACGTCGTTGGACTTCAGCAATGGTTTACGAAACTTATACTTATGCAGCTGATAACGGTGCAAAAGTTTTAACTGTTTCTTATAATATTGATGGTTTTGCCAATGATGAAGTTTTCAACCGTGCTGTTGATTACGTTGATTCAAAAGGCGTGATCTTATTTAACTCTGCTGGTAACGGTAACGCTCACCAAAGTGCTAGAACAAAGTTCAACAAGATTCTTTTGGTAGCTTCAACAAAAACTAAAGCTGGTTCTGAAGATCAACGCAGTTCTTTTTCAAACTACGGTGTAGATGTTGATATCGCAGCACCTGGCGATCCTATTTATAGCCATGGCCGTACAAACCGTTATGTTGATATGTCAGGAACTTCTATGGCCGCTCCAAATGCTGCTGCTGTTGCAGGTTTCATCTGGTCAGCTTTCCCTGAATATACTCGTGAACAAGTTGTTCAAAAGCTTCTAACTTCAACTGATGATATCGATTCATTAAATGATCGTTATAAGTTCAAGCTTGGTGCTGGTCGTATTAATGCAAGCAACGCTGTTAATGAAGAAGTGAACTTCACGACTGTTCGTCAGGCTTGGTTCGATAAAGGTGTTCTAAATATTCAGTTTAGAGGTCTTGTTAGCGCAATTACAGGTCGCTCTGCGATTCGTGTTGAGCGTATTTCTCAGCGTGGTGCTGAAATTATTGAAACTGAAGAGCAAGGTGCACTTGAAGTTGGTCAAAGCGTAATGAGAATTAAGCTTACAAACGCTCAAGCTGGAACTTACAGAATTCATGTAAGTTCAGAACAACTTGCGGATCCATTCGGTAGAGCCATTGATGGTGATAACGATGGAGTTGAGGGTGGAAATTACGTTCAAACAATTGAACTTTAATTTCTTGTAAATTGAAGAATGCTAAGGGGCTGATTTTATATCAGCCCTTTTTTTTAGCTGGTCGAATAGCGGAACAATTTTCTCGGGTTTTTGCACTTAGTTGCACTTGCTGGAGCTTTTGAGTTAAAATGATAAAAGAGATCTAAGTCCGCAAGATCTCAAGGCTTATCAGGATGATTAGCCTAGCGACGCAAGACTCAAGGATGTGTCTTTCATGTTTCAAAGTCAAAATAACAATTTAGGTTTTACTGGTTCCAATAAGTCATCAGGACTTCCACCGGTTAATATTATTTCACTTCATGATGTCAGTGTGAAATTCGATTCTGTTCATGCCTTAAAAAATATTGAACTAACAATTGCTAAGGGTGAAATCGTTTTTGTAACAGGCGCATCGGGTGCAGGTAAAACAACACTTCTAAGAATGTTGTCCGGTGATATTGCACCAACATCAGGAATAGCAAAGCATCCATTTTCAAGAAGAGAAGAGTTTTTTGTTGCTAGAGTTTTTCAAGACTTAAGGCTCATTCCAGAGCTTACTTGTGAAGCGAATCTTAATATCGCCTATGACCCATCTCTTTATGACAGTCGTAAAGCTTTTGAAAAAGATAAGGCTGAGCTATGTCGTGTTCTTGGCGTTAGTGATCGAATGAAGCTAAAAATTAAAGATGCTAACGGTGGTCTTCAGCAAAAAATTGCTATCATCAGAACTCTACTAACAAAACCAGATGTTCTGATTGCAGATGAGCCAACCAGTGCGCTTGATTCTGATAATGGAAAAAGACTTTTTGAAGTTTTGAATTATTTTAATATGAAGCGTGGGATGACGATTGTATGGGCCACACACGATAAAGAGTTAGTTAAAAGCTTCTCAGGAAGAATTCTTCATCTTGATGGTGGAAGGTTAGTTTATTCGGGGCATGCATGTTTTATTTAAGTCATTTTTTTCAAATTGTAAGACAATTTCCAGTAAGATTTTTTGTACTGTTGATGTGTACAGTCGTGCTGTTCTTTAGCGCAAGTCATCGCAGTGCAATTACTGAAATGAGTGGTTTAAATAAAACACAACAGGTTTTTCATCCTTACTTTCACGCATTAATTTCAAGTAAACAAAATATTCCATGGATTTCAAGAAAGCTTAAAGAACTTCCTGGAGTGGAAAAAGTTGAAATCCTTGAAAATGATAAACTCAATCAACAGGTCCAATCTCTCTTGGATGGAATGGATGGAGAAATTGCTCAAGCAGTAGGAGAGTTGTCTCTAGCTGGTGTTAAAGTCGTCACAAGGTCAGAACTAGAAGAAAGATCAATTACTCTAATTAAAGACTATCTCACTCGCTTATCTGGAAATGACACCACTATTGGTGCAACCGTATTTCCTCCAAAGAAAAAGACACAAAATGCATTAAGCTGGCAAACATGGTTCTCTGAAGTTGTTGTTGGCATAAGCTTTATACTTTGGATGCTAAGTGTTTATGCTTTTTCAAAACCAATCAAAAAAAGTTCATACTTGGTTGAGCAATTCCAGCGCCGACGTAAGGTTGCCTTTAAGACGTGGTCCGCCGCTATTTTGCTATTAGCTTCACTAGGTTTAGGTTCAACATTTTTAATGAAAAAACCAGATCTGATTGGTCTGAGTATTTGTTTTGTTGTGGCGATGTGCTCAAGTTTAATTTATTCAAGAAAAACTTCTTGGGAAGGCTAGGTTGAAAAGTCATACACGAGCTCTATTTCTATCTTTAGCTTTTAACTTGATAAGTTTTAATGTTTTTGCCGCAACAGCTCCTGTTTCGCTTAGTAATCTTCAACAAACTGTCCTTAAGGTTCAAAAAGAAGTTGATACATACGCCAAAGAAATTTCAAGACTTGAAAATAAATTAGGTCATACACATCAAGAATATTTAAAAACTGTGCAGCAACGTCAAAGCCTTGAAGCCAGACTTATTGAATCTGAAGCTCAGCTTAATCAAGGACAAATTGATACAAGCCATAAGATTGAAAAACTAAGATCTGTTCTAAAACGTTTAGCTTTGCAAGAATTGGATCAAAATCAAAATGCAGCAGCAATGGCAGCAAGAAAAATTTTAGCAGCAGAAGTGCAAAAGCAATTAAAAGCTCTTCAGGTTGTATCTACAACAGCTACAAAATATGAATCAAGCCTTACTTCATTAAAGCTTAGGATCTCAGAATATCAAGAAACTGAAAGTCGTTTGGCCCAACTTGTCCAAACGATGGAAGAAAATAAAAAAGAAAAAGCTGATGCGTATATCCAAGCTGTGTCACAAAAAAGTGAAGTTGAAGAAAAACTAAGCGCCTTAAAGTTAACGAAACGTATTAAAGCAAGAGTGAAGTCTGATATAGACGCAAAGTTTAGCTCTCCGGTCGAAGACTTCACTGGGATTGAGTATGATAAGAAAGGAATAACTTATAAGTTTAATGGTAAAAGACCAGTTCTTGCTGCTGAAGATGGTAAAATTGCCTACGCAGGTCGTCTTTCAACCTATGGAAATGTTGTTTTAATTGACCATGGAAATGAGACGAGATCAGTTGTTCTTGGTAGCTTTATACCGAAAATGAATAAAGGTCAGTCTGTGACTAAAGGCGATGTTATCGGATATACTGATACATCAACGTCTCAAGGAAAACTTTATTTTGAAGTTCGAAAGAGAGACAAGGCACAAGATACGATTGCATTAATGGATAATAATTTTTTACAAAAACATAAAGTAACAAAAATTTAATAGATAGTTTTTTGGAGTACTCTAATGAAACCCGTCCCTCTTCGCGGTCGCAAAACCGCACTTATTTGTCTGTTCTTGTCTATTTTTGGCATCAGTTTAGGTTTTCTTGGTACGGGTAGTGTCCTCGCTACGACAAAGTCACGTTTTGAAAAATTAGAACTGTTTAATAAAGTCTTGTTTTTAGTCGAAGGACAATATTACCGTGAAGTTGATACGGAAAAACTAATTGAAGGTGCTTTAAAAGGGATGATGCAAACACTTGATCCTCACTCAGCGTTTTTAGATAAAGAAGTTTTTCAAAAAATGAACGAGGATACTTCTGGTGAGTTCGGTGGGCTTGGTGTGGAAGTCACTCAAAAAGATGGTGTCCTAGTTGTTATTACTCCAATTGATGATACTCCGGCTTTTAAAGCAGGACTGCGCTCAGGAGATAAGATTGTTGAAATTAACGGTGAATCTATTATTGGTCTCGCCTTAGATGAAGCAGTAGATAAAATGAGAGGCAAACCAGACTCTAAAATTTCCATCGGGATAGTACGTAGAGGTGTTGAAGGTGTTAAGCAGTACACCATGGTTAGAAAGAAGATTAAGATTGAAGCAGTTAAGTCTGAAGTGATTGAAGATTATGTTTATGTTCGACTCACTCAATTTCAACAGAGCGCTGGCAAAGAAATTTCTGAGGCAATTAAATCAGCACGCTCAAAAAAGAAAGATGATCTAAAAGGAATTGTTCTCGATCTAAGATCTAATCCAGGTGGACTTTTAACAGAAGCCGTTAATGTCTCTTCTATCTTTTTAAAAGACGGAGTAGTTGTTTCAACGGAAGGTCGTGATCCTAAGCAAAAAGAAATTCATTATGTTGTGAAGTCTGGTTACAAAGAAACTGAACTTCCAATTGTTGTTTTGATCAATGGCTCATCGGCTTCAGCTTCTGAGATTGTTGCAGGAGCACTTCAAGATCATCAGCGTGCTATCATCATGGGAACTCAAAGCTTTGGTAAAGGCTCTGTTCAAACTGTAGCCAAGCTTGATGGTGATTACGGGGTTAAACTTACGATTGCTCAATACCTTACTCCAAAAGATAGACGTATTCAGGCGATTGGGATTAAGCCAGATGTTATTGTGAGTGAATTTGAAGGTGAGTGGGCTAAAGAAAATGCAGTTGACTCAAACTATATTCGTGAAGCAGATCTTCGTAACCACTTAACGGCAACAATCGAAACTCCTGCTGAAAAAATTGCCCGCATGGCCAGAGAAAAAGAAGATCGCCAAAGAAGAACTGAGGCAATTAAACGTGCCAGACTTGCGACAAAAGAAGGCAAAAAAGAAGAAAAAGAAGAGCTACAAAAGAAGTACGCTCCAAGCGAAGACTTTCAAGTCATTCAAGCGATCAAGCACTTAAAAACCTTTTATTTAGCTAAGAAAATGTCTAGCTAGGAATAAAAATGAAAGAAAAGTATTCGAGAAAAATTCTACTTGTTAATCCATCGTTTCAGTTTTCGTTCATGAAGCACTCGATACTGATGACGATCGTTGTTTTAAGTATCTTCTATATTTTTAAGCTATATATGTTTTGGGAGCTAAAAGATATCGCTATTGCTACTGGAATTGATGCTAACCATGATTTTATCTCGTTAATGTACGATAGAAGTTACGTCATAGACTTAAGTTTTATCATTTTGGCCTTGAATATTGCCCTCTTTATGATTGGTTGGGCCCTATGGGTATCCCATAAAGTAGCCGGACCTATTCATCGTATTCGTAATGAAATTAAAAAGATCATTGATGGGCAAGCGCTCCATCGTATCAATATAAGAGATCATGACTATTTTCATGAATTGAAAGACAGCGTTAATCTTCTCATCGAGTATTTCAGACGCTAGACTAATTTCATGTCAAACCCTGTATCAGTTTCCAGCTTAGTCCAAAGTGTAAAAAGCTCCCTTGAAAGTGAGTTCTCCTTTGTTAGCGTCGTTGGTGAAATTTCCAATTTTTCTAGATCAAGTGCAGGTCATCTCTATTTTACTTTGTCTGACGCTGATAGCAGCTTGTCAGCCGTTATGTTTAAAGGTGATGTCTTAAGAAACTCAAGTGCTAAATCGATGAAAGACGGTGATAAAGTCGTCTGCCATGGGGGCTTAAGTGTTTACGCCAAACGTGGTACTTTTCAATTGATTGCTAAACGTGTTGAGTTTGTAGGAGCAGGGGATTTAAAAGAGCAATTTGAAAAACTCAAAAGAGAGTTGTCGGCACAAGGTCTCTTTGATCAAGATCAAAAGAAAGCTATACCAGCCTACCCTAAGAAAGTTGCTGTCATCACAGCTGCTGGAGGCGCCGCTCTTCAAGACTTTATCAATGTTTATAAACGTCGTGCCTTACAAGGTGAAATCGTCTTAGTTCCAGCTCTTGTTCAAGGTGAACAGTCTGCTAGAAGTCTTAGAGAGGCTTTAGCTAAAGTTATTAAATATAATTTAGGAAGTCCTGATCAATCGTTTGATGTTGTTGTCTTAACTCGAGGTGGAGGCAGCATGGAAGATCTTTGGTCTTTCAATGATGAGGGATTAGCTTGGGATATTTTTAACTGCCCGATCCCTGTGATTTCTGCCGTTGGTCATCAAGTCGATTATTCTATCAGTGACTTTGTTTCAGATCTTCGCTGTGAAACACCAACGGCAGCAGCTGAAATATTAACAGGTGAACAGACGAAGGTTTTGACTCAACTTCAAAGCATCAGATCTCAACTGATGAGGCATTCCTTAACATTGAAGAATATGGGCCCAGACAGGCTTGAGCGTGTTTCTCCAAAGACATTGACCATGATCCTTAGAGAGCAGACATATGAGCTAAAACAGCGTTTGCGAGAATGTCACCTTGAAGATAAAATCGATTCAATCTTAGGACTAAGTGATCTTAATCTTCGAATGGATGACTGTTTGCGTAAAATTGAACGTTATCCTGAGAAGTCGGCCACAGTGACTAGTCAAAAGATTGAGAAATTAGGTGGCTTACTTAACGCTTTAAATCCTAAAGAAGTCTTAGGTCGAGGCTATAGTTACGTCACGGATACGAATAATAATGTGATCTCATCAAAAAAGAATTTTGATGCAACAAAACCTTCTGAAAAATTAGTGATTAATTTTCATGATGGTTTTTCTAAAGTTACTAAAGGGAGTTAGTTTGAAAATATCTTTCCTCATCATTTGTCTGGCACTGAGTTCATGTTCAATGATCTCGAAGAAAAATATTTCAAATCAAAAAAATCAGAGCGTAAAATCTGAAGCTAAAATTGAAAATGAGAAATTTTCAGTAAAGCCCGGTGAAGTTGTAAAAATTAACTTTGTAAAAAATAGTTTAAGTGAAAATGCTATTTTAGAATGTGATGAAAAAAAGATTCCATTCTATATTGAAGACGATCGATACGTTGCTTTTGTTGCTGAAACATATTTCACAAAATTTAACGACGTAAAATGTTTAATTGAAAAGAATTCAAAGAAAACTCAAGTGGCAACTATCTCTGTTGGTAAAAAAGAATTCCCGTCAGAAAGACTTAATGTCGATCAACGAAGAGTTTCTTTGAATGCGAAAGATTTAAAGCGAGTTCAAAAAGAGCAAGTTTTCCTGAATAAAAACTATTCAAACTCACCAAGCCATCCGTACTTTGATGAACCATTCATGTTACCAATCGATGCATTCGTTACAAGCATTTATGGCTCAAGAAGATTGTTTAATAACTCTAAGCAAACTCAACATCTTGGTACTGACTTTAGAGCTGCTGTTGGTGAACCTATTAAGGCAACCAATTCTGGTAAAGTTGTTGTCGCCAGAGATCTGTTTTTTACAGGCGGAACAGTAACGATAGATCATGGCTTAGGAATTTTTAGTATTTACGGCCATCTATCTAAAGTTCAAGTCCAAGAAGGCGAGTTTGTTCCTAAAGGAACTCAGATCGGTTTGGCCGGTGCCACTGGCCGTGTAACAGGACCTCATTTGCATTGGGGTGTTAAGGTTAATGGGCACTTCATTGAGGGTGAGTCCTTAGTGAAGGAGTCAGCTGATTGAGTGATCTTTTTAGCTCAAAAGATATCTGTCGGACTGCAAAAGTTTATGTGACTCGTGATCTTCGTGATCAACCTGTCTTTAAAGAACTACAAAACTCTGGATTTATTCTCAACGAAATAGATGATTCAAAGATTGCTGCCATCGAAAATGGCATCGTCGCTAGCTACCCTGGAAAGGGTCGCTTTCTCGATGAGAAGCTTGCTCCATCATGTTTTCTTGTTATAGTCGATGCAGACAACGCTCTTGAGCGAGTCATGTCAAAACGCTGCTTTTTTATAAATTCAGATGAAGATTTAAACCTACAATCTGATATTTTTGCTGCTATTGAGGAAATACTTCTGCGCCGAGAATACCATCTTGTTGAAGCAAAAAGAATTAAGGATTGGGATGAAAAAGTATCTGATTCCTTAGCTGGTTTTGAGTATTTGATTAAAGCTCTTCCAAGACATAAGCCTGGAGACGTTGGACAAGACGAAGGTCTTTCTGACCTTATTGATTTCTTTGTTCGAATGTTAGTTTTTAAAGAACGTTCAGTCGCTCTGACTTCTCAAAAACAATTTTGGGATATGCTTGAGACAACGTTTAATGATTTTACTTTTGATTTTAGCTCAATCGTGACCATCCCCATTGGTCAGCGTGATTGGAATGTAAAAGAAAAAAGCGAATCAAAATATAGCCTACTCAAGAATATGGGGATAGCCTTTCTCGTGAGTGAGTTCAGTGATCAAATCAATGTCATTGATAAGCAAAAACGGGAAGAATACCTTTGGGAAGACATCCTTAGTCATCTTCCGTATCCTGTGGCCATCATTTCTTCTGCAGCCGATCTCGTCGCGCAGAATCCCGCTTTCACTCAGCTCTCCATTTTTCCAGCAGATTGTTTAAAAATGAGATCACAGCAAAAAATAGAATCAAATAATCTGATTTTCAGAGTCGAGAAAGTTAAGCTCGAAACAACTAGCACTGATCAAAATGAAGAGCTATTTGCGTATGTTTTTAATGACGACTCAGGAATGAAGGCCATACAAGGCTCTGGTGAAGAATTAGGAATTATCTCTAGTTCTATTGCCCACGAATTAAATAATCCCTTGGCGGGTATTTTAGCTTCACTTTCTCTTCTTGAGCTTGAAGATGACCTTTCAGAGGATACGATTCAGGCCATTAAAGATATGAAGATGAGTGCTAGGCGCTGCAAAGAATTAGTAGAGATCTTTCTAGGCTTTTCTAGAGCTAATCCGAGATCCCCTGATTCTAGCATTAATGAGTTTCAGTCGATTGATAAAGCCATATCACTGTCACGCTTTAGAATGATCGAGAGTAATCTAAGGATTGATATTGAAACGCAGTTCTCTGTAAAGTTTCACCGTGAGACCAACTCATCAATTTTATCGATGGTTTGGTATTTGATATTTAGTGAGATCTTAACGGCAGCATCTCACCATAATCTAGTCACTGGAACAATGACCCCTAGTCTTAAGGGAAAGTTCTTTGAAAAAGAACTCGTCTTAGAGCTTTTAGTTGAGACGCCATTTGAATGGGGGGAAGTCGTTTTAAAATCTAAATTAATAAATCATCTTGTGGAATTAGCCGGTCTAAGTATGACTTATGAAAATAAGAAAATCACGCTACAAGATTGGACTTTGGTCTAGATATAATTTCTTGGAAAGTTATATTTATTCGGATTATTTCTTAAGAAATTCTCAAAATCCTTAAAGAACACCTCTTGAAGAGCTGGTGTTCCACCGACTTTCTTTTTCTTAAAGAAATACATTCCTTTTTTTGATGCTTCAGTTTCACATAAATAGGATTCAAAAAAATCTTTAAGCTGGGGATGAACTGATTGCTTTTTTATCTTTCCACCAGATATCTTTGATGACTTCGAATTAATATATTGAAGAAACTTCTTCTTGTGACCAGGGTATCTGAAAACTAACTCTTGCCTGTGAGAGATAGCGGCAAGAGGGTAGATGATATATTGCTCAGGTACGAGATGGTTGACGACAAAAAAATCACCAAGCACTCTTTCAATAGGTTGTTCTTCTTTCATTAGGACTGGGTGTGGTCCCTGACTTAACTTCGGTAGATGCGTTTTCCACAAAAAATTTAAAATATTATGGCGCATCTGAGTTTCAAGCTTAGGAAATAAACCTGCAAAGTGAATGAATGTTTCAATTAACGGACCGTGAAGCTTAATCGTTGCATTTTCCCATTCAAGCTCTTTTAACAGTTCCATGGCATAAGCCACATCGCCCTTAGCCTTTGTCATCGGTAGAGCGGTAAGGATGATGCCATTTTCACCTTTGAGTGAAAATAAAGCAGAACTTGGCAGCACTTTAAGTTTTTCTTCAATTTGCGCTAAATCGTCGTCTTTTTTAAAATTAAGTCTATCGAGCTCATACCGGTTACGGGGGTAGTACAAGTGATTAACCTTACTAATACCTTTATCGATAAAGATATTCAGATAGCGAATTAACAGCTCTGCTGATGCTCTAGCATCATCAAGAGCGCGGTGAGCTTTCTTATGTTTAATCTCAAAAATCTTACTCATATAATTAAGATTTGAGTTCATTAGGCTTGGAACTAAGTACTTGGTCATAAGATTTGTACAAATACTTGGATTCTTCATCTCGGGTTTACCCATACGGGTTAGGACTGAATTAAAGAATGGAACATCAAAAGAAGTATTGTGAGCGACTAATATAGAATCACCCATAAACTCTAAAACTTCTTCGATCACATCTTCAATTAAAGGACTATGGGCCACATCCTTTTGTGAGATTGAAGTTAAGCGCTGAATAAATTCAGGAATTTTGATGCCAGGTTGAATTAAGAAATCTTTCTCACCTGTGATCTTTCTATTTTTTACTTTAACCATGCCAATCTCGATAATTTTATCGGATTGATGATTGCCACCAGTTGTTTCTAGATCAAAAACACAAAACTCCATATTTTCGAGTTGGGTGATGACATCTTCAGGTGTTTCATGTTGATTTTGTTCAGATTCGGGAATAGTTTTTTTCTTGGCCATGCATCTCACCAGTCGAACATTCGCTCGATTGTATTAGTAAATTAATTCTTAACGTTTTAGATATTCTTCAGGTGTGAAAGCTAAAGGTAAAAGCTCTTTTAAGCTAGTTACTTTTTCGTCACCATCCTTATTACTTATAATAACTTCCATTTCAGGTGATGCAAACTCACTCATTATTTGCCGACATATTCCACAAGGTGACCAGCCAGCATCAGTATAAACATAAACTCTTTTTAAACGTTTCTTGCCTTCTGAGACGGCTTTAAAGATCGCAACTTGCTCAGCGCAGGTGGTTCCACCAAAACTTGAGTTTTCCACATTGCATCCGCCGTACAGAGTGCCGTCCTCGGTCTCTATGGCCGCGCCAACTTTTGCCTTCGAGTAAGGAGAGTGAGCGTGCGCCGCTGTCGCTTTTGCGAGATCTCTTAAGGCTTTATACTTACTCATTAATTTGTTCCTAATTCTTTAACCACCGAAACAATTAAGGCACTAAATTTTTCCATCACTTTTAGTGCTTGGATTTTAATATCTTCATGCTTAAGTTTTACGTTTTCAATTCCCGCCGCCATATTGGTGACACATGAAATTCCTGCAACAGTTAAACCAAGATGATTAGCCGCAATTGATTCTGGAACCGTACTCATTCCAACGAGATCCCCACCAAGTATTCTAATCATTCGAACTTCTGATGGAGTCTCATAAGTTGGACCTAAAACTCCAGCATAGATCCCTTGTTTTAATTCAACAGAGTTCTCTTTTGCTTTAGCCAAAATTAATTTTTGTAATTTAGGATCGTAGGCATTTGTCATGTCTGGAAAGCGTGGTCCAAGTTCACTAATATTTGGTCCTACTAATGGATTCATACCCGAAAGATTAATATGATCAGTAATTAAAACGAGATCACCTGCATTATAGCTTTCGTTCACGCCACCAGAGGCATTGGTTAGGATGATTGAATCAATTCCAAGTCGTGCTAGTAAGCGAACAGGAAAAACCACTTGATCCATATCATGACCTTCATAGGCATGATAACGACCTTGCATCACGGCCACTTCGACATTTCCAATCTTGCCTAAAATTAAACGACCTTCATGGCCTTCAACTGTTGTTGGCTTAAAGTTTGGAATATCAGCGTAGGCAATAGTGACTTTGTCTTCAATTTGATCAACAAACGCACCAAGGCCAGAACCTAAAACAACACCGACCTTAGGTTTAATATCTTTTATCTTTTTTATATATGCTGATGATTGTTCTAACTTTTCAAATAAAGTCATAGCTCGTCCTATTTACTTTTCTTAGGGAAATAGATTTTTACTTCACGGATTAAATCTGGTCCCTTGCTTTTTGTTGCTGAAATTTTAACAACATTATTTTTAAAATCTTCTTGAATCTGTTCGACCATCTTCGCTTGATTTTCATTATGATAAATCGTCGCGATGACATCGCCTTTTTTAACTTTAGATCCAATTTTATTTTTGAATACAAAACCTACGCCAAAATCAATCGGATCACTTGATTTACGACGGCCACCACCGAGAAGAACATTGAGCATTCCAACGGCTTTACAGTCCATCGAAGCAATATAGCCCGCTTTATGAGCGAGGATTTGTGTTTGATGTTTTGCTACAGGAAATAAAGAGTAGTCATCGATATAACGAGGATCGCCACCTTGAGCTTTTAAAAGTTGTCTAAACTTTTCTAGTCCAGATCCATCTTTTAAAGCTTTACGTGCCATGCTCACACCTTTTTCAGGAGTTTTTGCAAGACCTGCAAGGTGAATCATTCCACCGGCAAGTTGAACAGAAAGATCAGTAAGATCCTTTGGGCCATTACCTTTTAATGTTTCAATACTCTCAATCATTTCAAGACTATTTCCAACAGCATTACCAAGAGGCTGAGACATATCGGAAACAACGGTCATCATACTCTTGTTAAAACGTAAGCCTGTATCGGCAAGAGATTTTGCAAGAGCGCGCGCTTTTGGCAAAGTGCTCATGAAAGCGCCGTTACCTGTTTTGATATCCATGACGATACCAGAGGCGCCTTCAGCTAATTTTTTACTCATGATTGAAGCGGTGATGAGTGGAATCGATTCCACTGTCGCAGTGACATCACGAAGGGCGTAGATTTTTTTATCAGCAGGAGCGATCTCACCAGTCTGGCCAATCAGAACTAAGCCAATCTCTTTTAGAACTCTTGAAAAATCTTCTAAACCAAGAGCTACATTATAACCTTTGATTGATTCAATTTTATCGACGGTTCCACCTGTGTGACCAAGACCACGTCCGGCCATCATGGGAACTTCAACTCCACATGCAGCTGCAAGGGGAGCGAGTATAAAGGAGGCTTTATCACCAACGCCGCCGGTTGAGTGTTTATCAATAGCTTTTGGGCCATGAGATAAAACTTTTCCAGAATAGAGCATTGCATCAGTTAAGGCGGTGGTCTCGTCTTTATCAAAACCATTAAGATAAATGGCCATGAGTAGCGCTGACATTTGGTAGTCACCAACGTCACCACGAACGAGTCCATCGATGAACCATTTGATTTCATCTTTTGTTAAATTTTTCTTATCTCGCTTTTTTGCGATGATGGCGTAAGCCGACTGCTCACCTTGACTCATGATGAAAAACCAAGCATTGTTAAAGTTGTAAACTCTCTAAAAGA
>CAYGRY010000066.1:0-15513 GCA_964352405.1 uncultured Halobacteriovorax sp.
CTTTTATTATTAATGTTGGTTTATTTGTTAAAGCTAAAATCAATTTGCAAAATGCAACCGATGCCGCTGCTTGGTCTGGAGCTTCAGTGCAAGCCAGACAACTTACACAAATTAGCTATCTTAATTTTGAAATAAGAAACGTCTACAAAGAATGGCTTTTTAAATATTATGTTTTAGGAAATCTTGGACATTCTCAACGAATAACCGATGCTGATTTTAGATTAAGACCAGCCGGTGGTTTGAGCTTGGGCACAAACTACGATCGCTTTAATGTTCCATCAGTTTGTGTTCACGCCGGTACAGGTACAAATGATATTTGCCTCTCTTCTTTTGTTCCAGGTCTTCCACGCTTTGAAACAATTGATTTACCAAATATCACTTCTGAGTCTCAAGAATTCATTGATAAGATTGCTAGTAAAAAAGGTGATGACTGCTCGTTTAGATCTGCAATCAATTACGCTACAACATTGATTTGGACTTATGGAACAGGAGCTTCCCTATCCGCTTCATCTGATCTTCCCGCTCTAACGAGTGGAAGAATTGGAGCATGGCCTGCAGCTTTTGTACTAGGTGCACGAATTCGTACTCTTGAAGCCATGGTCAATCGCCCGCCAGAAAATAATCTATGCGCAAATGGTGGAGACTGCACAGTCGTTACAAGTCTCAATTTAAGGCACGTCGCTAATGAGCGACCAATTAAGGCTTTTTTTGCAGGTTACAGAAATTATTCAGGAGGTGGCTTTAAAGAGACTAATGGAAGTATGGATGAGACCGCTTCGAGCTTTAGACTTGAAGAACTTTCGCCTCAAGAATTTGATGCTACACCTGACTCTTTAAGCGGCATGCTTATTCCAACAGAAAGTCCTCCATGGAATCAAAATCTTTTAAAGAAAAGATATCTTGATCTTCAAGCTGTTCCTGTTAATTACACTATTTTCTACACAACTTTTTCGGCTAGAAGCCAAGATTTAGTTATTGGCAGCCAAGTACTTAATTCAGATGCTGAATGTACTACAGTTAAGACTGCTATGCCTGTGCCTGCCTATTTAACAGGTTTTCAAAAAAATCCCGAAGTTCTTACTTACTACGCTGTAAGAACAAAGGTTAAGTTCTCTGGTTTATTTTTTCCATTTTCTGAACCATTGGAGCTTACAGCTGTTGCTGCGGCAAAACCTTTTGGAGGAAGAATTGGACCTAAGCTTTTTCAAGTTGAAGGAAATACTGAAATACGTCCAAGAACAACCGGAACAGAAACAAAAAGTGCGCCTAACCTTTCTGGACTTGAAGTCATTGCAGGAGAAAGTGTACTAAACCCAGGAACACCCATTCCAACAGGTCAAGATTTTTGGATTGCTGATACATCAAGTACAATTGGTGGTGTTCCAAATGCAGGTATTCAACCACGCTTTGCGATCCCTAATATGGTTTATAATTTTAGCTCTGCAGAAAATGCTGATAGTGAGATTTTATTTGGCGGCTCAGCTTCAGGCGATCCTTTTGAAAAACTTAAACGTTATAGTTCAGCGACTCAAGCAAAGCGTGAAAACTTTGGTATTTATCATCCACCACAATTTCAACGTTTAAAATCGAATCTCATAGATAGTAATGGCGATGGTATTTTATCGACAGCAGAATTAACAGCGTCAATTGCAGCAGTCAGAGAGCCGACTTACTACGATGCCTTGAACTATTTAATTCCAACAATAAGTGATAATCCTGGACTAGGTGCAAAGGCGACAACCTCTAGCTTTAGTGATACCAGTGGTAATCCTCTTCTAAGGATTTATGCACCATTAATTGATGACCAAACAGAAAACTCAATCTACCAAACTGCTGACTCATTAAAAGTTATAGCGCAAAGTTTTATTGCCAGTAATAACGAATCAATTATTAAGTTTTTAAGAGCTTTAAAAGACGTTGCTTTAGCCATTAAAGGATCTGGTTCCGGAGATCTCTATGAAAAAGCAGCTAATATTATTTTTCCATTAAATTTACAGCCCGAAGATGCTGCCGGCCTTGCAAATGAAATGCGTCAGTCCGCCATTTGTGGTGGAGCAAATGCAAATGTAAGCGTGGCAGCAAGATTCTCTTCATTCTTTCAGCAAAATACGGCGACCTGCGCCAATGCTAAACCTCTCTCTTTGTTGATTGGTGAGTATATCAGTGCATTAATCACGGCGAATACAGGCGATACTCTTTATCATATTGATACATGGTTTGATGAGGGAGCTGGTTCAAGACATGTGAGTAATCCAAAGGACTTGATGACTGGCTACAGACCAGGAGTTCTACAGGGAGCTAATGATGACGGACAGCTTCAAAACCCAATTGCCCCAGGCAATCTGAATAATAGAAATTATTATTCAACTAAGTTTATTCAATTCGATATCATTAGTAATAATCCTCGCAGTAAGCTTATTGGTGGCAAGGGCGCTACCTTAATGGAAGAGAACGATGGTGGAATTTTTGTTATCAATGCTGATGTCAAAGACCAAATATCGGGCGACTATAAAAATAAGTTAATTGATACTATTGATGTACGTTGGTAATGCTTGATTTTGCCACACTGCAATAGATATACTGGACACCAAAATGGGTATAATCGACTTCTTAATGGGTAAAGGTAAAAAGGGTAAAAACGTGGCTAAAAAAGTTGCTAAAAAAACTGCTAAGAAAACTGCTAAGAAAACTGCGAAAAGAGTCTCAACTAAAAAGAAAGCTGCCGCTAAGAAAAAATCTACAGCAAAAAAAACAGCTAAGAAAGTAGCTAAGAAAACGACAACAAAAAAAGTTGCTGCTAAAAAGACTGCTAAAAAAGTAGCGAAGAAAACAACGGCCAAAAAAGCGGTTAAAAAAGCTAAAGCTCCTGATAAGAAAATCTCTAAAGCAGAAGCTTTAAGACTGTCTAAAGAAGAAGCCATTGCTAGATATAAAGAAAAATCAACCAATGAGCTAGATCAACAACTATTAAAACAATTAAAAGACAGTGCCATTGATGAAGAAGCTCCTGAAACAGAGGTTGTTCAAATTTCTGAAGATGATTTAGAGCCTGAAACTGCTGAAACAATTTCAATTGATGAAGTTGATGAAGACGAAGAAGGTTTTGAGGCGGATAGCTCAAAAGGCAATGACGACGAAGATGAAGATGCTGAAGAAGGTGAAGGTAAATACGGCTACGGCTGGGGCTATGAAGATGCCTTTGATGATCCTGAAGAAGAAGAAGAAGATCAGGAAGTCCTAGATGAGGATGAACTTTATGCTAAGGGCTTTGGTAAGGATGAAGATTAATCTGTGAGTCAACCTAACCTCGCCCTCTATTTTTATGAAGCTTGCCCTTACTGTCAGATAGTACTTGAAGCTGTTGATGATCTTGGGATTAAAGTCGATTATTGCAATACTCGAGAAGATAAAAATCATTATAATAAATTAGTACAAGATACAGGCAGGGGAACAGTTCCTTGTCTGTATATTGATGGTCAACCAATGCATGAGAGTGCAGATATTGTACGCTGGTTGAAGGCCAATGCCGCCAAGCTGACAAAAAACGGCTAAGGAGGCTTCGGTGGAAATTCGCGATCCTGTTCACGGCTCAATTCATATTAGCGAAGAGATTGCTCCCATTATTAGGCATCCCTTTTTTCAACGTTTGCGTAATATTAAACAGCTTGGCCTAACTGAATATATTTTTCCAGGTGCCACTCACACACGTTTTATTCATTCAATTGGTGTGATGCATATTGGGAGTAAAGTGTTTGATAAACTCTTTGCTCAAAAATTAAGCAATCCAGATATCATTAGACTTAAAGAGACTTTTAAACTTGGCTGTCTTTTGCATGATATCGGGCATGCCCCGCTATCTCATTCGACAGAGTCGGTGATGCCTACTTTAGCCGAGCTCAAAATTCCAAAAGAGTTTCTAGATAAAGTTGATTTTGCAGGCGAACGCCAAGCCACTCATGAAGACTATACGATTAAATCAATTGCCGACAGTAGCTTTTCTGAAAGCTTTAAAGACGTCGAAGCAAAGTATGGTGTCCTTCGTTCATGTATTGCAGATGTTATTCGAGGATCAACTCATAACGATGAGTATTTTACGGTTGAAGGTGTGAACTGGTTTCCAATTCTTCATCAACTCGTCTCAAGTGAACTTGATTGTGATCGTATGGACTATCTTCTGCGTGACAGTTATTTTTGCGGCGTAAGTTATGGCTCATACGATCTCGATTGGCTTATAGACAATTTAGAACCATGTTTTATCGATGGCAAAGCAGTTTTAGGTATCTCTGAGAGAGCCGTTGTCACCTTCGATGATTTTTTACTTTCGCGCTATCATATGTTTGTAATGGTCTACTTTCACTACCGTGCCGTTTGTCTTGAGCAATTACTACTTCGTTATTTTCAAACAAGCGATGAGTACAGGATTCCTGCCGACATTGAAGAGTATCAAGAGCATGACGATCACTATCTTATGAAGTTTTTAAGAAAGTCTTCGAATAAATATGCGAAATCAATTGTTTTAAACGAAATTCCAAAAAAGGTCTTTGAAAGCTTTAATCAGCCTCAATTAGATACACTAGAACAAATTCAAACTTATCTTGAAGAACAGAAAGTTGAATTTATTCGCTGTAGCTCAAAAGGCAGACTTTCGAAGTATTACCAAAATGAACTCATCGATAAATCTTTCTCACTTAGAGTTGTAAGAAAAACGATTTCTGGAGATACAACATTTACCAATATTGATGCGGCAACTGATCTGTACAAAAAGTTTAGTACAAGTCATGCCGTTAATCGTTTGCACTTCAACCTTAAAGACTTAAGTAAAGATCAACTCAAGCATGTTCAAGAGCTAATTAAAGAATGAATAGACTATCTCTTTTTATTCTCTTAGTTCTTGTCTACTTAGGGCTATCAAAAAGTTTTGCCCCCTCAGAGAGAAGCACTCCTTACCTTGTCAATGAACAGGTCTTTTCTAGTTTTTTTCAGGGTGCTCCTCTTTCCGTCATTTTAACTGATCGACTTCAAACTGGATTTTTGATTAAGACATATTTTTTACAATTAAGAGTCGTTCAAGGATTTAAACTTCCAGAAACTATTCTAATTCGAACCTCTTACGACTTTTGGCAAAAAAATCATAATAATCTTGGTATGTCTTTGTTTCGCCGAGACGAGAAAGATGGACAATCAAGTGCTGTCGCTCAGCCGGCAGGAGCGATTTTTCTAGCTGATCCTTCCTATGGTTATTGGGAGCTCGCTTCCTCTGGTGAGCGAGAATGGCATTTTCACAATGCCTATAAGTATTTCCCTGACTATCTAGGTTGGGGAGATTACAAACCAACAGAGACTTTTTCCAAAGAGCTTAAGCTTCACCTTGCCAATGCTGAGACTTATTATGGTGATAAAAAGCAATTTGGAACCGATGGAACTGTGACTACAAATATTTTCCAAAAGCGTATCTATAAAATAATCGATACTGATGTTGATTTTAAAAGACACCTAAAAAAGTTTTTCCAAGTCAAAATGGCTAGCGATAAGACTAGGGATCAGGCTCAACCATGAATGAATTGTTTGATAAATTGATATTAAGAATCGTCTTTACTGTCGTAGTCTGTAGCATGCTTTTCTTTTATAAATATGCTCACATGATGCTTCATCCTTCATCGCGTAAGCAGATTTTCAGAGAATTTCATCCAACTAAAAATGCCGCCGACACTCTCCACTTTTTTGCACGCTTGATTGGTATTGGTATTCTTTTCAGCGAGTTTCGCTTTGATCTTTCAGATGGTTTCTTTCTAGCGATGTTGGATTTTGCCGTTCAAGGATTCTTTGCAGCAGGACTCTACTTATTATCAGTTTATACTTTAGAAAGTATTGTTCTTTATAATTTTGAATACACTGACGAAATCGTAAAGAAGAGAAATATGGCGTACGCTTTCGTCTGCTTTGTTAACTCTATTGCGCTAGCAGCGCTCTTGAAAACATGTCTTGAAGTTGGAGAGCAATCTCTAGTCATGCTGTTTTTCTTATGGCTATTTTCAATGGTGCTTTTGGGTTTTGCCTATAAAGCTTATAGTATTTTTTCTAAGATGCCTTTTGCACGACTCTTAATGCAACAAAACCTAGGCGCTTCAATTTCCTATGCTGGCTACACTTTAGGCTGGACCATGTTGATTACAGGTGCGATTGATCAATCACTTACTGATATTAAGTGGTATAGCGTTCAAGTCCTTCTAAGACTTCTTTTATCCTTGATCATTTTTCCAATCTTTAGAAAAGGCATCATGATTATTTTTAGAGTCGACAAAAACTACGCCACAGACAAAGAGCCAACTCCAGAGGGCTCCCTAGGTTATGGAATTTTTGAAGGATGCCTATTCTTTACATCGGCCTTCTTAACCACTGTGATTACTGAACATATTCACTTCGGTACCTTTTACCCGGTCTCATAGCAACGCCTCCCAAGCTATAATAGGGTTTGGAGGTTGTATGGATTTAAAGTTTTTTCAACTCTTAGAGCTTATCAATAGTCGTTTAACGAATATTGAAAAAAATATCGCAAGAATTGATGAAAAAATTGATTTTTCAATTCAACTTCAACGAAATCATCTGATACGAGTTAAAAATGGCGCTATGATTGATGATCATATGATCTTAATGGGTGCACCCTATAACGACTTATCACCACAACAAGCGCTCTCAGTGCTAAATAATCCAGATATGGATTACGCTGTATTGGATATCACGGCCAAAGGATTTAAACCTCAGGGTGGAAGCTTAGAGGGTGCTGTTCGAATCCCTTATGAGGATTTAGATCATCGCTGGGCCGAGATTCAAAGTCGTACAACTCCATTACTCGTTATCTGTGAGGATGGATTGAAGAGTATTCGAGCTTGTGAGTTATTAGTCAAAAAAGGTTATCTAAACCTTAATAATGTATCAGGCGGTTATCGCTTTTTAAATCGTGATCAATCAGACTCTAGTCCAACACCGTCAAACTCACTATAAGATTGATAGCTGTTCTCCCTCTGAAAAATCCTCATTAATGCCGGTTTTTTCAAAGAAATGTCTCAACAAATGCTCTACCCTATCAAGCTCTACGTCACCAAGACGTTCTGAGTATGTACGCTCAAGTTCGCTGATAGATTCCATCAGAGATAACTTGAATCGCTCTCCATAGGCAGTTAGAAAGATATTTTGCTCGCGCTTATCTTTCTCATTCACGTGGCGTTGCAGGTAACCACGCTTTTCTAATTCATTAAGATGACTCGTCATCGTTTGTTTTTTTAAACCACAAGCGACACCGATTTCTTTAATAGAAGGACCGTCAGACTCACAAACAAAGAGTAGAACCTCTAGGAAACTTGGACGAAGATCTGTAAAACCCTTGCGCTGAAGAGTAGATAATAATTCATTTGAATATTGTCGGTAGATCTTTTTTAGTAAACTGCCAATGGATGAAATCCGTTTCAACTGGCGACTCCCTTCCTTAGTAGTCTGTATATAATACTTTAAGCGATAAAGAGGTTCGAATCAAGTACTATTTTTGAGCTAACCATAGGTTTAAGCCTACTTCTAGCTCCTCTGGGACATCATTTTGAATTGCCTGATCAAAGCTCTCAAGTGCATTTAAACTGATGGCTTGCTCAGGGTAGTATTGGGCCTGAACTCCAAGAGCACTTTCGCCTTTTAACCAAAGCTCTTCTTTTATTGAATCAAATGAACCTTTCGCCATTGCTTGAGTTGAGACTAAAAGTAGAGCAACCGACCAAAGTTTGAGCAATTTCATCATTAAATCCTTAACTATAAGTAGTATTGAGGACTTTAAGAAGCAAACTTTGGGCCAATTAGAACAGGTTTCTGGCGTTTGAAATAGAAGTCGCGATTCCGCAGCATATACCAAAAGTCATTAAGCTTGTTCCACCATAAGACATAAATGGAAGTGGTAATCCTACAATCGGTAACAAGCCCATCACCATCCCCATATTGACGAAGGTATGCCAAAAAAGGATCGACATAATTCCGATGGAGACAATGGAATCAAACATCCTGGGAACTGAAGACGCTAACCAAATAAATCGAAAGAATAGAATAATATAAAGAGCTATTAAGAACATACTTCCAAAAAATCCATGTTCTTCGTTAAAGATAGAAAAAACAAAGTCAGTATGATTTTCAGGAAGATAGCTTAAAGATGCCTGAGAAGATTTTTTAAAACCTTTTCCTAGAAAGCGCCCTGAACCAATAGCTATTTTAGATTGGACAGCGTTATAGCCTGAACCACGAAGATCCGCTTCGGGATTTAAGAAAGTTACGACTCTCTTCTTTTGATATTCTTTTAAGCCAAAATTATACATGACCATACCGCTAATCACGCCAAGGACCGCAAGAATAGCAATTGTTTTCCACTTCAGTTTTCGGTAGAAACAAACTGAAAAGAAAACTAAAAGAACGAGCAAACCTGTTCCAAGGTCAGGCTCAAGTGCGATAAGAATCGTTGGAATAAAAGCGATGATAGCTGGAACGATCAGCTGGGCAAATCCAAGTTCACGATCCGAATCAGTTTTAGCGAACCATCTAGCAAGACCTAATACGACCGCAACCTTCGCTAATTCCGAAGGCTGATATCGAAGTGGCCCAAGCGTAATCCACCGTCTGGCTCCCATTCCCATGTCACCCATCACAAGAACTAAGCCTAGCTGAATAATAAAAAGAATATAGATAAACCAAGAAAATCTAAAAAAATTTTTAGGGCTGATGAAACTAACACCAATGCCCATGATCATTGCAATTCCAAACCAACCAAGCTGTCTTATATAGAGTTCAGACATATCTTCTGATGCGTGAGTTGCTGAATATAAATTAATAACGCCAATAAAGAAAATGGCAGAACTAATACCGAAAAAACTAAAATCATATTTTTTTAAGGCTTCAACAAATGCGGAAGTACTAATCATTCTTCACTCCCTTCAGTTGGCTCAAATCTATTTTCTTCATCAGCAGCTTGGGCTTCGATACGTTTTCTTTCACGCAAAATGCGAAGATACTCTTGACGTTGAACCTCTATATTTTTTGCCATTTTTTCAGCTTCATATTTTTTCATAAAAGCAGTTACGATCTCTTTTGCAACAGGCGCCGCTGCACCTGAGCCAGAACAACCATGCTCGACAATAACACTAACTGCAATACGTGGATCATCATATGGGGCATAGGCGGCAAAAACACCGTGGTGACGAAAACGATATTCTTTATCCTGACATTTCATAAATAACTTTTCGGCCGACATGCTGATAACTTGTGACGTTCCTGTTTTGCCAGCCATCGCAATCCCCTGGCCTCTATTCCACCAGGATGTTCCCTTAGGATTGTTAACAACTTGCTTTAGACCTTCTCTAACAAGGGCTAAAGTTTCAGGTTTTAGTTTGATCTGTGAAATTAATTCTGGTTCCGGAGAGCGAATGACCTTTCCTGAGTTTGAAAAAACTTCTTTGACGAGCCTTGGTCTAAATATCTTTCCACCATTAGCGATACCAGCGTAAGCCATCGCTAACTGCAGTGGAGTTGAGAGAACGAATGACTGACCAATAACACAAGAAAGGGTTTCACCTTTTTGCCATTCAGTACCACGAAGTTTTTTCTTCCACTCTTTAGTTGGGATTAGACCGGGAGTTTCTCTTGGAAGTGATATTCCACTTTTATTTCCAAAGCCTAATGCTCTAGCGTATTTTGCGAGAACATCAATATCAATTTGTGTTCCAATTTTATAATAATAAACATCACAACTTTCTCTTAAGCTTTTAATTAAGTTTACTTTGCCGTGACCATATTGTTTCCAACAGTGAAAACGCCTTCTTCCCAATTGAAAATACCCTGGACAATGAACTTCTGTTTTAGCATCGACAATCCCCTCTTCAAGCGCAGCAATAGCTGTTATAGTCTTGAAAGTTGATCCTGGAGAATAATGTTCCTGAACTGTACGATCTCGCATGGGGTTTCGTTCATCGTTACTTAAATCAGACCAATAAGCTGAACTGATCCCGCGACTAAATTGGCCTGGGTCAAAAGATGGGTGGGAAACCATCGCCATGACTTCTCCGGTTTTAACATCAATAGCAACGGCACTTCCGACCTTTCCTTCAAGTGCTTTATAGGCGGCTTGTTGCATATCACGATCAATCGTCAAACGGATATTGTCTCCCGGAACCGGAGCTTTGCCTTCAATACCTTCAAAAAGTTTATTCGCACCTAGATAGCGTTTTCTTCTTCCTAGAGCATCAACTTCAATAAATTCATGTCCGTCTTCGCCGCGAAGTTCTAAATCTCGCTCTTCTTCAAGGCCTGCTTGGCCAATGAAGTCACCAAGTTTATAGTCGTAATTATCTCGCTCCCTAAGTTTTGGAAGCTGTATTTGAGATATTTCTGAAATGTAACCAAGTATATGACCGCCGACCTCTTTGTCTTGATATTCACGCGAGATAAATGTCATGACACTTACGCCTGGCATTTTTGAGTTTTCTGTTTCTATGACAGCAACTTCGCGTCTTGATATATTTTTTTTAATAATGACTGGCTGATAGCGCGGTTGACGTAAATTCTTTCTTAATGTTTTATCAATATCTTCAGCTGTTAAATCCAGAACTTGACCAAGTTTTTCTAAAACTTGCTTTCTTCCACTTAAATACTGAGGAACAATAACAGCATCAAATCTCGGTATATTATGAACTAAGAGTTGGTTGTTTCGACTGTAAATCATTCCTCTAGGAGCGAGCAGAACCTCTTTACGAAGACGGTTTTCCATAGAGTAACGATGGAGCTCATCGCCTTTATAAATTTGTAGATACCAGAGTCTGGCAAAAATAATGGCAAAGAATAAGACAATGAAGTTCCCAAGCGTTTCGGCTCGGCCTTTATGGCTTCGAACAACATTATCTTCGCTAAACATTAACCCTCATCCCCAAGCATTCCACGCTCACTGGAGGCCCAAATTTTATCCAAGATTGAAAATAAGAATGGAGATAAAAGAGAAATGATAAGACTCTCAGGGATAAAGCGCCAAAATTTATCAACTAGATAAAAGTTCTCTGCACCTTTAAGTGCAAGCAAACCAATAACAATCGCTAGCCAAACGCACTGAAAGAGCTGAGTTAAAAAGATAGTGATAGCGCTTGAGGAGAAATGCATAAGATCTTTGACGTAGGAGACAACAATCGCTACGAATACGCCGGCAATCGTGCCTATCTCCCATCCCTCTACAGTGTAAAAGGAGTGAATCCATTGAATGGTCAAGACCATTACTGGGATCCAAGGAGTTCTTAATTTGAATGTTATATAGAGAACGATAAGAACGTTAAATGGCACACGGTAACGAATCATGCCGAACATTGGAAATAAAGAACTCGCGAGAGTTTCCAAAACAATTAAAATTAAAATCGTAACAAACATTCGCGTGATGAGATGCTTTAATTGAGAATTCATTAATTATCACTCCCATCAAAAGCATCCAAAGCATTCCACTCTAATTTTTTACTATCATCAGCGCTAGAAACCAGCACAATAACTTCTTCAAGTCTTGAGAAGTCTACAGCAGGACTAATTTCGATATGCTGGGTAATTCCGTAACTTTGGCGTTCAATTTTGGCAACATTACCAATGACGAGTCCTTTAGGATAAATATTTCCAAGACCAGACGTTAAGATCGTATCATCGAGAATCACAGGTTCAGTTCGAGTAACATATTTCATTAAGGCTAAGCGATCGGTATAACCTTCAACGATTCCATGCGCTCTAATCCTTGCCACTAAACCATCGACTCTATTATTGGGATCTAAAATAGTTAAGACGTCAGCGAAATGATCAGTTAGGCGATAAATATAACCAACGACTCCATCTGAAGTTACAACCGCTGACTGGATTTTAACTCCATCAGCTGCGCCTTTATTGATTCGAATAACTCGAAAATCACTTGAGGCATCCCAGGCTACAATTTGAGCTAGAACTTCCTGATGCTTTAGATTTTGTCCAAACTTTAAAAGTTCTTTGAGTCTTTCATTTTCTTTTGTCGTCTCTGAAGTTGATAAAAGATCAGATTCTAGCTTAGCAATACGTTTTTGAAGAGTTTCGTTGTTCTTACTAGCATTAACGTTGGCGACATAATGATTGACGATATCACTCAACCAATTTTGAGAATCAGTGAAAGCACGCTGCACTGGCCCAAAAGAATCAATCATGAAGTCGTCAAAAAACGTTGTTTCGCGGTAAGCAAAATCTCTTTTTGCGAAGTGATAAAATGAAATTCCCAGCACTAACACCGTAAGAACAACTTTCAGGCGCTGAGTACTATCTTGTACTAGTTTCAACAGACTTTCCGTGTCATAAATTTTTCTCCTTATAAAGATATCTAATTAGCTGTTAATCATCCACCTTAAAAACATCTAAGTTGCGGAAAATCTTTACTCTAGGGTCAAAGATTTGGATAATACCCAGATCGAAAACGCCCGAAGGAGCTGCTATGTCTTCAAATTTCCAAAAAAAGTCCACTAATGTGTTTTTAACACTTTTTATTGGATTCATTGTTATTTCATTTATGTTTACTGGTTATGAGTCTATGAAGGGTCAACCAGATACAGTTGCTTCTGTTGACGGTCAAAACATAAGCTTTCGTGAATACCAATCTGAGTTTAATCGCCAGATCGAGTTCTATTCGCAATTTGTTTTAGGTGGTCAAACTCTTTCAAGTAAGCAAATCAAAGACTTCAATATTAAACAAAATGCTTTAAAGAGTTTAGTAAACAATCGCCTCTCTTCAACTCTGGGCCAAAAGCTTGGTGTCGTTGTTCCTGGTGAAGAAATTAAACAATCAATTAAGCAGCAGGAGTTTTTTCAAACGAATGGTCAATTTGATATCAGTAAATACAAAGCGATCCTTCGCGCCAATCAACTTTCACCATCTGATTATGAAAATAATGTTGAACGTGAACTTATCTCATCTAAAACAACAACCATTTTAGGTAAGTATCCTGTATCAAAAAACTTTCTCGCTGATATCGAAGGTTTCAAGCAACAAAAGAAAACAGCGGATATTGTTCGCCTATCAAAAGATGAGCTTTCAAAAATGCTAGAAATTTCAACCAAAGAAATTCAAGCATATCTTTCTGATGCTACTAATATGGAAAGAGTTAAATCACTCTTTAGCGAAAGAAAGCCTAATCTTGATCAACAAGAACAAGTAGAAGCTAGGCATATTCTTGTTCGCCCAGGCGAAAAAGAGACTGATGCAAGTCTTCTTAAGAGAATTCAAGCCATCGCAAACCAAACAACTGCTAAAAACTTTTCAGCAATGGCAAAAAAGTTTACAGAGGAACCTGGCGGGAAAGAAAAAGGTGGAAGTCTTGGAAGCTTTGGTAAAGGCCGAATGGTTCCTGCTTTTGAAGAGGCTGCTTTCAGTCTGCCTGTAGGTCAAGTTTCGAAGCCAATTAAGACAGATTTTGGATATCACTTAATTTTAGTCGAATCAAAAAAAGCAAAAAAAGAAGCTACTCTAGCTGAACATCAAAATGCTATTGCCAGTGAACTGCTTAGAACAACTAAAACAGAAGATGCCAAAGCACTTGTGCAACAGATTGCTGATGAAGCACAAAAAGCTTTAGAGACTAATTCAAAATCCAAGCTCACAACACTTCAAAAGAAATATAAACTTAACTTTGAAACAGATATCGAAATTAATCGCTACGACGGATCTAAGGGACAAGTCTTTCTTGAGACTGCTCAATTGAATAAGGTTTTTGCCAACCAAGGATCGTCACTTGAGCGTTTTGAAACAGCTGCTTACATCACTTTAGTAAAAGCTGGTCCTTTAACTGTCGCAGCAACTGATAAAAAAGCTGAAGATACTTCAAAAAGTACAAGTATGGCTTATTCAAATAAAATGCGCCAAGACATGATCGCGAAGCTGGGTGACTCAGTAAGTGTGAAAGTCTTTGAAAGCAGGATCCCGTAATCTTTATGGCCGATAAAAATGCCAAATATGACCAAAACATTAATGGTCAATTTTATGTAGATGATCAATGTATAGCCTGTGATGCTTGCGTTTTTGAAGCTCCAGGCTTTTTTGTGATGAACGATGACGATGGTCACGCCTACGTGGCTAAACAGCCTACCAATGAGGCTGAATTAGAAAAGTGCACCATCGCGATGGACGCCTGTCCCGTCGAAGCGATTGGAAATGATGGATAAAAAAAAGCCCTTCTTATGAAGGGCTTTTTTTTAAGCTATTTTACTTAAATCATTAACGTTTAATATTAAGAACTTCTTGAAGCATCTGATCCGCTGTTGTTAGCGTTCTAGAGTTAGCCTGGAAGTTTCTTTGTGAAGTCATAAGTCCTACGAACTCATTAGCAATATCAACGTTTGAAAGCTCAAGAGACTTCGCTAGAACATCTCCACGACCTGACTCACCTGGCTTACCAATAGCTGCCTGACCTGAGTTTTTAGATTCTTTATAAAGGTTTTTACCAACCTTAAAAAGACCTTCGTTATTTTCAAACTTAGCCACAGCCATTTGAGAAATATCTCTTGAAACACCATTGTCATAAACAGCAGATAGAACACCGTCATCATTGAATGAAAGTGAGGCAAGTGTACCCGCTGAGTGACCATCTTGAGTGTGACGATTGATATTTGAATCAGAACCGTACTGTGTTGAAGCATCAAGACCTGTTCCGCCTTCAGCAAGAGCTTTACCAAAATCAAAACCAATAACTTGACCTTGAGTTGCGCCTTTATTGAAGTTGAAGGCATTGCTGTCACTGATTTCTTCTTGAAGAACACCTTTGTCGTTAAACATAAGTGTACCAGAAGCTTGCTCGTACATTTTTCCTTCTACTCCACCTTCAGCATCTTTACCGTCAACTAGTGCACGATATTTCCACTGATTATTTCCGACTTTATTATAAGCAAGAGTTACAAGGCGAGCTGTACCGATATTATCGTAAACAGTCATTGTATGTGTGAAGTTTGCTGTCTTCTCAGGCTTTTCAATATTAAACTCTAGAATATCAGCACGTGAATCGATATTCATATTCACTTTAACTTCTTTAGATCCTTGTGCTGGAATCGTTGTGCTACCAAGCTTGATAGGTTCTTGCTTGTTAGTGATTTTACCAGACTCATCAGCAATAAAGCCTGTAACTTTATAGCCATCAGAGTTTACAAGTTCGCCTTCTTTATTGAAATGCATTGAACCGTCACGTGTATAACCTGAACCAAATGGTGCTTCGACTTTGAAGAAACCATCGCCACTGATTGCCAAATCAGTAATACTGTCTGTTCTTGTAACGTCACCTTGGTTCATCATTGGTTTAATGTGTGCTAAGTGGACACCAGCACCAAATTGGTCACCGCCATCAATCCCTTTCAAGCTTTTAGCAAGAACATCTTGAAACTCTGCACGTGATGATTTGAATCCTGTGGTACCAGCATTGGCAATGTTATCACCGATAACACCCATACCCTGACCAGCTG
>CAYGRY010000067.1:0-14644 GCA_964352405.1 uncultured Halobacteriovorax sp.
AGCGTTCATTTTGTGGATGACCGGCGTGACCTTTGACCCATTTAAATTTTAAATTCGTAAATAATTTGAGAGTGTCATCAAGGCGACGCCACAGATCGACATTTTCTGGCTCTTTTTTATCAGCCTTTTTCCAGCCACGAGCCTTCCAGCCAGCTAGCCATTTTTCGACTCCCTCAACCACATATTTAGAGTCACTATAAAGAAAAACATTAGGCTTAGAGGTTGGAGGATTTTCTTTGAAATGATCTACAAGACTTTCAAGTGCAACGATGGCTCCTTCAAGTTCCATTCGATTATTAGTGGTTGGGTTATCAACTCCAGAACCTTCAAAGATGATTTCACCTAAATGATTTTGCCCTAGCATTCCCCAAGAACCAGGTCCTGGATTTCCTCGACAAGCTCCGTCAGAAAAAAGTGCAAAGCTATTAGCAATTCCTTCAACTTCTTTTGGCAATGTTAACTCACCAGAAGAATGACTTGGACTCTCCCAATTCAAAGAGCGACCTAGCTCATTAAGGCTTTCTAAAATTTTTAAAGCCTGTGCATCTTGTTCAAAGGCTTTTTTTAGAAAATTTAGAGATTGGCGAAATTTAGCTTTACTCAAAACTATACCAACTTTGCAAACTTACGTTTGCCAACTTTTAAAACTTTTCCAGCAAAATCTTCACCTAGTACTAAATCATGCTCGGATAGTTTATCTCCATCAACAATCGAGACGGCATTTTGCTGAATCATTCTTCGACCTTCGGCTTTTGAAGGAACAAGCTTAGCGGCAACTAGTGTTTCTAAAAGATTTTGTCCACGCTCAAAAGAAAAGTCAGGAACATCATCTGGGATTTGTTTGTTTTTAAAGACATTTTCAAACTGCTCACGCATCGCTTTACCAACTTCTTCGCCGTGAAAGAAGCTAACAACTGCTACGCCTAATTGCTTTTTACATTCGTTTGGATGAAGTGAACCGTCGCTTAAACCTTTTTCAATCTCATCGAAGCGCTCTTGATTGATATTGCCAACATACTTCCACCACTCAAGCATGATGGCATCAGGAATAGACATTGTTTTACCAAACTTATCGAATGGCTCATCAAGAATACCAATAGTATTGCCTAAAGACTTCGACATCTTTTGTGTGCCACAAGTTCCAGTAATAATCGGTAATAGCATTGCAGTTTGAGGGCGAAGCTTAGCGTGCTTTTGATAATCTCTTCCCATAAGCACATTAAATTTTTGATCAGTCCCACCAAGTTCAACATCCGCTTTGACATAAACAGAGTCAATACCTTGAAGTACTGGATAAAATAATTCGTGAAGCCCTAGTGAATGACCTTCTTCTAAACGTTTGGCGAAAGTATCGTGGGAGACAAGCTTAGCGACTGTGGTTTGTCCGGCCCAACCGATGACATCACTTAAAGTAACATCTTTAAACCATTCAGATTGAAAACGTATTTCAGTTTTATCTTTATCAACTACGGTATAAACCTGTTCCATATAGCGAGCAGCATTTATTTTAATTTGCTCTGCAGTTAATGGAGGACGTGAATCGTTTCTTCCGGTTGGATCTCCAATACTTGCTGTATAATCACCAATAATGACAACACCAATATGACCAAGGTCTTGAAACTGTCTCATCTTTCGATAAGGCACAGTATGTCCTAAGTGAACATCAGTCGCCGTTGGATCGATTCCACATTTAATTCGAAGTGGAGTCTTGGTTGAAATAGAATGTCTAAGCATTGTTAAGAGATCTTCTTCTGGAGTAATTTCAGAAACTCCAAATTTTAAGATTTCAAATTGTCTTTGAACTTCTTTTTCTACAGCTGGATCGAGCTTTTTTGGTTGCTCCATAACTATTCATTCCCTTGATATTAAAGGAAAATCCTAACAAACCTCTGTTGTGTTTGAATACCCCTATGCATAGCAAAATTTATAAAGCTCAGATTGCGACAAAGATTGCAGCGTGCTAAAGTTTGGCTTGATTAATTAAGAGGATTTCCATGAACTTTGTTCCCCTAAAGTCAGGCAAAAGCGTTGAAGGCGATGAGATTAAGGCTTACAAAAGTGAAACCAAAGGACCATCTTGGGTCTACATCTTGGCCGGTGTTCACGGTGATGAGGTCGAGGGCGTTTATGTTGTTAAGCAGCTCCAAGAGTGGCTTTCAAACCAAGAAGAAATTCAAAGACCAACAGTAATCATTCCTATACTCAATGTTGATGGCTACAGAACAGGTACTAGAACTAATGCCCATGGGGTTGATCTTAATCGTAACCTTCCTTCAAAGGATTGGTCTGATAAGGCCAGAGAAGCTAAATATAATCCGGGTACAAAACCTCTAAGTGAGCCCGAAAATATCTATTTAGATAAGCTTTTTCAAAAATATCCACCAAAAATCATCATAAGCTTCCATTCATGGAAGCCTTTCATCAATACAAACGGTGATTGCCTTGAAATTGCTCAATTCCTAGAACGTTATAATAACTATGAAATCGTTCAAGACGATATCGTAGGTCATCCAACTCCAGGCAGTCTTGGGGAGTATGGTGTTCAAGAGTACAAGTGTCCGGTCTTAACTTTTGAGTGTCCAGTTCTAAGCTCAGGTAAGAGTCTTAAGGAAATCTGGAAAGAAAATGAAGTCGGTCTACAAGGTCTGATGCGCTCAAACCTTCTCGATTAAATAGGGTCAAACTGTCACCTAGTCCCAAGTTGACCCCCGCAAATTCAATCTATTAGTCATCAATTTCCGCGTTTTCCACGGCTTATTGTCTATATATTTTACATATTTAAACATCTAACGCTCCGCATAAGGTAATATCCGACCTATATGGCCCGGTACTTGCTTATATACATACAAACCAACTGGCAGCGGAGCGCCCTTTGAAACTCAAACGTATTGATATTACGAAGATTTGCTTATTTTCGACCCTTTTAGTGGTGTCATCTGGCTCACTATGGGCGCAGACATCTGTCAAAAAAGTAGACACTAAAAATGCTGACTCCGAAATTGAAACGAAGTTTTCTGGAGTTTTGAACTCATACTTGAACTCAGGATTTGAGAAATTTAACTCTGTAGATTCTCAGGTCTCAACAGATCTAGAGTTAGTCTTACGTTTAAAAGTTAATGAAATTACTTATGGTTTGGATTCAAGTGCAAGTAAAGATTTAAGTGGTGAGAGAACTTTCGGTATTAATAATTCTGCCTTCAGTGCTGGAGCAAGTTTATATAAACCAAATGATGATTTTAGCATTTCTGGCAAACTCTCTATAACTATACCATTGTCGGAGAAATCTACAGATTACCAATATCTCACTACTGCACTTGGTCTTTCTACAACATTTATGTTAAAAGCATCAGATTCAGTGACTCTTACTTACTTACCAAAAGGGACATTGAATTTTCATGAATACAAGACTGCCCTCGATACAACATCAAATTATCATTACACCTTAGCTCATACTTTAAATATGGATTATGCCATTAGTGATAGTTTCACTTTATCTCTTCTAGGCAAATATACTCGCTTAACAACTTATAGTGGCAACAGTAAGGACAATTATAAATTTGAGCAATCAATTGCTTATGATTTTGAACCTTACACTATCGCCCTTGGACATACTCTCGGTGGCTCACCATTAGCGGCTAACGGTGTTGAGACAGAAATTAAACTTTATGATGCGAATGATTCAACGATATATGCACAATTTGGAATTTCATTTTGAAGAAATTAGGAGAAAGAATGTTTAACTCAAAATCAGCACGCTACACGATTCCAGCAATGCTAGCCGTTCTACTCATGGTAGGATGCGCGAAAGAATTGCCTGAAAAAGTGTCAGAAGACATTGAAAAAAATGTCCACGCTATGGCCATCTTTGATGATGAAGTCGTGATTGAAACAGTTGATGAACCAGGAACGTTAGCCGTTAAGTCTGACGACGCTGAAGTCGGTGGAGTCTTCGCTCTAAACGAAATGAAACTTAGACACGTAAAAGTTGTTTCAGGTAAACCTGAACTTGCGGCGTTCTTTAAAGACTTAAAAGTAGAATCAAGCAGTGGCGGCCAAAGTCTTAGTGTTAAGTTTAGACTAACTGATAATGTGATGCTTGCTTATGCAAAATATCAAGGTCAGTCTCTTTCTCTTCACCAACAAGAACTCTTAACTGGTTCTGAGCTGCCTTTATTCCAATTCGCGGTTAGCTCTTACGGCATTCTAGATAAAGTTGAAAATGATTTGGGTGAAAAAACTCATATCGTAACTTATAAAAGACGTGACCGTTCACAATCAACTCACGTCACGATTGATCCAACAATTGAAGAACGAGTTGATGCCGGTCTACGTGCCAATGATTATGATGAGAAAAGCGTTGTTATCGATAAAAGAAAGCTACATTCTCAAATTTACACAATTGCTCAAATTAAAAGCTTGTTTAAAAACCATGCCATGGTTGAAGCAGAAGTTACGGCTGAAAAACCAGCTCGTTTAAAGTTCCATAAAGATAAAATTTATGTTCTTCGTCCAGTGAAGAAGAAAAATCTAAACCCAATTGAACTAGCCGCTTTCACACGTACTCCAGCAGATCCACGTATCATGAAATGTGACGAAGCGATTAGTGCAAGAGCTGAAATTGAAAAAGACGATTGTGTTCTACGTCCGGTATTTACACTCGATGCTAAGGGCGTAAAGCTTAAGCGTAAAACAGACAACAATATGCCTATAGCAACTGTTGATCTCGACAGTGACGTTGATCATCGTCAAGCGAAGATGGTTGAAGTGAATCTTAATTCACAAGTTAATCGTTATAGAATTGGTAAAGATATTAGCTTTGCTGATAAAGTCTTTACTTCTAAAGCTGATCATTACGATACAGACGCTGTTTACCTTTATGTTCCAATGACAGGTTCAACTCCACGTGGAGTAACTGAAGCCGATCCATTCTATCAAGGTAAAGAAAAGCTTGTTAAACTTCGTTTCGCAAAAGAAGGCTTAGAAGTTGTTGAAGTTGAGCGCGATGCACGCTTTCAATTTAACCAACTAAACCAATACCCAGTCATGACGATTCCAGGTAAACATGTTGATTATAAATGCTCAGAAGATGACAATAATGAGTGCCTAACTGGCGACGTCGAAGATGATACAAAAACTTGGGAACAAAAACGCTTCTTTATTCCTGAGCTAGATTCACTAAAACTGACTGAAGTTAACCCTCTTGATCTTTGGAACGTTGGTGGCAACCCATGTGTTCAAGAAACAGGTAAAATCGTTACTTCTCATGAAGTGAAAAAAGGCGTGATCTTTGTAGAAGTTGAAAAAACTTACAAGAAAGCTGCTGGTAATATCGAATGTATTATCGATGACTACTATGAAGATACTGATGACTTCACAGGTCTTTCGACTTCTGCTTTCAAGACAAAGTTTACTTATTCATTAGTCCGTCTTGATGATGTTGCTGCTGCAGATTACAAAACAGTTAACTACCCTATTCCAGATCACGGAACTTTTGGATTCTTTACTAATGCTCAAAATGATCTAGATGCGCAGTTTGACCCAAGTCGTTTGGATACTAAGCACTTCCTACATCGTTGGCATGTAGAAGATAAAGAAGAGAAGACAAAAGTTGTCTACTTCTTATCTGATACCTTTAATGAGCCAGGCCAAGAACTTATTAAACAAGCGACTTTTAGAGCGATTGATACTATTAACAATTCTCTAAAAAGAGCTAACGCTAACTTTAAAATAATCGTTAAAGAGCCAGCTGGTAAAAACAGTGGGGATCTTAGAAATAACGTCATTCAACTTATCACTGACCCTCTTGCCAATGGACTACTTGGTTACGCACCAACAGTAACAAACCCATTAACGGGTCAAATTATTCAATCACATATCAATATGTACTCAGGAGTACTAAAAACACTATCACGTCGTATTTGGGAACAAATGGTTGATCTAACGATCGAACAACGTGATGCTGCTGCTCCAGCTCCAGTTGCAGCGACTCCGATACCTGCACCAGCTCCAGTAGATGAAAAGAGTCTAGAGCGTATTAAAAAGCTTGCTGACTTTGAACCATCAATGGCAACTCAAGCAAGACTTAGAGCTGCAAGCAACCTTGCAAACCTAAGTGATAAAATTTCTAGACACGCTCATGATGCTAGGGAACAAGTAGCACTTAGACTTAAGCTTAAGCACCAAGCAACTAGAGTTGAAGCAGAAGTAGGTAGCCTTGAAGCGAAAGCGAACAAGCATATGGCTCGCCTTGACCGTTGGGCACAGAATAATGCTTACGGTAAAGAGTTCTTCCCTATCGCTGGAACAGTTAAAGCTCTTTATCCTGGGATTAAAGAAATTTCAGGAGTTCAAAACGCTGACGGAACACTTAAGCGTTGGAAAGAATTATCTCAGGCTCAAAGAAAGTCAGCTGAAGACATTATGATTCCTCACGCATACACAACGACACTTGTGCATGAATTTGGTCATGCCCTAGGTCTTCGTCACAACTTTATTGGCTCATTTGATTCAGAGAACTTCTATACTGAAGAAGAAGCTCATGAACTTGGAATGCATAATCGCCCAGCTTATAGTTCAATTATGGACTACGGCTATAGCGAGCTGAACGAACTTCCACAGTTTGGTAAGTATGATGTTGCTGCCCTTCGTTTTGGTTATGCTCGTGAAGTAGAACTTGCTGATGGATCGATGGCAAAAATTGAGACTTCACTTCATGATCTTGAACAAAGTGGTGCTGAGCTTAAATCGTACCAGTTCTGTACAGATGAAAACACTCGCCTGTCAGCAACTTGTAATCGATTTGATGAAGGTTCAACACTTGTTGAAGTGGTAAATCACTATATCGAAAACTATGAGCGTTCATATAAGTACAGAAACTTCCGTGATGATCGTGACAGCTTCTCAGCTTATAACCTTCCAGGCTATATGGTTGCTCGTTACCATGAATTCAACAGAATTCGTGACATCATCGAAGAATGGGAATTCTTTGAAGGTATCTTTGGTGAAGTCATGCAACAAGGCTGTAGCCCACAACAAACGGCTCAGTTCCCTGTATGTAAAATGATTAATGATAGAGTTGATTCTGTGAAGATCGCAGGTGACTTTATGCTTAAAGTGCTTAAGACACCGGATCATGTATGTGCTCTAGCTGATGCAACTGATTCAAGCAAGACAGTGGAGCTTCGTCCTCTATCAAAGATTTATGATGGTATTAAGTATGATCTTAACTATGTACCAGTATCTTGTTTTGACCCGGCAGTTAAAGCAGCTCTTGCAGAGGACACAGATGATGCAAATCAGCCTGCTCCAAAAGTTGTTCGCGGCGAAGCGGGTAAATTCTTAAATGGCTTTAAGGATAATAACCCACAACATATTTACTCTTCAGATCGTTTTGTTCTTGGTGTATGGGTTGATAAAGTTTTAGCGATGAAATCACTCTTTCAAAGAGAGACTGGTCGTCCAACAACTGATGATAATTTTGCTTCACTTGCAGAGAACAGCTACCTGACTCCAAAAGTATTTAACTTCATTCAGCATCTTGTAATGGGAACTGATTTAGTTGAAAAGGTTCCATTTAAAATGGAAAACGGTGCTGAGTACGAAGAGAATTATAGTATCGATCGCTCTTATATCGTTGATGGCCCACTTAATGGCCTAGGATGGATTAGAAGTTTCACGAACCTTCCACGTGACGGTAAAGGACTTCTTAATACAGCACTTCTTCAAACTGCTAAAGATTGGGGAATTATTGATGACGATCTTATGAACGAGCAAAGTAAAGAACTTATCAATGCTTTCACTGTGAGAAAGAATGATATTGCCGATACTTTCAATAATCGTTACTTAAAGACTCTAAGAGTTGGTGAGAAACTATACAGTGCAGGTGATGTGAATCAGATTGCAACAGTGATGATTGATTCAGTTCTTGCTGGTCCAACACTTAATCGTCTTGGTCAGGCAAAAGTTTTAGCTATCTTCCAAGATCGCTCTAACCCAGCTCTTCCAGCTGACTTTAGTGCTGAACAAGTTGCAGCAGCAACACTTCCAGATGGTCTTCTAGATCAATTGGCAGGCCTATTAGCTCAAGGTGCAACGTTCACTGAAGAGCAACTGGTTGAGATGCTAGGAGAAGATCTTGGTAAACAAACATTCCAAGCCTCAACACTTGGAGCTGAAGGACTTAGAGAAGTTGAAGCTATCGTAGCGACACTTGGAAAAGCTCCAGCAGACGCCAGTGATGATGTTAAGGCAGCTTACGAGTCAGATATTAGTATCCTTCGTGACTTCTTAACCGGAAAACTTGAAGGTAAGAATAGCTTGTACAGAACTAACTTAGACTTGTTACCAACGCATATCAGACAGTAATCAACTAAAGGACCTCGGAAGGGGTCCTTTTTTCTTTCTCTGCATCGCTCGCCCTTAAATCAATCAGTATATTTAAAAGTGCTAGCGAAATCTTAGGCCCCATATTGACGAACTCCATGCCGACCATATCCCCCTTAGGAGAAATACTTGTATTGACGAGCTCAATATCAAAATAGAGATGTTCTTTGGAGAACGTTTCAATAATAAGAATCCCTTCATCTTTAGGCTTTGCCATGGGGATCTTAATATCTGTGATATTGAGAAGTGCTCCGCCAGATGAGATATTTTTAATCCTGCCACACGAAAAACCTTCGCGACCATTCAAGTACAATGTCGCTTTGAAGTTTGTTTCGTATCGTCCCCTAGCATCCCAAACATCTTTGAAATGATAACTGAAGATATACTTTTTCATGAGCGGCCACATGAGAATACCAACAAAGAGAAGATTGACCGTGATAATACAGAAGGCACCAAAATGCGGTCTTGCCGCAAAATAAGGCCAATCATAAGGAGTATAGGTCATCAAGGAGTAAAACTTATAAAGAGTTAGAATTGAGTAAATGATATTGGCAAATCTAGAAAGCGTTAAAAGAAAAAGACCTGCAAGCGGAGTGAAAATCCAAAATTCCATAAAACGAAAAACACTAACGTTTCCGTTTTCAACAATATTATCCCAGATCAATGCCCAGTCCATTCCAGTAGAAATCTTAAAAGATAAGATTCTTAAAAATGGGTCAAGAATAAGAAAGCCTGAAAGTAACAGAATGATTTTGCTAGAAGAATTTTTCATAAGCCATTGTTTATCAAAGTTCTATTAAGATCAATGAAAGACATAAATGCCTAGAAATACATCAGGATGAGAATGGGAAATTGACCAAAAAACTAGGCTGTGAACTTAATAACTTCCACAGGACAGGCTTCTGCAGCTTCTTGAACCTTAAGGCCATCATCTAGTGGAGCACCAGGACGAATTAAGCAAGTATCGGCCGTGACCTCAAAGACTTCTGGGTAGATGTCTTCACATGCATTACAAACGATACAACCTGGCTCAATCCAAACTTTAGCAATTGAGAAATTCTCTTTTGGAGTATCACTCTTAGCTGCACCCCCACCAGAACCACCAAAAAACTCGGCGAACTGCGGATTAGTCGCAACTTTTAAAACTTTATTCGTTGTTGGAAGAGGATCTGCAATAAAAGATCTCTCCACAGTTTGATAAAGAGGTTTTACTTTTGCTTTCGAAACACCATTTTCGAATTCACCAGCAGAAAGTTTTGCATCGTTCATTTTTGACATGAACTGAGAGCCTTTCATTTCGAACTGATGAGTAACGTTATCTTTGTTAGATACAAGTTCAATTTGAACAAGCGCTTTATCAAAGTTATCTGCTTTTAAAAAAGCACCATAAGAATCACCAAGCTCAAGGTCTAGAGCAAAGTTATCGTCTTTAACATCAAATTGTTTTGAGACATCAACTTGAGTGATTGAACCAAATGGGTTGAATAGACGAAAACGAATCATATCAAACTTGGCCGGCTCGCGAGCACTATTCCAAGTAAACGCAAAAGCAAAACCATTGGCGCCGTGAAGAGTTTTTAAAATTGTTAGTTTAGGACTAGCGAAAAGAAAGTGAAAAGCACCTGAAAGTAAACTTAGAACCCCAAGCCCAATGACTAATCCAATTGCTAGTAAAAGTGCGATGCCGCCGGCAATTAATGAGGTATTCACGAATGCTCCTAAAATCTCAAAAAAACATAGATCTAATTTTGTATAATATTAACGCTAACAAGCCATTTAGCCAAGAATATCAGTGAGATAACTTCAATTTTAGATTCTTGTCTAACAGCCGACTTGGAGCTCCACCAGGAAACATGATCGAGCTTTTTAGAACATTATTCTCAATCGTCCCCATGGCCATCATCTCGCCGTCCGCTTTAACCACCCAAACCTCGCCTTCATGGCCAGCAAACTGTTCTCTAGTAAGGCATTGACCATTACTAAACAGTTCTAGATCACGCCCTTCTAAAGTAATGATACCTAGTTGAAGCAGCTCGTCAAATGGCATCCAATGACTCTCTAGTGTCTCATGGTTCCACGCTTTGAGCTCTCCATGAGCATCTGGACAGATCAGATCGCCAATTTGAGTACGTTTTAGCTTAATTAAATGGCCGATATTGTCACAGGCCTTGGCCATATCCTCAAACAAAGTTCTGATATAGGTGCCACTTGAAACTTGTGCCTCAAAATGAACAAACTCATTCTCAATACTCAAAACTTTTAATTTATAGATTTCACGCCTGACTGGTTCTTTTTCAATCACGATCCCGCGTCTGGCATACTCATAAAGAGCCTTACCTTCATGTTTAGTGGCAGAAAAAGCGGGAGGAGCTTGCCAATATTCCCCGACCAAAGAATCTGCAATGTTTTGCCATTTTTCTAAGGTGGTTTGATTGATCTGTGATGTTTTTAAAATATCACCGGTATTATCTCCGGTATCCATTTGAACACCAAGTTTTCCTGTCGCTGTATACGTTTTTGGAAAGTCTTTATGAAAACGATCGGCCAGTTTTGTGGCGCCACCTGTTCCGACAAGAATAAGTCCTTCAGCGAAAGGATCAAGAGTTCCGAAGTGACCAATTTTTCGAGCAGATTTACCGAGGATTCTTTTGGCTTGATGAACAACATCAAAAGAAGTTGGGCCTGCAGGTTTATGAAGAGCAAAAACCATTGCAGGCGATGGCGCCGGTGCAGGTTTCATTTTATAGATCTTCCTCACCTGAAGTAAGGTCATTTTTTAATAATCGATCAATCTCAGCTTGCGCTTCAAATTGATTATCATAGGCAAATTTTAATTGAGGAGTATGACGAACTTGTAAAACATTGGCTAAAAGTGATCTAAATTTACCAGCAAGACCTTTTACAGCTTCAGTACAATCACCTTTTTTTTCAACGTCAAAAGTATCCCAATAAACATTGGCGACAGAATAGTCATGGGATAACTCAACTTTAGTAAAACTTAAAAAAGCAGCTCTTGGGTCAGAGATTTCGCGTCTAAGCATGCCATTCATCTCATGCAGTAGACGCTCTTCAAATTTTGTTTTTTTAAAACTTTTAGCTTTGGCCATGATTACCTATTACAAAGTTGGCTGGGTATTGCCACTTTGTGCTTCTGCTTTAGCAAGGTCATCATAAGTACGTTTACGCTCTTGCATAATATAACACTCGAAAGTATCGCCGATTTTAACATCGTTATAATTTTCAAGCCCGATACCACACTCAAGGCCAACTTTAACTTCCTTAGCATCATCTTTGAAACGCTTAAGAGAAGACATCTTACCGTCATGCATAATTTGACCGTTACGAAGAAGACGAACACTACAGCCAACTGCAATTTTGCCATCAACAACAACACAACCAGCAATCGTTCCAGCTTTTGGAACAGTAAATGTTTCTTTAACTTCAGCGCGACCGATATATTCTTCATTAAATTCAGGCTCAAGCATCCCTTCAATAGCGAGCTTAACGTCATTAATGAGTTCATAAATAATCGTATAAGTTTTAACGTCAATTCCAAGTTGCTCTGAAAGCTTCCTTGCTGTCGTTAGTGGACGCATATTGAATCCAAAGACGAATGCGCCTGAGCTATCAGCAAGTTGAATATCAGAATCAGTAATTGGCCCAACGCCACCACTAATCACGCGAACTTCAACTTCTTTTGAAGATAGAGGCTCAACAGATTGTTTAATAGCTTCGTATGAACCTTGAACATCTGAACGGATGATAAGATTAAGCTGTTTGGCTTCATCATTTTCACCAGCAGCTGCTGCAAAGAAGTCTTCAAGAGAAACTTTCTTCTTAGCAGGACCAGTTGTAAGCATTCTGCGCTCTTCAGCTCTATTTTCTGCAACCTTCTTAGCTTCTCTTTCATTTTTAGCCACGTCCATGAGATCACCTGGACTTGGAGCATCTGCTAAACCAAGAATTTGAACTGGAGTTGATGGACCAGCTTCTTTAAGTTGTTTACCAGTACTATCAACAAGACTTCTAGCGCGACCATAAGTCTCACCAGCAACAATCGTGTCACCTTTGTTAAGAGTTCCTGTTTGAATAAGAATCGTAGCAACAGGACCGCGACCTGGTTCAATTTTAGATTCGATAACGACACCTTGTGCAGATCCCGTTGGATCAGCACGAAGTTCCATCATCTCAGCTTGAAGAGCAATACCTTCAAGGAGTTCATCCACTCCATCACCTTTTAGTGCTGAGATATGAACAAATTGAGTTTCACCACCCCAATCTTCAGGAGTGATTCCATGCTCTGATAATGCTGTTTTAATACGATCTGGGTTTGCACCCTCTTTATCCATTTTATTAACAGCAACAATGACGTTCTTCTTTGCATTTTGACAGAACTTAATTGATTCAACTGTCTGAGGCATAACACCATCATCAGCGGCAACAACTAGAACAACAATATCAGTAACATCGGCTCCACGTTGGCGCATGGCCGCGAAAGCAGCGTGACCAGGAGTATCTAAGAACGTTAATTGCTTACCTTTTACTTCGACACTATAAGCACCGATATGTTGAGTGATACCGCCAGCTTCACCAGCTGCAACTTTCTCATTACGAATATGGTCTAGAAGAGTCGTCTTACCATGGTCAACGTGACCCATAATCGTGATGATTGGGTTACGCAGAGGCCAAGCAGAAGTATCGACGTCGTCATTTTTACCTAAAACTTCATCTTCATCAAAAGCTCTGTTCTCAACTCTAAAGTCGTACATTGCTGCAATTTTAGAAGCTAGATCAATTCCGACATAATCATCTGGCTTAATCAAAAGGTTAAGGTCCAAACACTTATCAGCAAGCTCTTTAAACTTCACTGAAAGTTTTTTAGCAACATCAACTAACTTACCACCATCGTGAAGAGTGATAACTCTTTTGGCATCTTTAACTTCAGTCACTTCAGTTTTCTTGGTTGGACCACTATAGATTCTTTTACGTTTTGGTTGAACGTAAATTGGCATACCACTACCTGAAAGGGCAGCATAACTTTTAAGTTCACTATCAGCACGAGTGGTATTTAGAAGTTCAGACTTACTGGTAACAGGTTTTTTACCTGACATCATAGAGGCTAATCCACCTAAACGGCGCTTACCTTTATCATCATCTTCTTCTTCTTCTTTTCCTTTAGCTTTAGATTTGACTTCACCGTCGTCATCAGCTGCTGACTCGTCCTTTTCAGGAATAAAGACAGGAGTAAAACGGTGAACTTTTTCTTTATAGAGTTCATTTTCCTTAGGTTTGTCTTCGCTTGTCTCTTCACTTGCTTCAGCTTTAGCTGCAACTTTCGCGACAGGTGCTTCAACTTTCTTAGGCATCGAAACAACTCTTAATCCACCCTTGGCCGATGATCCACCAGCAGTAGGCTCATCATCATCAGGCTCTCCGCCCTTTCTAAGAACAATTGTTTTCTTCTTCTTAGTGACTGTTTTCTTTTCCTCTTTACCAGCTGAATCATCATCAGTTTTGACTTCGCCAGCTTTTGCTTCAACAGCAACAGTCTCTTCGAATTTTTCAGTTTTTGGAGCATCTGCAGCAAGAGTTTCTTCAGCCTCACCAGATTTTTTAACAACCTTTTTCTTGACGACTTTTTTCTTTGCTCCTGCTTTTTTCTTAGCAGTCTTTTTCTTTGCTGTTTTAGCCTCAGGCTCGCTCTTACGATACTCGGCCATGACTTGGGCTACTTCTTCATCAGTAAGTGCAGTCATGTGGTTACGTACAGGAAAACCCTTCGCTTTAAGCGCTTCTACGAGGTCGATTGCCCCCATATCAAGTTCTTTAGCAAGGTCAAAAATCTTCATCGGCATTAAAAGCTCCAGTATAACTAACTTAAAAAACTAAAAACAAATCCATTACTTTAATTTAAAGGCAGCAAGCTCTTCTCTTAAGCGACGTTCCGCTTCAGAGAATTTATCACCCTGCTCATCTTCATCACCGTCTTTCTTATCGATAAGACCACGGTAAGTAGGAACAGCAGAAGCTGAGATCAACTCTTCTTCCTCTTCAGGTTGAAGATCAATCGTTCCAGACTCAACAGCAGCAAGAGTATCAGTGATGAGTTTTTGAGCATCATCTTCAGATACACTTAAAATTCCAGATAGCTCGGTTGCGCTCATGACAGTTAAATCACCAACAGCAACGATGTCGTGCTGAACAAGTACCTGAGCTTGAGTTTCACTGATACCAGGAACCTGAAGAAGGTTTTGAACAGAAC
>CAYGRY010000068.1:0-12609 GCA_964352405.1 uncultured Halobacteriovorax sp.
AAGTTACTGGTAAAGTTAAATCAATCGTCGACTTTGGTGTATTCGTAGACCTAGGTGAAGAAGTTGATGCTCTTATCCACGTATCTGACCTTTCATGGACTCGCAAAAACATCAACGTTAATGATGAGTTTAAAGAAGGCCAAGACGTAACTGCTATGGTTATCGCTCTTGATAAAGAAAACCAAAAGTTCTCTTTAGGTATGAAGCAACTTGAAGAAGATCCATGGAAGAAAATCGAAGAGCGTCTACCAGTTGGTGCCGTTCTAGAAGCTGAAGTTGTTCGTGTTACTGAGTTTGGCGCTTTCGTTGAACTTGAAACAGGTATCGAAGGTCTAATTCACATCTCTGAAATGTCAGAAGAGCGTGTTGAGAAGCCAGAAGATGTTGTTAAGAAAGGTGACACTCCAAAAGTAATGGTTATCTCAGTCGACAAGGAAGCTAAGAAAATTGGTCTTTCTATGAAGTCTGCAGCTAACTCTGCTAACGGAGCTGGTACAACTGAATCAGCTAAGAAGAGCACAATGGCTGATAAGTTAAAAGATTTCCAAGTTAAAGAATAAGTCATCGTTTTTACGATCTGATTTTTTGAAGGCCTGGGCGAATGCTCAGGCCTTTTTATTATGAATGACTATTTTAAAATAACGATGTTTGCCACATAGACGCCCGTTGTTCGTCCATTTGGGTCCAGTTGGCAGCTATGGCTGCGTCTTACGATGAATTTTCCACTCTTTTCTAATCTATCAACACTTTCCTTAAGGATTTGTTCACACTCTTCTTTTGAATTCTGTGAGTGGGCCATAAGTCCTATAACACTTGATGAGTTCGTTTCCATCAGGCCATTAGCATGAGCAAAATTAAGTGTGATTAAAACTGCTGAAAGAGTAGATAGGATCGTTTTCATAATTAATTCCTTGTTATTTGTGTTGGTGGCGCTATGTTAGATGGGTCTAAAAAAATCCTCGTTAAACTAGTTTAAGAGTTTGAAATATCTACAGACTCAATAAATATCCATGAATTTAGCCATAGAAAAACTGTAATTATTTCAGCTTATGCAGTTTTTTATGACACAGGCCGTCTTTTGGGGGATGAATAGCTAAATCCGTTGCCAATTGTCCAAAAGGGGTCATTTAATGAAAAAGCAACTTATCGCCTCGTGCGCATTAGTTTTAACAAGTGCATCTGTCTACGCACAAGACATGAGTAGTGCTATTCCAAAAGTCATCTACGGTGAAGATAATCGTGTTGATGTTTCGGATTCAAATAACCCCCTCTTTATAAAGCTTGCGATGTCGACGGCAGCTCAAATTGATAAGAGCAAGCTAACGATTAGAGGATCAGATGCCATTCTATCTTTTGAATCCTTAGAAAATGGTATGGGTGTTTGTCCAACTGAAAAGTTTGCGGCACAAAACAGTATCGCTAGATGTTCAGGATTTTTAATTGCAAAAGATCTTCTTGTGACTGCAGGACATTGCGTTCGCTCACAACAAGAATGTGATAAGTACTCTTGGGTTTTTGACTATAGAGAAGGTGAAGTTAATGATGGAAAGCTTCCATCATCAAGCGTTTACTCTTGTAAAAAGATCATTCGCCAAGCGCTTGATCCTATTTCAGAAGCTGACTACGCTCTTATTCAATTAGATCGTAAAGTTAAAGATAGAAAACCACTTAAGTTTAGAAAAAGTGGAAGTCCAAGTGTTGGTGATGAATTAGTTGTAATTGGACATCCATCTGGCTTAACAACGAAAATTTCAGACGGTGCTACAGTTGTTGAAAATAGTGCTGATCAGTATGTTCTAACTGATTTGGATACATACGGCGGAAACTCAGGTTCAGCAGTATTTAACGCAACTTCAGGAGCTATTGAAGGAATTCTAGTTCGTGGCGCTAAAGACTACGTCTATGATTGGCAACAAGGCTGTTATGTTTCTAACGTCTGTGAGTCAGTTGGTGGTGCTGGTTGTGAAGGTGAAGAAGTAAGCCGTATCAGCAAAGTTAAACTCGGTAAATTTACAGGTATTATTGGATTCTTTAAAAGACTCTTTGGTCTTCTATAATTCATAAAGGTTTGGAGATTGATATGATCGCGAATATTAAAAAATTCAAGTTACTACAAGATAAAGAAGACAGCCTAGTCGAAGGTCTTGGCGTAACGATGCTTATCAATCTCGCTCACCTTGTTTCAGTTAAGCCAATCAATGTGGCAACTCAAGCAGGAGTAGTTCAAGCTTATTGGATCCGCCTTTCAAATGGTAAAAAGTATAAAGCAACTGAGATTCCAGAAGAGTTATCAGAACTTTTAAAAAATGATGTAATGAACTTTGCTCAGTTAAATGGCAATGAAATAGATTCAATCAATGATGTTCACTAAGAATTAGTGATCAAATCTTAAGGTAATTAAGTTCTTACCGGCCTTTTCTTCAATTTTAGAGATACTGGCCGGAATCGGTTTTTTGAGCGGATTTCCATATAAAATAGTAATCAACACTTTATCTAAAACTTTGAATTCACCCATTCTTTTTTCAATTAGATGAACTTCTTGAGTAGTGATTTCTTCTATTAGATAAAATACTTCACTTGAAAACTGATCTTCCGCTAACTGGCGTTTAATGCCAATTTTTTCTTTAGGCTGCTCAAAAAGAGCAGGGGAATTAAGACCTACATCAAACTTCGCTTCAACATACCAGTACTTGGCGTACTCCGAAGGTTTATTAAAAACAGTAATTTTAGCTGTTAAGGGTGAACTTAAAGATGTGTCTAGAATAGAATAGACAGTAATAGAGTCCCCAACTTTGAACTCATTTTTGACTTGAGTTTGAAATGAAACACCATGGGTTTCGACCTCAGTAAGTATATAAGTTGAAGGTTCCGTCGAGGGCTTACCAAGGATAACTCTCTTAGTTTTCGTAGTGGCTTCACTAAGTCCTTCGGCCGAAGTTTCCTTAATAACACCCTTATCAGAGAAAGCTAGACTAGAGGCGGTCTCTTTAATTTCAGGTTTCTTAGAAAAAACGTAGGAACCAGTTTTCTCTGCTGACTCATCTACTTTAGGTTTATCTTCAACCGTAGTTAAGTCGGTATTGATCACTTGCAAAACCTGAGAAATAAGATCTAAGTCTGCTTTGTCCATATCGTTTGAATCAGCATCCGGTGCCATATCCGATGGCGAAAATTCTGAAAGTTTTAAAACAGTTGATGGAGCAGTGAGGACAATAGCTTCCTTTTCAACTCGTTCAATTTTACATTTAAATATATTTAAAAGGTCTTCGTGAAAGCAATTAAGATCAGTAATGCTTTTGAGAGCACTTTGATTGGCAGATTTATCTAGTCTAAATTTAAGCTGTCTTTTTTCTTTGTCCCAATTAATCAACAGTGAATGTAAAATAATAAGGCGTCCATCTAAGTGAGTCCAAAGATAACAAGATTCAATTGATTGAGATAACTCATCGAGCTGTTGATCAATCTGAGGAATATCGGCAATTTTATTTTGAAATCTCACCAAAACAGTATAACAAAAATCCCATGGCTTTAATATCAGGGTAAATTATTTTTTACCAAGGGCCTTGATGACAGCTTTTAGTAGGCCTTGACGCGTAAAAGGCTTAATCAAAAAGCATTTAACACCTAGATTGATAGCCTTTAGTGCGTGATCATTTTGCATGGCCCCAGACATAAAAATAATTTTATGCTTTCTTGAGCCTAATGTCATAAAGAGGGTTTCAATCATATTGAGTCCGTCTTTATCAGGCATTTGGTTATCGATAATTAGCAGATCAAACTCTTGATTTCGTACTTTTTGAAGAGCTACAGTTGAAGAAGTCGAAGAAACGATGAATGAAAAAATATTAAAACTTTTAAGCATGACCTCAATCAGATCACAAATATGCTGTTCGTCATCGACAACAAGGACTGAGAGTTTTTTACTTTCACTCATTTGAAGCTCCTAGGACTTTAGAAATAGCTTCTAAAACTTGGGAATTATTAAACGGCTTTGTTAGAAACGTTGCAATTTTAAGTGAATCTTTATCCTTTTGAAAAATTTCTTTTCCATCAAGTGCTCCACTTAGATATATAATGGGAATATCTTCTTCAAGAAACCTTATCTTTTGTGCCAACTCACTACCAGAAAACTTAGGCATAACAAGATCAGTAATAACAAGATCAATTTCTGTTTGAATGAGAATGTGTAGAGCATCATCTCCACCGGTTGATCCAACTACTGAATAGCCTGCTCCTTGAAGCAGTTCATCAAGTTCGTTAAGTACAGAAGGGTCATTATCTACGATTAGGATTTTCTTTTGATCGCCTTCGCCGATTTCTGGTCCGAAACCACCTGAAGTTATCATACTACTCATTTCCATTGTAGGGAGTTGAATAGAAAAGCTGACACCTTGTTTTTGATTTTCAAATGAAAGTGTTCCTTGGTGTTTTTCGATAAGTCGTTTACTGATTGAAAGTCCTAGACCTGAACCTTTACCAATATCTTTTGTTGTAAAAAATGGTTGAAAGATATTTTCACCGATTGATGCATCAATACCAGGTCCATTATCCGCAATAGAGAAGCCAACATAATGATCAGCTTTAGTAAATGAAATACTAACAGAAGGATTTTTAATTTGATTATCTAAAAGCGCATCAAATGAATTTTTTAAAAGATTAACAATGACCTGCTCGAGTTCTACTGGGTTTGCTTGAATAATTAACGGCTCATCAATTTCGTTGATTTCCAGTTGTATTAAATCTTTTCTGGAACCAGTATGTGTAAGTTCACAAGCGCCTTTTGTAACTTTTTGCAGGTCACAAAATTGGCGATGATCATCATTTGTTCGTACATAAGACTTCATATTATTAATAATTGAAGAAATTTTTTCAAGAGAAGTGGTTACACGATTTATTGAAGTGATAATTTCATTCTTATCAAGGGTTGTATTTTCTTTTAATTCCCACTCGATATTTTGAGCATAACCATAGGCAACAGTTAAAGGATTGTTGATCTCATGAGATATTCCTGCTGAAAGCTCCCCAAGAGTTGCTAATTTGTCAGTTTGAAGAATTTTCTCATGGGTTTTTTTGATTTCTTCAAGTTGGATCTTATATTTATCATATAAATTACGTTCTACAGTCAAATCATTGAAAGAGAGGATGATATCGTTGTCCGCCTTAATAGCCTTTATAACGACAGTAATTGGGCCATAACCTTGGCTCGTAAATAATACCGACTCTTCTGAAATACCTGTGGAATTTTTCTGAGCATTTTCAATAACTTTTGTAATGACTTCTTTCTTATCAAAAAGTTCTGAAAGTATATTTGTACTCTTAAGAACTCGAGGAGATGACTGTATAAGGACTAAGAATGCTTGATTGAAGTAAATAATGGATTGCTTATCATCAATGACAACAACACCAGATAATAGATCATCAAAAAGTTTATACTTCTCTATACTCATGAATCCTACTTTATAAAATTAAAATATTGAGCTTCTAAAGCATCAAACTCAAGTTCTGTTCCTGAATCATTTTTTTTAGTTGGTGCTTTCTTATTTGAAATCTCATCACTTTTAAGAAGAACTTTGATTTCTTCATCTGCGTCAGGATCGAAATAGGGGGCATAAAAGCTTTCAATTGAAGCATTAGCAGGAAGAAACCCCTCAACCATGTTCATTTGTTCAATCATTATTTGTGGACAGCTCTTATAAATGATTTTTGATTTTTGAGTTAATGCAGTCACTAGATTTATTAATTCTCTGACGCCGCATGAATTAATAAGACTAACACCTGAAAAATTCAGATGAAATGAATCAGCATTGCATGATGTAAGTGCTTCAAAATTAGCATCTTCATCAATTCGTCCTGCCAAAATAACCTCGGCAATATTGTTTTCTAGATTAATCTTAATATCCAGACCTGAACTCATGAAATCTCCCTAACCTTGAAATGAAAAGATGTAACTCTTCCCTTGAAATTCTTATATCGTTTAGTTGCTTCTAGTACACATTGAATTGTAGTCGACTTATTTTCTTGAACATCAATCCAGATTTGATTTGTCGATTGATAAACTAGATATAGACCTAGTCCAGCACCACGTCCATCTTGCTTTGGCGATTGTGTTTCTTTTGCTCTTTTGAAGGCTTTTAAAATCTGATCTTTAGTAAGTTTTCCCTTATTGTCCTGAACTTCAATGATAATGAAAGAATCATCAACGCAAAGCTTGACCGACACTTGTGAGTCCTTATCACTAAAGGCGTTGGTGACAAGTTCATCCCCAATTAATGACAAATAATCTCTTGGACTTTGAAACCACCCTGGAAATTCTTTTGATTTTAAAAACTGATCAATTTCTTGCCTGTAATCATTAATAGCTTCTCCTTGCCAGGAGAATAAAGGAGTTTCGATTTTAGGAGCTCTCATCTCTAGTTCTTGACTTAAGATAGGTGAGTTATGACCTATCAAATGATTGATCGCTGTATTTTTACAAAGAAAGTCTATACTATCTTTTGCATCGAGATGACTTATGACAGTGCTGTCATTTATTAACTCTATGTCTTTAGTTGTATGTTTAGATATTAAACGACATAAGACTAGAGTTACATCATCATCGCTTGGTGTGCCGCCACTAAAAGTAAGTGCTTCTTGCGTAATTGCACTTTGCCATAATTGAAGATTTGAATTCTTGTTCTGAGTAATACTTGTATGAAATTTTCGATCTCCGTAAGGCTTATTCTCTTTATTAGTATTCTCGACAATACCGTCGGTATATAAAACGAGCAGGTCACCTTCTTCATATGAAATTGTTTTATTTTCAAATGAAGAGTTTTGTTCTTTTCCAAGATGAGCCGAGGGATCACTTAAGAGGGGAATAAGGTCTTGCCTAGAAGGTTTATCAAGTTTTGCACTTAAAAGATAAGGTGGGTTATGAGCGGCGTTTGACCAAGTTAAGGTCTTTGCTTCTTTATCTATCACTGTACAAAGCATCGTCATGTATAGCTGTTTTCCGGCGCCACAAATCGCTTTGTTAAACCATTCAAGCATGAGATTAGGTTTATTGATAAGCTCTGGTTGTGTCTTTAGTAGTTCTTCCAATGTATGGAGTGCGCAATTTGCGGTGGCCGTAATGAGTGCAGCAGGAACACCATGACCAGTTGCATCGGCAATAAAGACAGCACTTTTACCATTAGATTCAATATATCCCCACCAGTCTCCGCCGCATTCAGAGGCGGGAGCATAGAACGCGGAAAATTCAGCTCCTTCAATTGATCCTTCAAAATTAGGGAAAAATGAATCTTGTACTAACTTTGCAACTTCAACTTCTCGCTCAAGTCGTACTTTCTCTTTCATTTGTTCCATAAATTGAACGATTTTCTTGCCCATGTAATTAAACGAATCAGAAAGAGCACCGATCTCATCACGTGATTTTACTTCAACACTATTTCCAAAATCTCCAGCCACAAATTTTTGTGTACCTTCAAAAAGTGTTTCAAGCGATTTTGTTAAAGATCTTGAAAAAAGAATACCAATAATAATGGCTAAACTAAGAAGAAAGATTGCATAGATATAAGACTGCTTAATGAGTTTGTCGGCAACTGAGAATGCAGCCGACTTTTTAATAATAGAAATCGATATAGGACTATTAAGATTAATTTGTTCAAAAGAGATTAGACTTAGCTGTTCTTTGAAAATAGATTCAAAAACACCTTTTTTAATTCCTTTGTCTAGATAGTCTATTTGGAGTTGTTTGAGAATGTTTGGAGCGGAATCATCTGATAGAGACTCTAGACTGGGAGATATGATTAAATTATCAATCTCATTATTTTTTTGTACTAAACTCTCAACCAATGAAATTTGAGCAATTTGAATAGAATTGTTAATTCTGGTTGCAATAGTGATGATGGGTTTATTTTTAAAAAAGTAAAAGAAGTTTTTATTTTCAGAGGAGGTAATTTGACCCCAATTGTTATCGATAACTCTATCAATATCTTGTTTTACGATCGATAGTTTAGAGAGTCCTGAGTTGTCGAGAATTCCAGTTGTAAATTTATTTTTCGATAGATCAAAAATACGATAATCGATGAAAGATGGTGAAGAATCAAAAATATTTTTAATATCCTCACTCTTAGTTAAAAGCCCCATAATATGAAGCGTTCTTTTAGACTCTTGAATAGTATTAGATATATCTCTTGATATTGATTTAGATGAATCTTGAACTGAATTGAAGATATAAGCAGACTTATCTTCAATAAACTTAGTTAATGCATATTGAGCATAGGCTGCAAGGCTTATGAGTAAGACCAATGAAAACAAGCTTATGAGCTTGAGTTTCAAAGGAAAGAGAATAGGTCTTTGAAGTTGTTTAATTTCCATTATTTAATTCGTAGATATTATCTCAAAGACCACTATAATGAACAAGAAGACACTTTTTGACGAAGGGAGAATGAAAAGTTCCAAGTTAGACTGGATATTAGTCGGATTCTTTTCCATCGTGGCCGTTTGGAGTGCTAAGGTTCTTTACTGGCCATCATCGCTAGACTCGTCTGGCACGGGCTCTTTCGCTAAAATTGAAAGCTTGAGCAATATTGTTAAGAGCAAATCGCTTGGGAATTTAGCTTGGAATGATGTGCAAGTAGGTCAAACCTTTAAGCGGAAAGATTTGCTTTTTACTTATGATAAATCACGCGCCAAGTTAATTCTCGAGCGCGGTGAGGGACTTGAACTTCTACCAAACTCGTTAATTGAACTCGACCAATTTTCTGGTGGCTTAGCAATTCAAGTTAAAGAAGGACTAATTTATCTTGATATTAAAGAAGGCGAAGCAGTAAAGGTTAATTTAGGTGGAAAAGAAATTTCTTTAAGTTCAAAAAGCGCCAAAGTAAAGCTCTCTACCTCAAACGGTATCTCAAAACTTGAAAGTTCAAACGGTGATGTGTCTGTCCAGTCTTCCACAGGCGAGACCTTTGAACTTGATCAAGATAACCAAATCGAAGTTAACGAATCAAATGAAATTAAGCTTAGTGAAAAATTAATAAAATTAGTAAATCCCAAAGATAGTGAAAATGTATTCATTGAAGAGGATGAAATCGAAATTGATTATCAGTGGGAGTTTACTGATAAGTCTTATGATATCTCACCTACCATACAAATCTCGCAAAGCAGTGCTTTTGAATCAAGTTCATTGATTGAAGAAGATGATGACATTGGAGTTGGAACATATTTTTGGCGCGCTGTTAATGAAGAAGGGATTGTCCTCTCAAGTACATATACGTTTGAGATTAAGAAAGAGGAGAAGGTTGAAGAAATTATACAGCAACCAGAGCTCGAACTACTCACTCCACTTAACCTTGCCGAAGTTAATGTCAGTCGCCCTGGAGAGATTATTGAATTTGTCTTTTCTGGTGAGGCAAAAATTGAAATTTCTAAAGATCAAAAATTTGAAAATATAGTTGTTTCTAGCATTGCTAGAAACACTTTTTCGTGGCCGGTTAAAACGCTTGGGCAATTCTTTTGGCGAATCCAAAAGGATTCTCTTTACTCTGAAGTTAGAGAAATTAATATCAAGCCTGGTGATATTTTACCAGCTCCAGATCTTGAGAGGGCTCCAAGTGAGTTGAAGCTTGTTCCGCTTAAACCACAGAGCTTTATCGGTAATTTAATTAGTAATGCCTATGCTCAAGACTTTTCTGCTGAATTTGAGTGGAATGAAGTTGATGGTGCTCAAGCTTATATTATCGAAATTTTTGCAGATCAAAATCAAACAAAGTTACTCAACAGACAAACAGTTAATGAAAATAACTTTCAATGGATAGGAGCGCCTCTAAGGCAAGTCTGGTGGCGTGTGAAGGCCATTGATCAATGGCAACGTGAAGGACTTCCAAGTAGTTTAGTGCAAACAGCTTTAATCCCTCCAAGCGGCTGGGAGGAAACTGAGATTGAGTTAGATTCACCAAGACATCGTAGTGAGTTTGAGCAAAATACAATTGTCGAATTTGAATGGGATAGTAAACCAGGTGTAAAAAATTGGATTTTCCTATTGTCGGAGGATCTTAACTTTAAGAATCCAATTCTATCGAAAAAAATAACTTCAAATGAAATTGAATTAAATAATCTGCCTGTAGGTGAGTGGTATTGGAGAATCAAGGCTATTGATAGTTTAGGAAGAGAGCTGCTAAGTAAGAGAAGAAAAATTAATATCACTAAATTAGATAAGGTTGAGGTTGCTAAGGAAGAAGTTAGAGTCAATGAGTATAGACTTCGCCTGAACCTTCGTTCTCCCTTTGATATCGATATCGGTCTACAGGCTTCAAAACCAAGCTACGAGCTTACTAAAGGTAGACAAAACTTTAATCTGTCCGGTATGACAGCAAGCGGATTTAATTTAAATCTTTCAAGAGAACTTTCAAGCTACAGACTTTTTTCTAATCTAAGTTGGGTTAGTGGAAAGGCCTTTGATTCTTTAAGCTACCAAGATAACTCGTTAAATATTGGAGTACAAAAAAGTTACGACTTGAATTTATCATTCCCAGTATGGGTAGGTGCGGGTATCTCTTTTAACAGACTCTCTTCTTATGAACGTGCTGCTAATTCAAATACGTTATCCGATTCAACAATCTCTACGTTTTCGTTGCACTCTTCTTTATTAGCGCAGCCCTTTGTCTGGGATAATAAATATATTGAAACTCAATTTGATTTGAGTGTTTTAGGTCAAATGGCCTTTGGGCTACATGCCAAATATTTTGTAGGCAAATGGTTTTATGGAGTTGGTTTTAAAAATCAAACGATTGAAAAAGAAGGCGATTACAGCGTTACGACTTTAATGCTTCATTTTGGATATCGCTGGCAACGCTAGAATAAAAATCATCATCAAGAAAAAAGTCAAAAATTGATTCCCGCCAGAATTGTTATCGATATCTATTGAGCCACATCCAGTAGCTAGTTTGCCTTGAAAAGAATTAACAAAGAGATCTGAGGTCTCAACGCTCACTCCTGAAGTTAGAGTGATTCCAGAAGTATTGATATTAGCTCCACCAGAGGTTTCAATGCGAATTCGCCCAACGCCTCCAGCTCCACCAGCGTTGGCACTTGGACCAACTCCTGCAGTGCCGCCAGTAAGATTAATAGTGCCGTTAACATCCACTCCACTTAAAGCTTGAAGTAAAATGGTTCCACCCGAACCACCGCCTCCGCCACCAGAGCGGGTATCACCGTTACCACCATTTCCACCATTTGCGTTTATCGTTCCTGCAATACTAATTGAAGTGGCAGATTTTAAAGTTAAAAATCCGCCGCCACCGCCGCCAACACCTGGAGCATAACTAAACACTCCATCATCACCAGCTCCACCGGCACCGCCACCAGAACCTCCAGCTAATGTTGAAGAAGAGCTTCCACTACTTCCTGCGCTACCACTTCCAGCAACACCAGAATTACCTGTTCTGCCGTTACCGCCGCCGCCGCCGCCAGCGCCAGAAAAGACTACTGAAATTTGACCTGTGCCTCCGCCGCCTGGATGATTTCCATTACCTGAACGACCATTTCTTTCGTTATTAGCAATGCCTCCAAGATAACTGCCACCGCTATTTCCACCGGCACCACCTAAGGCTCCACTTGTATCGACGGCCGCTCCATTAGCACCGTTAGCACCATTTAGCGCATTCAAACTTACAGAACCAGTGATATCAATGGAGGATCGAGAAAGGATAATAACCGCAGACTGACCAGCGTTGAAGGTTACAGCACCAGTGATGGTGACACTATCGCATTGATAAGTTCCACCGTTACCCGCAGCAAAGGTAGCATTGGTACAGCTACCAAGTGAGCCGTCACCAAAGTCGATGGCAAAAGCCATTAAAGGAAATAGGAGAATAATAAGAGATAATTGCTTCACTCTTAAAGTGTATCAAGAGTGAAGCGAGCTTGAAAATCTTAATTAAGTTTGACGATTTTGATCTGACTATAGACTTCGTTTTCACCAAATCCTGATGCATAACCAAAGCCATAAGTATGAGATCCACCACAACGGTGCTCAAGTCTAATGATCGTCTGCCCTGTTAGGGTAAATGTCCCCTTAAGAACAGATTGTGTCATTGAGGCTGCACCATTATTACTAAAACCAGTGGCACCAACTAAAACAGTACCACCGCTAATTGTATCAACCAGTCTTGTTTTATGCTGAGAACTTAAAAACGCTGGGACGATGCCATCAATTTCATACTTACCTGGTTCAAGAACAAAGTTGTTTCCACTAAGACTCACGACTGAAGCATCTCCCTCAACAGTATTAAGATCTCTTGTGATCCAAGAGCCAGCAGTACAAGCACCACCGTGAACACCTGAAGCTTTAATATCTTTTACGTATGCAATCGCCGCTGATCCGCCACCTGCACTATCAGGAAGTAAGCTCGCAGCAATTTTTCCATCTAATCCAACTTGAACAATTTGACCTGGGCCTGTACCAACATCGACGTTAGCATCACTACCTGCTGGACCTTGAAGACCTTGTAAACCTTGCAATCCTTGAGGGCCTATTGGACCAGCAACACCGGCAGGACCTTGCGCACCAGTATCGCCTTTATCACCCTTGTCGCCTTTTAAACCTTGAGGACCTTGAGCACCAGTTGC
>CAYGRY010000068.1:12709-14208 GCA_964352405.1 uncultured Halobacteriovorax sp.
GCAGGACCTTGTGGACCAACAGCTCCGGCAGCACCTGCAACACCGGCTGGACCTTGCGGCCCCATTGGACCCATAACACCGTCAACACCAGCTGGACCTTGTGGACCCATTGGACCCATAACACCGTCAACACCGGCAGGACCTTGTGGACCTTGTGGACCTTGAATTCCCTCTGCTGCAGTTGTTTGCACACTACCATCAGCAAAGACAATTCCATCGCCAGTAACAAAGAAACCTTGAATGGCGACATCACCGTCATCATTTATAAATGGAATTTGACCTGGACCAGTACCAACATCAACTTCAAGAATTCCTTCATTGGTAATTACGCCACCAGTCTGACCGTTCGCTAGTAAACCTTCTCCTGCAGTAATCTCTACTGAATTTCCGCCACCTTGTTGTGGACGAGCAACCCAATGGTGACCATCCCAAACAAATTGCTCACCAGAGTAACTTCCATGCCCAGGATTTTTATAACGTGCATACTTAGAAGGAACCCAACGATGACCATTCCAAGTAATGATTTGTCCTGCTGATGGTCTTTTACTCGGGTTTAAAAGGTTAAGCACAGCGCTAACAATAGATTTAGCCTTGCTGTTATGATGATGATCATTTTTCGCGTACCCATCAACTGACGTTAATGAGAGAGAAAGGAAAATGATTAGGCTTAATGTCTTCATACGTACCACGCCTTTATTAATTTCTAATAGGATAACCCCTTAACCACTAAGGAAAATTAACTAGTTGAAATTGTGAACAGGCCAAATAAATAATTGATAGTAAAAAGAATGAAACACACGAAAAAATGGCAATTTTAAAAGTGATTTTTAGAATTTCAAGAACTTAGGATTACTTAGGATCGATGTCGTTCTCTCGCTTAAATTCCTCGCGAAAACTATCTGGTATGACATCAATACCAATTTTTTTTCCAAAGGTAACAAGAAAGGGAATTGTTAGTGGAGCAAAAGGTAGGACAGCAAAAACTCCAAGACCTATAGTTTTTAAAAAATCTTGAAACTGAAGATTGGCCGCTTTCATTTCGTCTTCAGTGGCTAATCCTCTTGAAAATTTTAGATACGTCATGATCATGTCTTTTGTTTCGACACTTTCACGTTCAAGTGCTCTTCTTATTTTCTTTAAAACAAGAACTAGCTGTTTAGGAACAAAGGCCGGCTTTTGTTTTTCCATGATTTATTCTTGATCTTGTTTGTTACAGCAGCCCACATGAGAGTCGAGTTCATCTTCAAGTTCATGGCGAAGGGTTGCGATGTCTTCATCGTTAACACCAAGACTTTTAGCCAGGGTTTCAGGAAGACTTGGAGATAGAATTCTGACTTCAATACCAATCGCTTCCATATCGCGAGCATAGTTCCAAGCCTTTTGCGCATCTTGCAAACTACATTCAAACAGAACCTGGTCTTGCTCATCGAGCACTTTGACGTCAGACATAACCAAACTGTACCATCGCTTTAACAAAAAACCATCAGCTATTGGGAGAC
>CAYGRY010000069.1:0-13888 GCA_964352405.1 uncultured Halobacteriovorax sp.
ACATACGATAATGAGTGTGTCATGAAAGAAGCGGGAGCTTCATTAATCTCTACGGGTGCTTGTCAGTAATTAGTCGATTTCAAAACGTGACGGCGAATCCATCAGTCCTTCAATGACCATACGTGGATCAACATCTTCATAAAGAACTTGATAAACGCCGCCAAAGATTCTGGCATGAACGTCATACTTTTTGGATAATTGATGAACAGCTAGTGTTGTTTTGTAACCTTCAACCACTGATCTTTGAGAAGCAATAATATCTTTGGCTTTTCGACCTTTTGCGATCTCAATGCCGAATGTTTTATTTCGTGAAAGCTCACCTGTAGTCGTTAGGATGAGATCTCCCATTCCAGACAAACCATAAAAAGTTTCAGGTCTGGCGTTGAAGACTTTTCCAAAGCGAAGCATTTCAGCAATCCCTCTGGTTATCATGGCCGCACGAGTATTGTGGTTAAAGCCTAAGCCTTCAACGATACCACCTGCAATGGCCAAGACGTTTTTAAGTGCTCCACCAAGAAGAACACCTTTCACATCATAACTTGGAAGCGCTTTAAAATAAGTACATTCTAAAAGTGTTGAGACATCTTCAAGCATGCCTTTATGACGTCCAGCTAAAGTCACAAGTGTGATTTGCTCTTGAATAATTTCCTTGGCGAAACTTGGTCCTGATAAAAACAGAATATTTTCTTTATAGTTATTGAAAAAATCAAAGAACAGATCATCAGACAACTCAAGAGTGACGGGATCAATCCCTTTTGAAAGAGAGACTAAAGGAATGCCCGCTTTAAACATTTTTTCAAAGCGCTCTTTGTTATCACTAAAGAACTCTCGAATCGCGGCCGCTGGTAAACCTGAAATGATCAGCTTGTTTTCGTGACAATTAAGTTTTTGATCTAATTCTTCCCAAGTCTTTGCTGCACAGATATTTTCAGGAAGCTTAAGCCCAGGAAGATAAATTGAGTTTTCACCTTTATTGATGGCTTCATAGATATCGTCGGATCTTACTTTGATGACGACTTGATCGACTGATTTAGCTAAGATACTAGCCAGTGCCGTTCCGAATGCTCCACCACCGATAACAATTCCTGCGGTTTTCATAATGAGATTACTCCTTTTACGACGGCAGCTCTTTTATAAAGCTCTAAAACCTCATCGGAGGAATCCATCTTGGCATGCAAAGTAACACTGACGTAATTACCTTTAGCCGATTCTTTAACTTCAACACCGTTGCCAAGGATTTCAACAAGCTCACCCAATCGATCACTACTGACGATAAATTTAAACGTGTAGTGAGTAGGCCAAACATATTCATTATCTAAAAGTTCTTTTAATTTATCATTCATTACGCACCAAATTTAGGAAGATTTGGAACAAGTCCGTGAGCATGTCTTAAAAGGTCCATCACTTCTCTAGCCGCACCCATACCGCCGTGTCTTTCAGTGACATAATCTACGGCTTCACGAATTTCAATACTCGCTTCAGGAACAGTGGCAGAAAATCCGGCAATTTCTAAGATTGATAAATCAATAAATTCATCACCCATAAAAAGCACTTCTTCTTTTTGAAAGCCAAGGTCTAAAACTTTTTGAAAGTGAGCGCGCTTGTCATCATTGCCTGAATGAACAAAACTTAAGCCAAGGTTTTCACCAAAGCGTTTATGAACGGAAAGACTATCACCACCGGTAATCACACCTACGGTAAAACCTGCGCTCATTAGATAGCGAAGCATGAAGCCATCAGCGGTATTAGTCGCTCTATTCCAGCCTAACTCTTCGCCGTCCCACATGACTTGCCCATTAGTCAGGATACCATCGACGTCAAAAGCTAAGCATTTTATTTTCTTAAGTTTGTCGGTGAACTTTTTTGATTCTTCTCTAAGATTGCGCATTAAACGACCTCGTAAATCTTAAGTAAGCTTTCAACAATTTTTGCCACTTGATCAAGTGGCAGTGCTGTTGCTGAGTCTGAAAGAGCTTTATCTGGATTAGGGTGTGTTTCCATGAAAATCCCCTGTGCACCAGCTGCAATCGCAGCGCGAGCAAGAACCAGAATTTGTTCACGTTTTCCACCAGTGGCTTTACCTAGTCCACCAGGTCTTTGTACACAGTGAGTAGCATCATGAATGGTTTTAGCGCCAAAACTTTTCATGATTTGAAAAGAGGCCATATCAACCACAAGATTATTATAACCAAAGCTGCTTCCGCGCTCAGTTAAAAGAATTTTATCAACGCTTAAAAATGGTGCGACTTTATCAACGATGTTTATTGTTACTTCAGGAGATAAGAACTGTACTTTTTTAACTTTTAAACGCCCACCGTGCTTGGCCACAGCTTTAGCACCCGCACAAACCATATCAGTTTGACGGCATAAAAAAGCAGGGACTTGAAGTGTATCAACAACACTTGCAACAGCTTCAGCTTGATCAGGTAAATGAAAGTCAGTGACTGTTGGAAGTCCGTATTTCTTTTTAACATTTTCAAGAATTTTTAAACCAGCTTCAAGGCCTGGTCCTCTATAACTATCAAATGAGCTACGATTGGCCTTATCAAAACTGCCTTTAAAAGTAAGAGTGATTTTATCTTCGAAGGGCTTAAGCGTTTCCATTAAGTAACCAGCAATATCCATTGCTAGTCCTTCACTTTCAAGCACACATGGGCCGATAAAAAATTCTAATTTTTCTTTCATTTTGAGTCTCTACGTTGTTCGTCAGCACTGACGATAAAATTATTGAATAATGGGTGCGGTGTATAAGGACGACTTTTAAATTCTGGGTGGAACTGACAAGCAATAAAGCTTGGATGATTTGGAAGCTCAATCACTTCAACCAGATCCAGTTGAGGATTAACTCCACTTATAATCATGCCAGCTTCTTTAACTTTATCAACGTAAGCATTATTCACTTCAAGGCGATGGCGATGGCGTTCAGAGATTTTATTAGCACCATAAATTTTATGCGCCATTGAACCCTTACTCAGTTCACAATCATAAGCACCAAGTCTCATGGAGCCGCCTTTGGCGCCATCTTTTGTCTGTCCAATCATATAGTGAATAACAGGAGAGCCTTTCGCGCCAAATTCTTCCGACGTGGCATCTTTAATACCAACGACATGACGAGTGAATTCGATCATGGCCAGTTGAAGACCTAGGCAAATACCAAAGAAAGGAACGTTCTTTTCTCTAGCGTATTGAATCGCTTTAATTTTACCTTCAGTTCCACGCTCTCCAAAACCACCAGGAACTAAAATACCATCAACTTTTTCAAGTAAGGAGAAATCACCTTTTTCTAAATCTTCGGCGTCGATATAAACGGGAGCAAGCTTTAATTGATTCGCAACCGCCGCATGGTGAAGGGCTTCATCTAAAGATTTATACGATTCAATAAGCTCAGTGTATTTACCCACGATTCCGATTCGAACTTCTCTAAGTGGATTTTCAAAGTTAAAAATCACTTTTTCCATTTCTTTAAGATCAGGTTTGGCCGTCCACATGCCAAGCAGTTCACAAATTCGCTCATCAAACCCTTGTGAATGAAAACTCAGTGGAACTTTATAGATCGAGTCTTGATCAATGGAGCTAAAGACATTGTCTTTTGGAACGTTACAAAACAGTGAAAGCTTTTCAAGCACTGATGTTTCAATCTCACGATCAGAGCGACAAACAATAATATTAGGATACAGACCAATTGATCTTAACTCTTTTACTGAGTGTTGAGCTGGCTTGGATTTTAGCTCCCCTGCCGCTGCGATATAAGGCAGAAGCACTAAGTGAATGAAGAGGACGTTTTCAAATCCTTCATCCCCTGCCATTTGGCGAATAGCTTCTAAAAACGGCAATGATTCGATGTCACCAACGGTTCCACCAATTTCTCCAATCAAAAGATCAGAGTCTTCGGCGGCTAAATGAATTCGACGCTTAATTTCATTTGTAATATGCGGAACGACTTGAACTGTCTTTCCAAGATATTTTCCTTCACGCTCGTTTTCAATCACCTGAAGATAAACTTGGCCTGTGGTGAAATTACTTTTTCTAGAAAGAGTTAGAGTTGTAAATCGCTCATAGTGACCAAGATCAAGATCGGTTTCTGCACCGTCATCAGTGACAAAAACTTCACCGTGTTGAGTAGGACTCATGGTGCCTGGATCGACGTTAATATACGGATCCATTTTTAGCATGCTGACTTTAACACCACGGCGCTCTAACAAGCCTGCCAAAGCGGCCGAGGCTAGACCTTTACCTAATGAACTCGCCACACCACCGGTAATGAAAATAAATTTCTTACGGTTGGTTTTATTCTTATTCTTAGGAGAGGGATTCACGTAAACGCTCCTCTACTTTGGCCACGTCCTCAGGGACATCAACGCCAAGTAGGATTGATTTGGTTTGAGCAGCGCCAATGCGCATACTGTTTTCTAAAAATCTTAATTGCTCTAGTTTTTCTAACTGCTCAAGCGGGCTACTCTTTAACTGACAAGCTTTGACTAAAGACTCAGGCGTGTAGCTATAAACTCCGACATGCAGCCACCAATGTTTAACGTCTTGGTCACGATGAAAAGGAACCGGTGCTCTTGAAAAATAATGGCATTCCCCACTGGCTTCGCTGTAAACGGCCTTGACGCGATTAGGATTTAAAAATTCTTTTTGATCGGTTTCTTTCTTCAATAAGGTCGTCACGTCAAAATTGGAGTCGCGATGAAACTGCACTAAACGCTCAAGATCATCCCCACCTAGTAGTGGTTCGTCTCCTTGAACGTTGACGACAAATTCATAGCCTTTATCTTTAAAGAAACGCTCATAGGCTAAAGCAATCCGAAGAGTTCCACTTTCAACGTCGTCATCAACACGAACGACGTTTCCACCAAAGGCTTTGACCGCTTTTTCAATACGATCATCATCGGTCACAACATAGGCATCAAAAAAATGGGCAACGTTTTCCCATACTCTTTGAATCATTGGCTTGCCCATAAGGGGCACCAATGGTTTACCCGGAAAACGGGATGAAGCATGGCGAGCGGGAATCAAGACAAGTGCGTTGGCACGAAGCCTAGTATTGGGCACGATTTGGACTCCTGAAAAACCTACCTACAGTAACAAATGGCCAAGACAGTGGCAAAATATGTTAAAGTATCTTTAGGAGAAAACTTCATATGGCCCGAAGCATTATTTTTATTTTGCTGATAATAAGCGCGACGTGTTATTCACACGAAACGGTCGATAGCGAAAATGAATTCTCTGTTAACGTGATCACCGATCCGGCCATCTCAAGGCGTTGTCAAAATCTTCTCGAAGAACGTAATGAAAAAGTCGACCTCAGACAGAAGCTAGGATCCCTTCTAGCACGTAATGAACGCTTGGCGAAAATTACACCTGAAGGAAAAAAATCGATCTCAAGAGAGCTAAAAGCCAATAATTTGGCGATTAGCAAAGAATTACGACTGGTAAATCTCAAGATTCAAAGAGACGAAGAAAATTTAATTCGAAAAGGTTGTCCTGGCATTCAGCTTTAAGACTTTTCTTCCCATCTCGTATCTCCTGCCCTAAAATTTCAATACGATGCACACACACGCGATCCTTTTATTTGCTCTACTGACGGGGCCACTCTATTTTGCGCAAGCGCAGAGTGCTAAACTGCAAGATGAATCTTTTGTTCAATCAAAAGATGATACTGCGCCTACTCAGTACAAACCGATTAGCTTATCTCAAGCGATTGAGCAGGGTTACCGCGAAAACTTTTCACAACAACAGCGTAATTATCAAAAGCGCGTGATTGAACTCGACTATAAAGATGCGTCTGAAGAGTTTTGGCTTCCAACGCTGCAAATGACTTTAGTCACTGACCCACAGCGCTTAGCTCGTCTTCATAATGGTAGTCTTCCCGGTGAAGCTTCGACTAAGGCTCCAGGCGGTGCTTTTGGTTTTGAGCTTGGTGAATACACTATTTATAACTGGGGTCGTGATTATCTGGCCTATCAGAATCAACAAACGACTTTTGAGCGCGGCTCACAGCGCCTCGACGAACAAAGACGTGAATTAAGACACGACATTATTATTGATTATCTTTATGTCCTAACGGTTCAAGAGTTAGTGGATATTAAAAGAGATCAACTAAGACATGCTTCTTTTATTTATAGATTAAATCGTGAACGTATCTCAGCTAAGAAAATCAATAGTCAGGATTATTTTCAAGCCAGACAAGAATACCTAAAAGCGCAAGATGAATATCAAATCGTTAGAGAGCTAGTAGTCGAAGCTAACCAGCAACTGGCCAATCGTATTTCTGATCAGGCCGGAACTCGCTACGTCTTAAATCAGTCTTTAAGTTTTACAAAAGTGAAGTTGACGGCATCAGAAGCTGATCGTCTTGTGATTGAAAAAAATCCAGATGTCCTAACTTCAAAAGCCTTGGCCGAAATCGCTCAGCGTGAAGAAGAGATTCTTAGAAAAGATAATCTTCCTCTTCCAAAAATTTCAGTCAATCTTGGGGCTTATAATTATCGTTTTGGTACTGGCAGAAATTCATTTCGCTATGAAACCACTCCAGGAAGTTCTGATATTGATGTTGTCGCTACTGTTAACGCCACATGGACGATCACTGGTGAAGGTGGATTCTTAAACGGCAGAAGAACTAAGCGCGGCGCACTTCTTAGAGGATTAGCGCGTAAGACTCATGAAAAAGCAGCTTTTGATGGTCAAATTTCAACCAGAGAGCTTTACGAGAAAATTAAGATCTATGAAACTCAAGTGGAAATTCTTGAAGCAAGATCACTAAACGCTGTTAAGCAATATGATGTCGTACTTGAAAACTATATGAATAAAAAAGCTCGCTTTAGTGACTTTCAATTAGCACTAGAAGAAAAAAACTTGGCGCGCTCACGTTTGGCCGAAATCAAGTTTGAACACTCTAAGGCAAAAGTTCTTTTAGCTAGAACGGTTGGTATTGAAGACTTCCCAGGTGAGCGTTTTGAAAAGCTCGTTGTTTCACGCAAATAATCTACGCAAGGTCTATTTATGATTTCAAGATATGACATTAAAGAAGTTAGTGATCTTTGGAGTGAGCATGCTCGCTATGAGTCCTTTCTAGAAGTCGAACTGGCACTTTTGCAGGCTTGGGAAGAACAAGCTGATTTCGTTCCTAAAGGAACGGCAGCAAAGATTAAAGAGATCGCCAAGGTTAATACTGAACGCGTAGATGAAATCGAAAAAATCACCCGCCACGATGTTATTGCTTTTTGCACCATGATTTCTGAACAAGTTCCCGTCGAATTAGGTCGCTGGTTTCACTTTGGTGTGACTTCTTCAGATATTATCGACACCGCTATGAATCTTCAGATTAAAAAATCACTTAAGCTTGTTGAAAAAGAACTCAAACAAGTTCAAATAGAGCTAGCGACAAGAGCAAAAGAGCTGAAGAACTTAACTACCCTTGGACGCAGCCACGGCATGATGGCAGAGCCGATGAGCTTTGGACAAAAGCTTCTAGGTCATTACTGTGAGTTTGCAAGACGTGCACAAGATCTTAAACGTTATATTGAAAATGAACTAACGGCTCAAACCTCTGGTGCTGTCGGCAACTACGCCATCTTAAATCCTAAGATTGAAAAAAGAGTGGCTGAACTTTTAGATTTAAAAGTGGAGCCGGTGTCGACGCAAATTATTCCAAGAGACCGTGTCGCTAATCTTATTCACCTTGGTGCTCAAATTGGAAACGCCATTGAGCGTTTAAGTATTGAGATCAGACACCTTCATAGAAGTGAAGTTGGTGAAGTGCATGAAGGTTTTTCTAAAGGGCAAAAAGGCAGCTCGACCATGCCACATAAGAAAAACCCCGTATCAGCCGAAAACCTTTCAGGTATGGCGCGCTATCTTAGATCCCACGTCACTCTTGCTGATGAAAACACCCTTCTTTGGCACGAGCGCGATATCAGTCACTCAAGTGCTGAGCGTATGATGCTGCCAGATCATTTAGGTATTTTAGTTTATTCACTAAGGCGTCTTAGTACGACAGTTCGTGATCTCGTGGTTCACGAGGATGTTGTCACAGATAAAGTGAAAATGGTGGACGGCTATCTTTCTAGTTTTTATCTACACCATCTTTTAAGTCATAGCGATGAAACCAGAGAAGATATTTACGCTAAAGTTCAAGCAGCCGCTTTTGAAGCCAAAGAAGTCGGCCAGTTTAAAAATATACTGCAAAGTAAATTTTCAATTCAATTACCTGATACACCTAAAGACTTAGGCCTTGCTCACACTGATGAAGTTTTTGAAAGGGTGTTTGCAGAGTATCCGTTGCCGTAAGACTTACTCTTTAAAAGATTCTTTTTTGTCTTCACTGTTTTTCTTGGAAGGATAAAACGAACTTATTAACATAAAAATAGCTAATGCCATTAGCAGTGCATGATAGATGACATAGGCATGAGCATCCTCTCCACATTTAAGTCCTACTCTAAGTACATCAAAACAGCCTGTGCTGAAATAGTACGCAAGGTGACCAAGGCATAAAACCAAGACTATGAGTCCCCAGAAAAATGAGATCTTATTCTTAATCATATTTTTTTAAAATTAAAGGCGGTGGCCATCAAAATGAATAACCACCAATAATTATACTAGGTCGTGAAGTCGAGGTCTAAGTAAATATATGTTCCATCTTCAAGAAGGATTCTAAAGTAATAGTTAGAACAATACTCACTCTCCCCTTCATCATAGATACGACTTACAACGGCTTTAACTTTGCCTTGCTTATCAAGCTTTTTAATATATTCACCCAAGTCATCTGCTTGATAGCTTAAGTCGTTAATCGCATACTTGGTTTCACTTGTTGTAACGTATTTACAACCATCCTCGTCTTCATCATTTGGCAAATCTTGTTCAATATCTTTAACAACTTCAGCTAAAGTCATCGAGCTTGAAACTTGGCTGACGCCACCATCACCATTGCCAAAGTTAAAGTCTTCATCAAACATTTGAGTAATAATAGAAGCATAACTGCGATCATCAGCCGCATTGAGATTTGTACTTCTCACACTCCAACTCTTTGTGATTTGTCCGTTGCCATCGACATTAAAAGTTCTAACCGCCACGGCCTTGCCAGCAACTTCAAGTTCTTTTTGAGAGAATTCAAACTTAATTTTAAGAACAGTTAGCTCTGAAGTTGTTTGATCGTAGAGTTTTTCTGTAACTTCAAAGTTTCCAGCTTCACATTTTTTTTGATCAAATTGATTAAAGCGATAGTCATCGCTAAGGATGTCCGAAGCCTCAAAACAAATCTTCGTCTTAATCGTTTTTGAACCTAATTCCTCGGCCTGTACTAATCCCGAAAACAGGGCTAAGCCTGCGAAAATAAAGTGCTTCATGATATTCCCCTTTGAATTTCGACATTAGTAACAAAGGTGTTTTGTATTGACCACCAAGTCTGTAAAAAGTAACCGACCTAGGTGGACATTGCCCCTACATAGGGGCATGAAATTATCGTGTTATAATGAAGACAACGATCTGGAGGGACTTATGACTATGTTCCAGATGATGACCTTAGGTTTATTCTTAATAAGCTCGAGCATGATGGCACAGGCCAGTGAATGCTTAAGAGAGCTTATGAGTTCTAATGAGACTCATCGCCTATTCCCCAACCTTTCTATGCAAGCACGAAATAATAACTTCGATGAGCGCACCCTCGCCTTTCTTGAAGAGGCCGGTAAATTTTGTGACTGTCATGAGCAAAATAAAAATCCAAAAGAACTATTCACTGACACGATTTCAAGATTTGCCGATGAAGATAACTGCGCTGGAAAAAACCTTTTAGGTGAAAGCTTTCAAGTTCATATCGAAGTAGCACAGCTTAAGTTGTCTCAAGAGATCACCAAGCGACTAACCCAGCGCTACCCTAGGGCGATCAGGCAGCTTGCTTCAGTCGGCTCCTACAACCAGAAAATGACCTGTCTGCATGAGGTGATCTTTTCAAATTGCGCCCGCTCCAATAGCTTGAAAATGGGCTACCAATGTATTCAAGAAATAACCACGTCTAGGGACTTTTCAAAATATGAGTCTAAGTGTCCTGAATTTAACGATGAGCCAGTGCAAATAACCCAGCATAATGATTTGATGATTTAAACTTTAGTACTCTCTTTAACTAGATAGCTGTTAAAGAGATCTTTCTTTTCTGGAAAAGCTTTCGATGCTTTATCTACAATATCTAAAACCCTATTTTCGGATAGATTTGAAGCAACAGCGGTTTGAATTATTATTTCGTAAATACTACTTTTGGTAATATGACCATTCATGACGTTAGGAACTTCTTTAAGAATGCTTTTGTAATCTTTTAGTTTAAAAAGAACTTCAAGCTGGATTTCATTAAAATCTTCTGTTGAAACTTTTTTACTAGAAAAGTTTTCAAGTAAACCAATCGCTTCTCGTTTTAAGTCATATTCTGCAAATAACAGGCATGCTTTTCTTAAAATCAACGTCGAATTGGGATAGGTTTTTAAAGCATTATTCATGGCCTCAATAGCTGGATTAACCTCACCTTCTTTTAATAAAGTGTTAGCAAAAATAACCAGTCCGGCCGAAAGCGCCTTTTTAACTTTATCAGGTAAAAGATGAACTTTGATTAAGGCTTTAAAAATATCATTGATATCTTTATGATTATTTGTCGCAATTGAAAGCCTGACCATCGAAGGAATCTGGTGAGCGGCAAAAGGAAATCTTTGTAATAGTTCCTGTAATTGTTCATAGGCTTCAGCAAATTGACCACTACTTTCTAAGGCACGTAAATAATTAGCTCTAGAGATATAATTATCATCATCAGCTTCAACACCATTTTTAAAAAACTCAAGCGCCTTATCTTTTTTACCTTTCATTTCTTCAATAAGACCTAAAAAGGCAAAACATGTTGCAGCGATACTTTCAATATAGGTGATTTCAGAAAAAAGTTTTTCTGCAGCAATAATTTTTCCAAGAAGAAATTGCTCTCTGGCGCGGTTAAACTCAACCACACCTTGGGCAGGTTTATTTTTCAACTCGAACTGCTCCATCAGCGTGTTATTTAAAGTTTGAGTGGTAAATGGAACTGAGAGATATCCGTCAATAAAGTATTCTAATTGTGTCGTGGCACCACTTATACTGCCATCCTCAGACAAAACAATAAAGCTTGCTTCAAGTCGATAAGGAAATAGTTTTTCATGTAGTTCTAAGACTTCTTTAAAGTCTGTATCGTCTAAAAATTCATTGCAAACAATAACTGTTGGCCCAATGGTTGCCATTGTATTTCGAATTTCTTCAATATTTCCAGACAACAGAGTTATATTATTTGCACTCATCCCCATATTACTTAAAGCCTGGACGATCGTGGCACGTATCGTTTTATTAGGATGTATAACCATACCTTTGAGCTTTCTATTAAGATTAAATAGTTCGTTAGATGCTCTTAATAGTTTAAAAAGATCCTTAGGCATTTTTACGCTTTAAATCGTTAATGGTTTCTTGTTGCTCTAAGTATAGAAAAAGAATCTCCTTCCAGTTCTTAGTATCGAATTGCAGAAAACTTAAAGTGATTGTCCAGTTTTCTTCTTTTATTTTTGGTCGGTCTATATTGGTGACTTTTGCTGTAACATCAAAAGATCCGCTAAGTTTTCTTGCGTCTTCAAACGATGAAATGACTTTTTGCAGTGGTAACGAGATAAAACATAATGAAAGGTTATGTTTTTCACCACAACAAGCTGGTGGCATGGAAAGAATCACACCATTGTCTTTAAATTCTAAAATCGTTATTTTATCTAATTCCTCGACTTTAGTGCCCGAGGTATCATTTTTCATCAAAACACTGTGTTTTAATATTTTCAGATTAGAGACTTGAATCAACTTAGAAACTGGCTTTTTACCCATAACTAAAAATTATAGCAATTTTTGAGAAATTAACTAGAAACATCGAGCATGCCAGCTAAGTATTTAGAAAGATTTATATTTATCGCTATTTATAATAAATTGAATTCGCACTATATCACTCAGTTATCTCTATTTTACAAAGTCTTAACTTAGTTGTGACAACGACCAAGCCAATTCAATCTATTCTAAATAAGTCACGAGAGTTAACTGCCATTTTCTCTACGGACAGCAGCATTTCCTGTACCTTCCCTTCCCTACACAGAAAGCCTCCCAATGACGGGGGGCTTTTTGTTTTTAAAGCTTCTCTACAATTTTCTTAACGTCTTGAGATTTACTTTTAGGCATGACAAGAACGAAATGTTCATTCGACACAACAACAAGATCATTTACACCGACAAGTGCCGTTGTTTTTCCTGGAGTAAAAATAATATTACCAGAAGCTTCGTGAGTTAAAACGCGCCCCCCACTAACATTGAAGTTACCATCAGTTGCTTTCATGATTGATTCAAGCGCATCCCATGATCCAAGATCATTCCAATCAAATTGAGATGGTACGACACTCACGAATTTACTTTTTTCCATGACGGCGTAATCGATAGAGTCCTTAGGCATTTGTCCGTAAACATCCGCCAAAAGTTTTTCATCTTTTTTTGTAAGAGCATCAACAAGAGCAGCGTAGCTTTTAAAAGTTTCAGGGCTGCAAGTTTCAAGCTCTCTTAGAAAAATTCCAATCGGCGCCACAAACATTCCAGCGTTCCAAAGATATTCTCCAGTCTTAAGATAACTCTTCGCTGTCTCTTGATCTGGTTTTTCTCTAAATTGTTTTACACTGAAAGCTTCGCCTTGAAGCTCGGCCTTTTGAATATAGCCGTAACCTGTATGCGGAAAAGTTGGAACAATTCCAATCGTTACGATTCTTTGTTGCTTACTAGCTTCAATGCTTGCGATCTCAACTGTTTTTTTAAAACCGTTTTCATTTAAAATCACGTGATCAGAAGGAACGATACAAACAACATCATCAAGCTTGGCGCCTTCAACCACTAATGCAGCGATAGCGAGCAAGATACATGGAGCCGTATTTCTTCCGGCCGGCTCAAAGATCAAACCATTCTTAGCGATATTATTTTTAGAGTGCTGCTTGGCCAACTCTTCTTGTGCTTTCACAGTGACGACGTAACGACGCTCACTTGGAATAAGACCCTCAAAGCGTTCTAAGGATTGAGTTAGTAATGATGTCTCGCCTGCCAAGGCTAAGTACTGCTTAGGCTTTTTGGCCGTAGATTCAGGCCAAAAACGTGTTCCTTGACCGCCGGCCATAACAATTCCGTACAAATTCATCAATTACTCCTTAATTACTGACCATAGTTTAACCTAAAGTTTACAAAAATGGACTCTTAGATTTTCCCTATTGGACGATAAGAAAAAACGATTTCAAAAAAGCGTTTTTATGGACGAAACTGTATTTAACAAAAGGAGGCTTTATGAAAAAGCTAGTATTGATCGCTCTTATGGCCGTTGCAATTATGCCTTTATTACCTGAATCAAAAGCGGCTAATGACGCAACAGATAACACTCACAGTGTTAATGTTCCAATTAGTGTTCTGATGTCTAAGGATAAGTAAGTGGGACTAATCGAGTTGGCCAAAGACGTAATCTTGACCGAGAAATAATTCCTTCTCTTTTAAGATGTAATCTTTGGCTTGGCTTAAAGAATCAAATGCGCCTAAAGAAACACGAAACCAAGTTCCACGCCCTTCAATATTTTTTTGAGAAATGATTGGGTTATAACCTTTAACTTTAAAACCATTGGCAAATTGCTCAGCTTCATTAAGAGTACGATACGAGCCAAGCTGAATCGTATACTTACCACTCATCTCATCTTGCATTCTATTATCAGTCACAGGTGTTTCATCAACTTCAGTCTGATTTGATTCAATTTGTGGTTTATCTTCGACCGGCACAGCTTCTGGTCTTTTTTCCAGCTCTTCTTTGATTTTCTTTTCAAGATTTTCATTCA